>NZ_BAAGSM010000043.1:0-406894 GCF_054782435.1 Nocardia thraciensis
GCTTCGACATGATGGAGACCATCTTCCTCAAGAAAGGAAGCGGCCCCAAACCCGGGACGGTTCAAGTCGGCTCGTGCCTGAACCTTGACGTCGCGGTAGCGAGCCGGTTGAGGAAGTCCTCCGCCACGTCGAATGTCATTGGCCCGTACGTCGCGAATGGTCGCCATACCGGCTCGGTGCTGCCATGTGGTCGGGTCAGGGTCACGATGACGTAGGCGTCCAAGCTGGGGCTGCTCGGGTCGGCGTGAGCAAGAATCCGGATCACTTCCTCGTCGGGGCTGGTCACAGTGTCAGGTGCTCCTGTCTAATCGGGACTGCCGTTGTTTGGCGAGCGATACCGAGGGCGTCAGCGCGGTCAGGCTTCGGTCCTCTGCGGCAATTCGGCAGGGGTAGTGGGGCGGCGCTGGTTGCGGTTGGTCATGACCGGTACCAGGTGAGCGATGTGGCCTGACGCGACGAATCGGATCGCCTCTTCGGCCTCGGCACGCGAATAGGGACCCCACCAACCCAACGGGCACGGGCCGTCGTGGCGGCCGCACCCCCGCCCGAGAGTCACGATCGCCCACTGAGTGACTTGCTCGACCTGCCACTGAGAGACGTGGTGCGGGGTCACGGGTGGAAGTCGCCTTTCAGTCGAGCTGGAACGTGGGGCGGGATGCGAGGAGGTAGCGGTAGGTCCTCGGTGCGGTACCCGTTGGGAGGGTTGACGATTCGCCAGTAGTCGGCCTTGACCTCATTCCAGAGGGCGTGATGTTCGGGGAACCATTCACGGGCCTGCGCGAGGTCGGGCGGCGTGCGTTCGTCGAAGGTCACGTAGCCGGTTTCAGTGTCAGCGGGCATCGGTAGATGGCTGCCGTCCGCACGCATCCGGTATCCGGGTGTGCGACGGTCCTGCAAGTCACGAAGGAATACGATCTGCACATCGTGACCGCAGACGCGCCAACCGGTGATCAGATTCTTAATTCGTGTGCGGTGCAACATTTTTCGGCTTCCTTATCCTATAGCTCCGGGTGTCATTGCCCACTGGCGAGACCTGTCAGGCCGGAGGTTCCCGTAGGTAGATGGCTTGGTGGCCAAGGTGTTCTGGCCGAGGCGAGTGATTTGGAAGCGGTCAGGGTGGCCGCCGTGCGCGATGAGTCCGCGACCGTGGAGGTTTGCGATGACTCGGCGGATTTCCCAGCCGGTGAGTCTCGCTGCGGTCCTTACCTGCCGCTCGGTGAGCGCTCCTCCGCAATCCAGAGCCCGCAACGCGCGAGCTTGGGCTACGGTGAGGCTTCCTTGCTCCTGGTTCATGGTGTCACTCCCACCGGTCAACGGGTTCGTCGGCGTCTCCGGCCTGCGACGGGGGCCTGAACGGACCGGGGAGCCAGCACCTATGTTGCGCTGGGAATGTGTCTCACTCCACAGACGTCAAGATGGAACTATGATGCATCCATGCGACGGGAACGACTGATTCAAGCTCGCAAGGCCACCGGTAAGAACCAGGAAGAAGTAGCCGAGTTGGCCCAAGTGGACCGCACCACGATAGGCAAGTGGGAGCGTGGGGAGAGCACACCGCAGCCGAACCAGCGACCCGCGTACGCTGAAGCATTGGGCGTCAGCCTTCAGGAGCTGAACGCCATGCTGAGCAGCATCCCCCAGGGAGTTGGAGAGATGCCTGATTGGGTTAACACCTATCTGGCGGGTGAGCAGTCTGCGGACGCTATTGAGAGCTATGAGCCTCGGGCTGTACACGGGTTGCTCCAAACCCGTTCGTACACAGCAGCTTTGGTAAGCCGTGTCGGCATCTCGGGGGCCTCGGATACCTATGTTCAGAGCGCGGTCGAACAGCGGATCTACCGGCAGAAGCGTGTTCGGAATCAGGACTTGAGACTCTTGGTGATTCAGCCGGAGTGGGCGCTGAGGCTCAAGGTTGGCGACCCGGCGACGATGACCGAGCAACTGGAAACACTGATCGAACTCTCAGAACTCCCGAACGTCACCGTTCGGGTCGTAACCTTCGACGCCGGACAGCACGAAGCACGGCGTCTGGGTGCATTCAGCATCCTGTCGCACCCCTGGGGTTCGACTCCGCGTGTTCACCTGGAACAGTACGGCGGAGGGCAGTTCATCACCGATGCTGAAGAAGTTGGATATTTCAGCTCTGCATTCGAGCACGCAACGAAAATATCCCTATCCGTCGACAAATCGCGAAAGTTCATAGACGAACTAGCACAGGAATGGAGAAGTAGGAAATGAGCGCTGACGGCCTGGAATGGCGCGTGTCCAGCTACACGGACAACGGGACGTGTGTTGAAGTTGCCGCCGCTCCGAACGGTGAAATTTTGGTCCGCAACTCGAACCGGCGCGATGCCGGAACCCTTGATTTTACCCGAGCGGAGATGGCGGCCTGGATCAAAGGAGTAAAGGCTGGCGAGTTCGACGACTTGGCCTGATTGCTCTGAAGGGGTAGGCAAGCTGGGAGTCGTCGGTGGGGCTGATGGTCCCGAGAGCGATTGGTGTACGAAGTGGCCTCTCTCCGAACATGTTTCGGAGAGAGGTCGTTCGCTATATCAGCCGGTGTCTCCGGGCCGGGGGTGCTGGGGGTTGGTCGTGTGTCGGAGGCCGCGGTGGGCTGGCCTGCGGCGGCGGTGAATTGGGTGACGGAACCTGCCGGTCGTGCGATTATGGAGTGCTGGCGTCGGCGTAGGGAAGGGAGCGGGTTGTGGAGCAGGCCACGGTGCACCGCTGGAACATCCGGAACGGTACCGGCGTGCTGACTCGGCCGGATGGTCCGCCGGTGTGGTTTCACCTGTCCAGCGTTGAGCAGGGGGACGTACTCGCGTTGCAAGAGGGCGATGCGGTCGACGTTGAGATAGAATACATTCCACAGGGGGAGTACGAATGCAGAGCGGTATCCGTGCGGAGGCACGCTCGGTAACTGTCATTGCGGCTGCGCTCGCAGCCGTTACGGCCTTCGTCGTGGTATTCGTGCCACAAGCGAAGGCGCTTCCCGGTGAGTATCATTTCAACCACGCAAGCCTCCCGGCGGCTGTGCACAGTCATGTCGCATACTGCCGTTCGTCGGACGGCTCCTCCCGTTGCGACGGGGGTTGTCTCGCGGCCGGATAGCTGCCATGGGGCGGCCGCCAGGGGGAGTTCCAACTACCCCTGGCAAAGGGCCGTAGGGTGGGGGCATGAACCGGTTGGGTAGTGCTACGTCGCCGTACCTGCGACAGCACTCTGCCAATCCAGTGGATTGGTGGGAGTGGGGGAAGGAGGCGAGTGCTGAAGCTACCAGGCGAGACGTGCCCATACTGTTGTCAGTTGGGTATGCGTCTTGCCACTGGTAGCTACGGCACATAACAACTCATTTGGTGTCATGTGATGGCGCACGAGTCGTTCGAGGATGCGGCTACTGCGGTGGTGATGAATGAGAACTTCGTGTGTGTGAAGGTGGATCGGGAGGAGCGGCCCGATCTGGATGCGGTGTATATGACTGCCACGGTTGCCATGACCGGGCAGGGTGGGTGGCCGATGACCTGCTTCCTGACTCCGGACGGTGAGCCCTTCTATTGCGGGACCTACTACCCGAAGGAGCCCCGCGGCGGGATGCCGTCGTTCACGCAGTTGCTGAATGCGGTTACCGAGACCTGGCGCAGTCGGCGCGACGAGGTGAACCAGGCGGCGGGGCAGGTGGCGCAGGCGCTGCGGGAGCAGGCCGCAGGGCTGCCCGACAGCGAGCTGACCCTCGGGCCCCAGTTGCTGCACCACGCGGTTGCCGCCGTGCTGCGCGATGTCGACGAGCGTTTCGCGGGATTCGGTGGCGCACCGAAGTTTCCGCCATCGGCGTTGCTGGAGGGGCTGCTTCGGCATCACGAGCGCACCGGCGACGAGCAGGCGCTGCGGGCGGTCTCGGCGACGGCCGCCGCGATGGCCCGCGGCGGCATCTACGACCAGCTGCGCGGCGGCTTCGCGCGCTATTCGGTCGACGCCGCCTGGGTGGTGCCGCATTTCGAGAAGATGCTCTACGACAACGCTCAGTTGTTGCGCGCCTACGCGCATCTGGCGCGGCGCGGGTCGAACAACCCTGCGCAGCAACAGCTTCCGTTGCGAATTGCCCAGGAGACGGCGCAGTTCCTGATCGACGACCTGGGTACCGGCGAGGGCGCCTTCGCCTCCGCGCTGGACGCCGACACACACGTGGAACCGGGTGCCCCCGGTGTCGAGGGCGCCACCTACGTGTGGACCCCGGCGCAACTGGACGAAGTGCTCGGTGCGGACGACGGTGCCTGGGCCGCAGAGGTTTTCGGGGTC
Source organism: Nocardia thraciensis (assembly GCF_054782435.1). NCBI lineage: Bacteria > Bacillati > Actinomycetota > Actinomycetes > Mycobacteriales > Nocardiaceae > Nocardia > Nocardia thraciensis. The sequence goes on from NZ_BAAGSM010000043.1 coordinate 4,297, forward strand.
ACCCGCGAGGGCAACTTCGAACACGGCGCCTCGGTCCCGACCCGCTACTCCGATCCGGAGGACACCGCACGCCTCGACCGGGTCCGGGATCGGCTCCGGCAGGCGCGGGGCGAGCGTCCGCAGCCGGACCGCGACGACAAGGTGGTCACCGCCTGGAACGGCATGGCGATCACCGCCTTGGCCGAGGCGGGCGCGGGACTGGCTCGCCCGGACTGGGTGGACGCGGCCGCGCGCTGCGCGCGATTCCTGTTGTCGGAGCACCTGATCGACGGCAGGCTGGTGCGCGCCTCGCTCGGCGGTGTGCCCGGAGCGGCGGCGGGTGTGCTCGAGGACTACGCCTGGCTGGCCACCGGCCTGCTGAGCCTGCACCAGGCCACCGGCGACGCCGACTGGCTCGAGCTCGCGCGGCGCCTGATCGACACGGCCATCCAGCATTTCGCCGACCCGGCGGTGCCGGGCGCCTGGTTCGATACCGCCGACGATGCCGAGGCCCTGGTGAGCCGCCCCCGCGATCCGATGGACGGCGCCACCCCGTCTGGGACTTCGTCCTTCGCCGAGACGCTGCTGACCGCGTCGGTCCTCGCCGACGCCACCCGCACCGCCCGCTATCGCGAATTGGCCGAGCAGACCCTGCAGCGCGGCGCGATCGTGCTCGCCCGCGCCCCGCGCTCGGGTGGTCAGTGGCTGGCCGTGGCCGAGGCGGCGCTGCGGGGACCGATCCAGGTCGCGATCGCGCTGCCGCCCGGCGCCGACCCGGAGACCGCGGAGCTGACCGTGACGGCTCGCCGTCGGGCGCCGGGCGGGGCCGCGGTCGTGGCGGGCGCGCCGAACTCGATGCCGTTGCTGGCCGATCGCCAGACGATCTCGGAGCGGCCCGCCGCCTACGTGTGTCGCGGCGCGGTCTGCGACCTTCCGGTGTCGGATCCTACCGAACTCGCTGCGGCATTGGTCTCGGACCGGTAACGATCGACGTCCTGCGACCGATCTCGATAGGGTCTGGGGCACTCCCCCGTGGAGTCGCCCGGACCGATAGCAACTATCAGGCAAATAGAACTCAGGCGCAGGGAGCACTCGTGACACTGCTACGTCGAAGAAAACGTTCCGCACGCATGTCCGGCTACGGCGTGCTGGCCGTCGCCGTGGCCGCGGTGCTGACCACCACCGTGGGCGCCGCCGAGGCGCGTCCCATCGGGAACTTCGACGTCGGCGGGGCCATCGAGGCCGAGTACGACCGTGCGGGCGGCTTCAACACCTTCGGCAATCCGGTCGGCCCCGAGGCGGACGTGGGTCGGGGCGGCAAGTTCCAGCCCTTCGAACGCAATATCTCCATCTACTGGTCCATCGGTACGGACGCGCATGCCGTCGGCGGTTTCATCCGCGACAAGTGGGGCGCGCTGGGCTGGGAGAACGGGGCGCTGGGCTTCCCGGTCACCGACGAGCAGAAGGCGGGTCGCGACGGACAGGGCCGCTACAGCTTGTTCAACGGGGGCGTCGTGTACTGGTCGCCGAAGACCGGCGCCCACGCGGTGTGGGGCGCCATCCGCGACACCTGGACCAGCGAGGTCGCCGAGAAGGGCCGCTACGGCTACCCGACCAGCGACGAGTACGACTACCAGGGCGGCAAGGCCCAGGACTTCCAGGGCGGCAAGATCGTCTGGAAGCCCTGAGCGGACGCGGGTCGGCCGGAGTGGATTCCGGCCAAAAGCACGCCGGAATGACGTACCTCCCTGTTAGGCCGGCCGGTGTGTTTGTGCCTGTTAGGCCGGTCGGAGTGTTTGTGCCTGTTAGGCCGGTCGGAGTGTTTGTGCCTGTTAGGCCGGCTGGAGTGTTTGTGCCTGTTAGGCCGGTCGGAGTGTTTGTGCCTGTTAGGCCGGCTGGAGTGTTTGTGCCTGCTAGGCCGGCCGGTGTGTTGTGCCTGCTAAGCCTGCCGGTGTGTCTGTGGCCGCTAGGCCTGCCGAGGTGGCGTGTGCCCGGGGGTTATGTCTGGCGGGGGGTCATGTGCGGCGTGCCGGGGGCGGTGGTGGACGCTGTGGCGTCGGGCGGCTTGATGCTGGGCGATTCGGTGATAGACGCCTCGGTGTCGGTGTCGGTGTCGGTGCCGTTCGCCTTCGGCTCGGCGGTGTCGTTCGCCTTCGGCTCGGCGGGGCCGTCGTTCGGCAGGGGGACAGGGGGAGTGTCGGTCCAGCAGGCCGTCGGTTCGGCTCGGCCGCGTAGTTGGATGGTTTCGTAGAGGGCCCATTTGGTGCGCTCGTCGCCTGTCGCGGCCTCGATTACCGCCTGGCTCACCAGGATTCGGCGGTCCACGTGTTTGGCCTCCGTGGTGAGCCGGGCGGCCTCGTTGACGGCGTCGCCGATCACGGTGAACTCGAGCCGGGTGTCGGTGCCGACGTCCCCGGCGAACACCATGCCCCGGGCGACGCCTATTCCGATGTCCAGCTCAGCGGCCGCGGCCACCTCGTCGCGGATGCGACGCGCCGCGCGCAGGGCGGGAGTGGCGTTGTCGCGCAACGCGATCGGTGCGCCGAAGACGCACAGCGCCGCGTCGCCCTCGAACTTGTTGACCAGCCCGCCGTTGTCCTCGGTGGCCGACACCACGATCGTCAGCAGCCGGTTCAGCTTGGCCACGAACTCACTGGGCTCCAGCCCGGTGGACAGCTCCACCGAGCCGACGACGTCGACGAACAGCGCGGTCACCGACCGGATGTCGCCGGTCAGATCGAGCCCGGAGGCGAGCGCCCGCTCGGCGACCTCGTTGCCGACGTGGCGGCCGAACACCGCGCGCATCCGCTCGCGCTCGGACAGGTTCACCGCCAGCTCGTTCACCGAGTGTTCCAACCGACCGATCTCGCTGGCGCTGCCGACCGGTACCCGGACGTCGAGTTCGCCGCGGGCGATGCGGTCCAGCGCGCGGCGCAGCGTCCGCATCGGCGCCGCCACCGCGCGGGCCAGCGTGGCCGTGGTCAGCGCGCCCACTGTCAGGCCGACGACCGACATGTAGACCGCGGTGCGGATGCGGTCCTCGGCGGTCGCCACCGGATCGGCGAGCACCGTGATCAGCATGAGCAGCGGCATCGCCCCGGCGACCGCCCACGACACGACCAGCCGGTTCAGCACGGTCGAACTCCAGTGCATGGAGCCGCCGAGTACGGTCGACGCGAGCGGAATCGTCGGCCGGATCAGCCGATCGACCACGAGGAAGGTGAATCCGGCCGACTCGAACGCGCCCAGGGTGAACATCGCGCCGATGACCGCGATGGACCGCGACGGGATCACATGGGCGAAGAACGCGGTCGCGATGATCACGCCGGGCAGCCAGATGGCCAGGGCGCGCAGCGTGATCGCGATCGGCAGCTTCAGCAGCCGCCGGGCCTCCGCCGTGCCGGGTTTACGCCCCTGATCCAGCCAGCCGAAGTAATAGAACCGGTCGCGCACCGCGAGCACGATCCCGGCCGCCGCCCCGATGGCCGGATAGATCGCGGCCTGGGCCAGCGCGGTCTGCCAGTCCGGCCCGAGCCGCCCGAGGAATCCGCTGAGCCACAGCTCACAGACGATGACACCCAGGCCGCCGAGATTGCAGGCCAGCACGACGAGGGACAGCCCCCAGCGCGCTCGCAGTGCCCACAGAATCAGCCGGTTCATCATGGCGGAGCATAGAACCCGGACAGTGGGCGGTGTCGCGTTCCGGTCGATCTTGTCGGCTGCGTCACCCGCGGTGGGTCATCCCAGGACGACCAGCCAGATCGCGATGTAGTGGCACAGCGCCGCCAGAACCGTTGCGGCATGGAAGAACTCGTGATGGCCGAAGGTGTCGGGCCACGGATCGGGCCAGTGCGTCGCGTACAGGATCGCGCCCCCGCTGTAGGCGAGCCCGCCGATCAGCAGCAGCACCATCGGGGCGACGCCGACATTGTGCGTGAGCGTCGCCGCGACCGGCACGATCGCCCACCCCAGCAGCAGATACAGCGGCACGCCGACCCAGCGCGGCGCCGTCGGCCACAGCAGTTTCAGCGCGACCCCGGCCACCGCGCCCGCCCACACCACGGCCAGCAGCGTGATCCCGGTGCGACCCGGCAGCCCCAGCAGCGCGAAGGGCGTATAGCTGCCCGCGATGAACAGGAAGATCATCGAGTGATCGGCCCGCTTCATGTGGATGCGCGCCTGCTCGGTGCGCCAGGTCACCCGGTGGTAGACGGCGCTGACCCCGAAGACGCCGCACACGGTCAGCCCGTACACCAGCGTCGACCACGCCGCGGTCGCCGAGACGGTCGACGCCGCTACGACCAGGGCGACCACCGCGACCGCCGCGATCCCGACGGCGTAGGTGTGAATCCACCCGCGCAGCCGCGGCTTGAGCGGCAGCTCCCGCAGCTCTTCGAGGGCCGCCCCGAGCACCGCCTCGGCCTGGCGCACCGTATCCGCCACTAGTTACCTCCTCAGTAACCTACGGTACCGTAGGTTGTTGTCCTCGCCACTGTACCCGCGGGAGAGCGGTCGCCGGATGGTATGAGACGCGACGGCCGATGATCAGCTCGATGGCGCCCAACGTGTATGGCTTCGAATCGGGATCGGCGGACGGGCGTAGGGTGGCTGTTCGTGAAGCTGGCTAGTCGGGTGCGTGGTCTCCCGTATCGCATCTACGAGGCGCGGCTGTCGAAACAGCTGGCGGGCAAACAACATCCACGCCATGTCGCGGTCGTGTGCGACGGTAATCGCCGCTGGGCACGGGAGAACGGGTTCACCGATGTCAGCCACGGGCATCGGGTCGGCGCGCTGAAGATCGCCGAACTGGTCGGCTGGTGCCAGGCCGAGGGCATCGAGATGGTCACGGTCTACCTGCTGTCCACCGAGAATCTGAGCCGGGGCAGCGACGAGTTGGAGACCCTGTTCGAGGTGATCCCCGACATCGTCGAGGAGTTGTCGGCGCCGGAGAAGGACTGGGGGGTGCGCATCGTCGGCACACTCGACAAGCTGCCGGGGGAGGTGGCGCGGCGGGTGCAGAAGGCGGCCGACGAGACGCAGGGCCGCCGTGGCGTGCACGTCAACGTCGCCATCGGTTACGGCGGTCGCCAGGAGATCGCCGACGCCGCGCGCAAGCTGGTGCGCCAGGAGATGGCGGCGGGGGAGACCGGCGAGGATCTGGTTCAGTCGATCACCGTCAACGCCATCGGGCAGCACCTGTACACCTCCGGTCAGCCCGATCCGGACCTGGTCATCCGCACCTCCGGCGAGCAGCGGCTGTCGGGATTCCTGCTGTGGCAGAGCGCGTATTCGGAGATCTGGTTCACCGAGGCGTACTGGCCGGAATTCCGGCGGGTGGACTTCCTGCGTGCGCTGCGCGACTACGCCGCGCGGCACCGCCGGTACGGGGCCTAGCCCGGACGTGGTGAGCGAACATAACGACCCGGTCCAGGCTGTGTTGCATTGCATGATCGTGCGCTTGCGGCCCTGATCGCTCGCGTACCGTCGCCACCATGAATGAGAGCGTGGCCGGGCAGCGTGGCGCGGTGGCGGCGGACGAGGAGCCGACTACCTACATCAGCTACGAGGAGTTCGGGCGGCGGTTTCTGGAGTATGCCGCGTCGGAGCGGCGCATCTCGGGCGCCTTCGCGCAGTTGACCGGCGCCGCATTCGATTTCGGCCCGATCGGGGTGGGGCCGGGGCGCTTGGCCAAGGTATCGGCACAGGTCCAACTGGGGGAGCCGAGATTACTGCGCGACGTGGGCGACCACATCCACTTCGAACTCGCCATCCCGCTCGCCGTCGACCTGCTGCTGGACCTGGCCGTGGACCGGCATCGGTTCGAGGTCGACGGCTATGTCCATCTCCATCTAACCGTCCGCACCGCCGAGCCGCTGCGGGTGATCATCGATATCGCCGAGCCGCGCTCCGGTGATGTGCGGATCAATGTCGCCACCGCTACCAAACGCGGCCAGCTGCTGCGCATTCTGGCCAGTGTGGACCATGAGATCCGCCGTTTCGTGGCGCGGTACATAGCCAAGGAGATCCGCAAGCCCCATATCGCCGCCGTACGCGATATAGACGTCGCCGCGCGCCTGGACGCGGCCTGGAAGATTTGATCCCGGCCAAAAGTGCTTTTGGCCGGAATCTACAATTTCCGCAGCCGAATCCGATTGATGGTGTGGTCGGAATCCTTGCGCAGCACCAGGGTTGCGCGGGGGCGGGTGGGCAGGATGTTTTCCACCAGATTGGGCCGGTTGGTGGCGTTCCAGATCTCCTGCGCGGCGATCGTGGCCTCCTTGTCGGTGAACCGGGAGTAATGGTGGAAGTGTGATTTCGGATCCGCGAAGGCCGTCTTGCGCAGCGACAGAAAGCGGTTCACATACCAGTTCTCGATGTCCTCGATGCGCGCGTCGACGTAGATGGAGAAATCGAACAGGTCCGACACCATCAGCCGAGGGCCGGTCTGCAGGACATTGAGGCCTTCCACGATGAGAATGTCGGGCTGCCGCACGCAGTGGAACTCGCCGGGCATGATGTCGTAGAGAATGTGCGAATACATCGGGGCGCACACCTCGGCGGCGCCGGATTTCACCTCGGTGACGAATCGCAGCAATTTGCGGCGGTCGTAACTCTCCGGGAAGCCCTTGCGATGCATGATGCCGCGCTGGGTGAGTTCGGCAGTGGGATACAGGAATCCGTCCGTGGTGACCAGATCCACCCGGGGATGGTGATCCCAGCGCGCCAGCAGCGCCTGCAGCACGCGGGCGGTGGTGGATTTGCCCACCGCGACGCTGCCCGCGATGCCGATCACGAACGGAACCTGGCGATCGGGATGGGTTTCCCCGAGGAAGGTCGCGGTGGCGGCGAACAACCGCTGCCGTGCCGCGACCTGCAGGTGGATCAGTCGCGCGAGGGGCAGGTAGACCTCGGCGACCTCCTCGAGGTCGATCTGCTCACCGAGTCCGCGCAGACCGATCAGTTCTTCCTCGGTGAGCACCAGGGGAGTCGACTTCCGCAGCGTGCGCCACTGTTTCCGGTCGAATTCCACATAGGGACTCGGCTCGCTCATCCGCGCCACTTACCCACGCCCTCGAATCGGTAAACACGACGCCCGCTCGGTCCACAGTCCTCGCATAGCCGAATTGTCCTCTGGGTCAACAGTCTGCCGCACGCGGGGTGTAACTACCGGCCGGTAACTACGAGTGATGTTTCTCTCGCGGATGTCGTGCCCGCCGCAATGCGCAGCGGATAAGGTCGATGGTCATGCAGGCGCATCCGCTCGTGACCGAATACCTGCGGCTGGGGCTGGCATTCGACCGCCTCGAGTCCGGCTTCGTCGACGCGTACACCGGTGATCCGGCGCTGCGCCGGGCCGTGGACGACGGTCCCGCGCCGGAGCCGCACGAGTTGGCTACGCGTGCAGCGGCATTGCGCAAGGAACTGCCCGAGGCGGGCCTCGTGGCCGAGCGGGCCGAATTCCTCGACGTCCATCTGCGGGCCCTGGAATGTTCCGGCCGCAAGTTCGCCGGTGCGCGGATCTCGTTCATCGAGGAGGTGCACGCCTACTTCGATGTCGAGATCGCGCCCGGTGACGTGGAGGACTACCGCGAGGCGCACCGGCAGATGGACGAGGTGCTTCCCGGTGACGGCCCGCTGGCGGATCGGGTGGCGGCGCACCGCCGCGCGGACGAGATTCCCCCGGAGCGATTGCGCGAATGCGTCCAGGCCTTTTCGGGGGCGCTGCGCGAACTGGTGCGGGAGCGGTATCCGCTGCCCGACCACGAGACCGTCGAATACGAGGTGGTCGGCGACGAGCCGTGGTCCGGATTCAACTACTACCTGGGGAATTATCGGTCGCGGGTGGCGATCAACGCCGACCTCAAACAGCATATGGCGCATCTGCCCGCGCTGATCGCGCACGAGGCGTATCCGGGCCATCACACCGAGCACTGCCGCAAGGAGGCCGGGCTGGTCGCGGCCGGGCAGGACGAGCAGACGCTGTTCCTGGTCAACACCCCGCAGTGCCTGATGGCGGAGGGACTCGCGGATCTGGCGCTGCGATCGATCGTGGGGCCGGGCTGGGGGCGGTGGGCGCAGGAGGTCTACACGGATCTGGGGCTGCGATTCGACGGTGAACGCGCGGAACGACTTTCGACCGCCTCGGCGAAGCTGCTGGGGGTGCGCCAGGACGCGGCGCTGCTGCTGCACGACCGCCGCCGTGACGCCGACGAGGTCGCCGAATTCCTGCAGCGCTGGGGTCTGGCAACGCCCGAGCGGGCGCGGCAGTCGCTGCGCTTCCTGTCCTCGCCGCTGTGGCGGGCCTACATCAGCACCTACGTCGAGGGCTATCGCCTGCTCGGCGGCTGGCTGGACCGGGCCGCCGACGCCGACGAGCGGGCCGAGCGGTTCCGGCGCCTGCTGGACGAGCCGCTGACACCCGGCGCCGTTCGCCGCATGCCCTAGGGCCGGGACCGTGCGGGCGTCCACCCGCGGTGGGCCGACCCGGCCGTCAGACGGGGATCGCCCGCACCCGCCGCCAATGCCCGCTTCAGCCATGCCCACCATGGTCGCTTCCGAGATGCCCACGACCGTCGCTTCAGCCATGCCCACCACCCTCGTTTCCGGCATGCTCTCGGCCGGAATCCACAGCGAGGTCCCGGCCAAGAACATGCCGCGATGACGGGGTACTTAGACTGTGCTCGTGACCCAGACGACCGCCGCCTCTGTCAACTCCCAGTCGCTCGCCGAACTCGACCCCGAGCTTGCCACCGCGATGGCGGGCGAGCTCGCCCGCGAGCGCGATACCCTCGAGATGATCGCCTCGGAGAACTTCGTGCCGCGCGCGGTGCTGCAGGCGCAGGGCAGCGTGCTCACCAACAAGTACGCCGAGGGCTACCCGGGGCGCCGCTACTACGGCGGCTGCGAGCACGTGGACGTGGTGGAGAACCTGGCGCGGGAGCGGGTCAAGGAGCTGTTCGGCGCCGAGTTCGCCAACGTGCAGCCGCATTCGGGGGCGCAGGCCAACGCCGCGGTGCTGATGTCGCTGATGAATCCGGGCGAGCGGCTGCTGGGCCTGGATCTGGCGCACGGCGGTCACCTCACCCACGGCATGCGGTTGAACTTCTCGGGCAAGCTCTACGAGGTGCACGCCTACGCGGTGAGCAAGGAGGACCACCGCATCGATATGGACGAGGTCCGCAAGCAGGCGCGCGAGGTGCGGCCGCGGGTGATCGTGGCCGGGTGGTCGGCGTACCCGCGGCATCTGGACTTCGCGGCGTTCCGCGAGATCGCCGACGAGGTGGACGCCTACCTGTGGACCGATATGGCGCACTTCGCCGGGCTCGTCGCGGCCGGGCTGCACCCGTCGCCGGTCCCGCACTCGGATGTGGTGTCCTCCACCGTGCACAAGACTCTCGGCGGCCCGCGGTCGGGCGTTATCCTGGCCAAGCAGGACTACGCCAAGAAGCTCAACAGCGCGGTGTTCCCGGGCCAGCAGGGCGGCCCGCTGATGCACGCGATCGCCGCCAAGGCCGTGGCGTTCAAGATCGCCGGGACCGCGGAGTTCGCCGACCGCCAGGCCCGCACGCTGACGGGTGCGAAGATCCTGGCGGAGCGGCTCAACGCCCAAGACGTCTCCGAGAAGGGCATCACCGTACTCACCGGCGGCACCGACGTGCACCTGGTGCTGGTGGATCTGCGCAACTCGGTGCTGGACGGCAAACAGGGCGAGGACCTGCTGCACGAGGCCGGAATCACGGTGAACCGCAACGCCGTTCCGTTCGACCCGCGCCCGCCGATGGTGACCTCCGGCCTGCGCATCGGCACCGCCGCGCTCGCCACCCGCGGCTTCGGCGACGCCGAGTTCACCGAGGTCGCCGACATCATCGCCACCGCCCTGAAGGGTGACGCCGACCTCGACGCGCTGCGCGCCCGGGTCGGCAAGCTGGCCCAGGACTTCCCGCTCTACGAGGGCCTGGAGGACTGGCGCCTGCTCGGCTGAGGACGACCGGGTCGTGTTGCCTGCCAGCCTGCCAAAACGCGGGACAGTCGTGATTGATGTGGTGACCGCGCCACCCGACGAGCTGGCCGGGGCTCAGCCCTGGCGCACCAGCGGGCTCAGCGCCTTCCCGGCCAGCTCCAGCACGCCCGGCTCGTGTCCGTTGGCGACCATGTTGACGATCACCCCGTCCACGCCCTGATCGATGACCCGCCGCTGGATCTGTTCGGCGACATCGTCCGGGGTGCCGACGAATTGGCGATCGGCCTGGCCCTCGCGCAGCGACTGCACCGGCAGGCCCGACGGGTCCTGCGCGGCCTGCTTCCGCAGCAGTTCCTCCTGTAGCTTGCGGGCCCGGTCGCCGTCCTCGTCCACGATCACGAAGGCCAGGAAGCTGGTCTCCAGGGTCCGCGGATCGCGCCCGGCCTCCTCGCAGCGCTGACGCAGCGCCGCCACTTTGCGCGGCAGTTCCGAAGTGTTGCAGATGATGTTGAGGTGATCGGCGAAGCGGGCGGCCATCGCGAAGGTCTTCTTCTCGCCGCCACCGCCGAGCATGATCGGCAGATCGTCGCGGATGCGGGGCTCGTTGATCGCGTCGCGGGTGTGGTACCACGCACCGTCGAAGCTCGGCCGCTGTCCGCGCAGCATCGGCTGGATGATCTGCAGCGCCTCCTCGAGCCGCTGGAACCGCTCGGTGAAGGTGCCGAACTCGTACCCGTACCCGATGTGCTCGAGCTCGAACCAGCCCGCCCCGATGCCCAGCACCGCGCGCCCGCCGCTCACCACGTCCAGGGTGGTGACGGTCTTGGCCAGCATCGCCGGATTGCGATAGGTATTGCCGGTGACCAGCGTGGACAGCTGGATGCGCTCGGTGGCGGTGGCCAGCGCGCCGAGTGCGGTGTAGGCCTCGAGCATCGGCTCGTCGGGTGTGCCCAGCACCGGCAGCTGATAGAAATGGTCCATCACGAACGCGGCGTCGAATCCGGCCGCCTCCGCGGCCCGGGCCTGCGCGATCACCGAGGGAAACAGCTCGCGAGGCGTGGTCGCATGACTGAAGTTCGGCATCTGGTAGCCGAGGCGAATGCTCATGGCGACAACGCTAGAACTTGGAGCGCACTCCAGGTCAAGAGCTCAGTCGTGCTCGGCGAGGTATTCGATGTACATCGGCCGGAGCACCTCGGCGATCTCGCCCTCGCCGGAGTGCACGTAGTCGTCGAGCATCGGCAGCACGTACTTGATGTCGGCCTCGCTCTCGCCGACATTTCCGACGGCGGCCTCGGCGGCCGGGATCGACTCCAGCAGCCGCCACAGGAAGCGCACATCGCCGTGCCGGACCGCGTACTTCACCGCGCGGTCGTGCAGCTCCTTGGACGACAGCTGCTCCAGTTGCTGAACATCGGCCATGCGTCGACTGTATCCGCTGCGGCGGCGCGGGGGCAGCTGCCGTGGCCGGATGTGTGCTGCCATGGAGTCATGGCACAGCAACCGCGGCCCGGCTTCCGGGTGAAGCGTGTCTACGATCCCGCCGAGGCATCCGACGGCACGCGCGTGCTCGTCGACCGGCTGTGGCCGCGCGGCGTCAGCAAACAGAAGGCACACATCGATGAGTGGGCGAAGGATGTGACGCCGTCCGACGATCTGCGCCGCTGGTTCCATGCCGACCCGGAGCATCGCGAGGCCGAGTTCCGCCGCAGATATCGGGAAGAACTCGCGGCCGAGGCCCCACAGCGGGGGTTGGAGCGGCTACGCGACCTGGCCGCCGAGGGGCCGGTCACCCTCGTCACCGCGGTGCGCGACCCGCAGCGCAGCCAGGTGGCGGTACTCCTCGAGCAACTGAAGCGCTAACGGCTTCTTCCCGATCGCTAGTCCGATCGCCGTGTGCCCGAAATGAGATGTGCGTCACTGCATATGTTTTCGTCTGCCTGGGTAAACGGGCGCGGCGTTAACGACATATTCACCGACACGCTGGCGATCTCGGGAGCCGGAATCGTGGATCCGCAGTAACGTCGGGAGTGCGGGCCGCGGCGGTGTGGCTCGTACGGGAGGTCCTGATCGTGGCTGAGATATTCAGTGCGAGGGGGCCGGCGCCCGGCCCTCGGGTCGTTTGACCCCTGGGCGGACCGGTCCAGCGAGAACGTTCGCGCGGGTGCTGCGCGAACAACAAAGGAGCCCACCGTGACTGATGCACGCTCCGTCATCGCTCCCTCGGCGAAAGCCCGCTCTACTCAGAGCGCACGCTCCGGAAAGGGAGCCCACGCCTCGCAGTCTGCCCACAAATCCGGGCTGAAAACCTTCGTGATCGACACCTCCGTGCTGCTGTCGGACCCGTGGGCCGCCACGCGTTTCGGCGAGCACCACGTGGTGCTTCCGTTGGTCGTGATCAGCGAACTCGAAGGCAAACGGCACCACCACGAGCTCGGCTGGTTCGCGCGGGAGGCCCTGCGCATGCTGGACGACCTGCGGCTGGTGCACGGCCGGTTGGACGAGCGGGTGCCGATCGGCACCGAGGGCGGCACGCTCCAGGTGGAGCTGAACCACACCGATCCCGAGGTGCTGCCGGTCGGGTTCCGCACCGACACCAACGATTCCCGCATCCTCGCCTGCGCGCTCAATCTCGCGGCGGAGGGCAACTCGGTCACCCTGGTGTCCAAGGACATCCCGATGCGCGTGAAGGCGAGCTCGGTCGGGCTGCACGCCGACGAGTACCACGCGCAGGACGTGATCACCTCGGGCTGGACCGGCATGGCCGAACTCGAGGTGGCCCCCGACGCCGTCGACCGGCTCTACGCCGACTCGGTTGTCGACGTCGACGAGGCCCGGGACCTGCCCTGCCACACCGGGATTCGGTTACTCGGCGCGAACGGCAGCGCGCTGGCCCGGGTGACGCCGGACAAGCGGCTGCAGTTGGTGCGCGGGGATCGGGAGGCGTTCGGGTTGCACGGCCGCTCCGCCGAGCAGCGCATCGCGCTGGACCTGCTGCTCGACGAGAGCATCGGCATCGTGTCGCTGGGCGGCAAGGCGGGCACGGGCAAATCGGCGCTCGCGCTGACCGCGGGCCTGGAAGCGGTGCTGGAGCGGCGTTCTCAGCGCAAGGTGGTGGTGTTCCGTCCGCTGTATGCGGTCGGCGGTCAGGAGTTGGGCTACCTGCCGGGGTCCGAGAGCGAGAAGATGGGCCCCTGGGCGCAGGCGGTGTTCGACACGCTCGACGGCCTGGCGAGCCAGGAGGTCATGGAGGAGGTGCTGTCGCGCGGCATGCTGGAGGTGCTGCCGCTCACCCACATTCGCGGCCGTTCGCTGCACGACTCGTTCGTGATCGTCGACGAGGCGCAGTCGCTGGAGCGCAACGTGCTGCTGACGGTGCTGAGCCGGTTGGGCAGCGGATCGCGCGTGGTGCTCACCCACGATGTCGCCCAGCGCGACAACCTGCGCGTGGGCCGACACGACGGCGTGGCCGCGGTGATCGAAAAGCTCAAGGGGCACCCGCTTTTCGCGCATGTCACGCTGACTCGCAGCGAGCGGTCGCCGATCGCCGCGCTGGTGACCGAGATGTTGGAGGAGTACGGGCCCAACGCGTAAGCGCGGCAAACCCCTGGTATGTGTTTCGCCTCACAGGTTGACGGGTATATTTCGACGGGATACCTGTTCGGCGTGGTTTCAGACGAAGTTCTTCGATTCGCCGAACCATAGCCGGGCACCGGCCTGAGTTGCCGGTGGCGTCCCCCGCGGGCGCCACCGGCAGCCACTTTCGAGAGGTTGAGGACATGCACCACATCGCTCGACGTACGGCTGCCTGCACGATGGCGCTCGCTGCGGCGACCCTGGCGTTCGCCGGGTGCAGCAACGACGACAACAAGGATTCCGACAGCTCGGCCTCGTCCACGAGCGCCATGGCGACCACCACGCCCGCCGCCACCTCGGAGAACGCGATGGGCGGTGAGGCCGGAGCGGCGACCGAGACCAAGATCGCCACGCCGAACGGCGAATTCACCGTCTCCGGGAACATCCTCGCCAAGTACACCGAGATGGGCGGAGCCCAGGGCGCGCTCGGCGCGCCGGAGAAGGCATCGGTGGACGGGCCCGACGGTGGCACGTGCCAGGAGTTCACCGGCGGCTCGATCTGCTGGAGCGAGAAGACCGGCCCGCACGTGGTGTGGGGTGACATCGGCGTCGAATGGGAGAACAACGGCGGCGTCAACGGCAAGCTCGGCTACCCCACCACCGACGAGAAGGACATCGCCGGTGGCAAGGAGAGCGAATTCACCGGCGGAACCATCAGCTGGAACGCCGCCGACCGCAAGACCACGGTGACGGAGAAGTAAGTTCCGTCCGCGCCTCGGCCCCGGAAACCTCCCAAGGTGTCCGGGGCCGTTGCTGTGGATTGTCTGCGTGTTCCCGGCTGGAGTCCCCATTCCGGCTGTCGAGTCGGTAGGTTGTCGGGGTGCAAACTCTGTTGACCGACCGCGAGTTGCTGGAATCACTCGCGGTGGAGGTGGAACTGAACCTGCGGCGGCACATCGAGGCGGCCGACGGCTGGCAGCCGCACGACTACGTGCCCTGGGACGACGGGCGGAACTTCGCCTTCCTCGGTGGAAAGGACTGGGAGTCCGAGCAATCGGAGCTCGGCGAGGTCGCGAAGCTGGCGCTGACGGTCAGCGTGCTGATCGCCGACAACCTGCCCTCCTACCACCGTGAGGTCGGCAAGTATCTGCGCACCGGTCCCTGGTGGCGGTGGGTCGGCCGGTGGACGGCCGAGGAGAACCGGCACGAGATCATGATCCGCAACTACCTGATGGTGACGCGGGCTGTCGATCCGGTGGAGCTGGAGCGCGCGCGGATGGCGCATATGACCGCCGGATTCCGGCGCCCCGCACTGCATCTGCTGGATGTGCTGGCCGCCAACGCCTTCGAGGAGGCGGCCGCCGCGGTGCGCCACCGCAACACCGCCGCGCTGCAGGAGAGTCCGATCGTGACCGCGATGTCCGAGCGGATCGCGGCCGACGACGAACTGCAGTCGGTGTTCTTCGCCAATCTCGTGGCCGCCGCGCTCGATCTGACGCCGGACCAGACCGTGCGCGCGATCGCCGACCAGGTCGCCGACTTCAGCATCCCCGAGGTCCCGCTGCCCGACGGGCGCAACAGCACCGAGGTGCTCGCCGAGGCGGGCATCTACGACTCGGCCCGCACGGGTGAACTGGTGTTCACCCCGCTCCTGGAACGCTGGAATATCTTCTCCCGCACCGACTTCGGCGACGCGGGCGAGCAGGCACGAGCGGAATTGACCCACCTGCGCCCCTGATTCCGGCCAAAAGCACGCCGGAATGACGAGCGGCACGCTGGAAGTGCGAGCCGCGCGCGGCGATGGCGGGCGCGGCGATGGCGGGCGCGGCGATGGCGGGCGCGCTGGAGGGGCGAGCGGTACGCGGCGATGGCGAGCGGCGCGCTGGAGGGGTGAGCGGCGCGCTGGGATGACGCGTCTTGTTCGGGGGTCAGCGGCGGATGGCGCGCCAGAGGCCGACGGCGGTGCCGCGCAGGAGGTTCTCCCAGGAGAAGTGGTCGTGCCACAGGGTGATTCGGCCGTCCACGATCTCGAAGGTGCCGCAGACCCAGAAGGCGATCTCCACGGGCCCCGCGCGCAGGTAGTCGATGCGCTCGGTGAGCACCGTGCTGCCCTCCGCGGCGGGGGAGCCGTTGGATTCCGCGGCGATATGGTTCATATCGGCGCGGAATCCGAACGACGGCCGGCTCAGCCCGCGCAGCAGGCCGCCGACGCGCCCGGACCCGCGGACGTCGGGCAGTGAGGTGTTCTTCCAGACGATGTCTGGGTCGACCAGATCCAGGGCCTCGTCCACGGCGCCCATCTCGAGCGCCGCGAAGAACTCGCGCACGGTGGTGATCGCATCCTGTTGTAGCTCGGGTAGCTCGGACATGTTCCGACTCTAAGCGTCGCGCGGTCGCTCCGGGAGTGTTCCCACTCCGGTTTCGCGCACTTCGTGTCGGTTCCCAATGTCCCGGGAGCGGGATCAGTGAGATCGGGCGGCGATGAGCGCGGCGACGCCGTCGAGTATGCGGTCGATGCCGTAGTGCAGGGCGGCCTCCCGGCCGCCGTTCTGATCCGATTCCGCGAACGCGGCGACCATCTCGGGGAACCGGTCGGCGTGCGCGGACATGACCTCGCCGACCGCGCGGGCCAGCTCCGCCTCGGCCCGCTCGTAACCCATGGGCGCGGTCTGCTGGACCAGGCTGCGTGCGTGGCCGCTCAGCAGCACCACGGTATCGAGCCGCTCGGCGCCGGTCAGCCCCGTTCCGGACATGGCCGCGAGCGCCGTCTCCATCCACTGGACCTCGCGCGGGCCGAGCGGGCGGGGGCCGGGGAGGAGTTCGAGGCTCCACGGGTGGGCGCGGTAGCGGTCGAAGATCGTCATGGCCCATGCCCGCAGCCGCGCCCGCCACGGTTCCTCGGTCGAATCCGGCTCCGCCGCCGTGATTTTCGGCGGCTCGCCCAAACCTGCGTCCAGCATCAGCGCGGTCAGTTCGGCCTTGCCGGGCACATACCGGTACAGCGCCATCTTGGCGCACCCGAGCCGCTCGGACAGCCGCTGCATGGACAGATTCGCCAGCCCCTCGGCATCGGCCAGCGCGATTGCCTCGGCGACGATCCGCTCCAGGGTCAGCGTCGGCTTCGGTCCGCGCTTGGGTCGCTGCTGGGTGCCCCACAGCAGCTCGAGGGCGGTCGGCGTCGGCATGGTTCCCATCCTTCCCGATAGCGGCGCTTGACGAGAATCTGCGTCCACCATACGCTATTAACCGTCGACAGCGTCCGCTAGACGCAGTTATCGAAGGAGTAAGCGCCATGCGCAAAACCACCGTCCTCATCTCGGGCGCGGGCATCGCCGGCCCGTCGCTCGCCTACTGGCTCGACCGGTACGGCTTCGACGTCACCGTGGTGGAGCGCGCGCCCGCGCCGCGGCCCGGCGGTCAGGCGGTGGACTTCAAGGGCCGCACCCACCGCGCGGTGCTGGAACGCATGGGCATCCTCGCCGAGGTCGAGCGCAGGCGGACGGGGCGCACCGATATGCTGTACGTCGACGCACAGGGGCGGGAATTGGCTTGTATCTCAGGCGAATTCACCGGTGGCGACGTGGAGATCCTGCGCGGGGACCTGGCGGAGATCCTGTACGAGCGGACGGCCGACGCCTGCGACTACCTGTTCGGCGACTCCGTCGCCGCGCTGACCGACACGGCCGACTGCGTCCATGTCGAGTTCGAACGGGCGCCCGCGCGAACCTTCGATCTGGTCTTCGGCGCCGACGGTGTGCACTCGCGGGTCCGGCGGCTGGCCTTCGGGCTGGAGCGGGACTACGTCAAGTTCCTGGATTACTACTACTGCCTCGCCGGATCGACCGCGGGTAACGCCGATCCGGTCGACCGGGCGCGCGCCATCGCCCACGCGTTCAGCGCCCCGGGGCGGCTCGCGGTCGACGGCGGGTCCAAGGCGCCGCAGATGTACCTGTTCGCCGCGCCGGAACTCGACTACGCCCGCGACGATATCGCCGCGCAGCGGCGAATCGTGACGGATATGTTCGCCGGTGTCGGCGGGCCGGTGCCGCGCATGCTCGCGGAACTGCCGGGGCTCGACGACTTCTACATGGACTCGCTGAGCCGGGTGATGGTGAAGGACGGGTACACCCGGGGCCGCGTGGCGTTGCTCGGCGATGCCGCATACGGAAATACGTTGGGCGGGTTCGGAACCGGGCTCGCGGTGGTGGGTGCCTACGTTCTCGCCGGGGAGTTGGCGGCCGCGGCGGGTGACCATGCGGCGGCCTTCGCACGGTACGACGAGATCATGCGCCGCTACGCCAAGGATGCGGGGAAGACCAGCCCCGGTCCCTTCCTCGCGCCGAAGACCGCGCTCGGCATTCAGGCGCGCAATTGGTTCCTGCGGTCGCCGCTCTTCGCGGTGATGTCCAAGATGGGGGACAAGATGTCCAACGATATCGATCTGCGGGACTACGAGGCGGAGGCCGTCGCCGCCGAATGAATTGGTCGTCCGTCCATTCTTGCATTGACCGGGGAATCATCGCACCGCCGAAATTCGATGAAACACAGTGAGCATTGCCTGCGATTAGCCAAGTAGCCGCTCGATGAGCGGATGTAAGAAAGGAGAGACCGATGGTTCTCGACATCGTCGGCGCACTGCTGGACTTCGGCGAAGGCGCTTGGGCCTTCGTAAGGACCCTGTTCGGCGTGTGACACACCTGATACCGAGATGCGCAGGTACCGTCGCCCAGCTGCGGTGATACCTGCGCACCGGTTTGTTCGGGGCTACTTCCCCTCGTCCGCCTTGGCCATCGACAGTACGTCGAGACGCCGGTCGAGTTCTTCCTCGGAGAGCTTGTCCCCGATGAGGCCCCGATCGATAACCGCCTGGCGAATCGTCTTGTGCTCCTTCAGCGCCTCCTTCGCCACCGCGGCCGCCTCCTCGTAACCGATGGCGGAATTCAGCGGCGTGACGATCGAAGGCGAGGATTCGGCCAGTCGACGCAGTCGCTCGACGTCGGCGGTCAGCCCCGTGATGCATTTATCGGCGAACAGCCGGGAGACATTGGCCAGCAGGCGGATCGATTCGAGCACATTGCGCGCCATCATCGGAATGTAGACATTCAATTCGAATGCGCCGTTGCCGCCGCCCCATGCGATTGCGGCATCGTTGCCGATCACCTGTGCGGCCACCTGCGTGACCGCTTCGGGCAGTACCGGATTCACCTTGCCCGGCATGATCGACGATCCCGGCTGCAGATCGGGCAGCTGGATCTCGCCCAGGCCCGTCAGCGGGCCCGAACCCATCCAGCGAATATCGTTGGCAATCTTGGTCAGTGAGATCGCGACGGTGCGCAGCGCGCCGGAGACCTCCACCAGTCCGTCGCGGGCCGCCTGCGCCTCGAAATGGTCTCGCGCCTCGGACAATTCGTCGAGCCCGGTCGACTTCCGCAGTTCCGCGACGACCTTCGTGCCGAAGCCCTCCGGCGCGTTGAGCCCGGTGCCGACCGCGGTGCCGCCGATCGGCAGCTCGCCGAGCCGGGGCAGCGTGGCGATCAGCCGCTCGATCCCGGACGCGACCTGCCGGGTGTAGCCGCCGAACTCCTGCCCCAGGGTCACCGGCACCGCGTCCATCAGATGGGTGCGGCCCGACTTCACCACCGTGCGCCACTCGGTCGCCTTGTCCAGCAGTCGGAGTCGCAGATGCTCGAGGGCGGGAATCAGGTCGGTCACCACGGCCTCGGTAGCGGCCAGATGCGTTGCGGTGGGGAAGGTGTCGTTCGACGACTGCGACATGTTCACGTCGTCGTTGGGGTGCACGGTGGTTCCGCTCCCCGCCGCCAGGCTCGCGATGACCTCGTTGGCGTTCATGTTCGAGCTGGTGCCCGAGCCGGTCTGGAACACGTCGATCGGGAACTGGCCGTCGTGGCGGCCGTCGGCGATCTCGGTGGCGGCGGCGACGATCGCGTCGGCCTTGGCGGCGTCGAGCAGTCCCAGATCCTTGTTCACCGTCGCGCAGGCGGCCTTCAGCAGGCCGAGCGCGCGAATCTGGGCGCGCTCCAGGCCGCGGCCGCTGATCGGGAAATTCTCCACCGCTCGCTGCGTCTGCGCCCGCCACAGCGCGTTCACCGGAACGCGGACCTCGCCCATGGTGTCGTGTTCGATGCGGTACTGCGTCTGGTCGTCGCTCATACTTCCGACCCTAAGCCCGCGCGCGGCCGGAGTGGGCTGCCACGCCTGAGGGCTTTCGCACACCGGCGGCGCGGGTCGGCGGGAATATCCCGGCTCTCGGCGCGGCCGGTGTGCCTGGCTCGCGGCGCCGGTCAGGACGAGAACAGCATGTGGCCGAACCCGCGTTTGCGGTGGTGGCCGTGCCCGTGGCCGTAGCCGTGATGTGGCGCGCCCCACCCGGGTGCGGGCGCCGCGGGCGGCGGGGGCGCCGCATAGCCCGAGGCGAACTGGGTCAGGTGCTCGAGCTCGCCGTAGTCCAGGAAGATCCCCCGGCAGTTGGAGCACTGTTCGATCTGCACCCCGCTGCGGTTGTAGGTGTGCATCGAACCATGACATTTAGGACAGTGCATGCGGCTGAACTCCCTGGCTCTCCTGCGCGTATGCAGGGCGGACGATATGCGCCAACTACAATACGTGAGCTAGCTCATGCGCACGCACGCATCGATCAGCGCCGTGCCGAGATCGTCCAGGGCCGCACCGGCTTTCACCACCGCCAGTGCCGCATGTTGGACCACCAGCGCCCGCGCGGGAACGTCCAGCACCGCCCACTCGTTGCCGCGCGGTGGCACCGCGGCACCGCCGCGGCGTCGATAGGCGCCCAGGAACCGTTCCCACGCAACGGGTTCGAGGATCCCTACCGCGAAGAACGCGGCAGGACGGGCCAGATCCCACACCGGATCGCCGATGCCCAGGTCGTCGACGTCGATCAGACGCCAGGGGTTCTCACCGCCGATGACCGGCACCCTGACCAGTTGACCGAGATGAAAGTCGCCGTGCACCAGCGCTTTCGGCGTGTTCTCCAGATCCGGTAGCCCGTCGTGGGCGCGCAGCACCACCGCGGCCGCCGCCGGATGCGCGTGCGTCGCCGCACGCAATCGGGAGACGGCGCGCCGAACCCGGTCCGGGGCGCCGGCGATCGGCAGCCGCCCGGATGCCGAGTGCCCCGATGCCTCGGGCGGAAAGTCGGTGTGCAGCCGGGCGAGTAGTGCTGCGGCGTGTTCCCACGGGGCCGCGTCGGGATCGTCGGGGTCCACCGGAGTTCCGTACCGCCACACCGTGATCGGCCGCCCGGAGTGGTGCCGGAGTACTCTGCCGCCGATCGTCAGCGGGGGAAGCAGGACGTCTCGCAGCAGTGGATTGCCAGCCACGGACAGGCGAGTCCGCAGTGCGGCCTCGTCGGTGTCGGCGGGGTGGGCCTTGGCGACCACGCCGCCCACGCGGACCACCGGGCCGTCGGCCCGGTCGGACAGCACCTCGGGTTCTCCCTCGGCACCGGCCGCCCGGGCCGCCCGGGTCAGTGCGGCGAGCCACTCGCCGTCGAGCATCGCGGCCGGAATCAGGGCAGCGGCGGAACCGCGTGCTCGTCGCCGAGGAAGTCGACCGAGGAGTACTCGCGCAGCTTGGTGAGCCGGTGATACGCGTCGATCATGCGCACGGTGCCGGACTTCGAGCGCATCACGATGGACTGCGTGGACGCGCCGCCGCCGAAGTAGCGCACGCCGCGCAGCAGATCGCCGTCGGTGACGCCGGTCGCGCAGAAGAAGACGTTCTCGCCGGAGACCAGGTCCTCGGTGGACAGGATGCGGTCCAGATCGTGGCCCGCGTCGATGGCCTTCTGTCGCTCCTCGTCGTCCTTGGGCGCCAGCTTGCCCTGCATCGCGCCGCCCATGCAGCGCATGGCGGCCGCGGCGATGATGCCCTCGGGCGTGCCGCCGACGCCGATCAGCACGTCGGTGCCGGAATCGGGGCGCGCCGTGGCGATGGCCCCGGCCACGTCGCCGTCGGAGATCAGTCGGATGCGGGCCCCGGCGTCGCGGACCTCCTGGATGTGGCGGGTGTGCCGGGGACGGTCCAGGACGCACACCGTGAGATCGGATACCGAGGAGCCCTTGGCCTTGGCGACCCGCCGCAGGTTCTCCGCGATGGGCGCGGACAGGTCGATCACGTCGGCGGCCTCCGGGCCGACGGCGATCTTGTCCATGTAGAACACGGCCGACGGGTCGAACATCGCGCCCCGCTCGGCCACCGCCAGCACCGCGATGGCGCCGGGCGAACCCTTCGACATCAGCGTGGTGCCGTCGATCGGGTCGACCGCGAAGTCGACGTCCGGACCGGTGCCGTCGCCGACCTCCTCGCCGTTGTACAGCATGGGCGCCTCGTCCTTCTCGCCCTCGCCGATCACGACGATGCCGCGCATCGACACGGTGGATACGAGCTGGCGCATCGCGTCCACCGCGGCACCGTCGCCGCCCTCCTTGTCGCCGCGGCCGACCCAGCGGCCCGCCGCCATCGCACCGGCCTCGGTCACCCGGACCAACTCCAGTGCCAGGTTGCGGTCCGGGGCCTCACGGCGGCTGGTTGCGGGCTTGGGTGCCGTCATGTGGGGTGCCTCCTCGAGTTGTCTACTGCTGGGCAAATTGTCGCAGACGGTTCGCGGCCTCGATCAGGCACTGGCGTTCCACTTCGGTAATGATCCGGTCCGTCGTCCAGGCGGGAGCCCGTGCGGTGGCGGGCGGCCGCGGGCGTGGATACTTGGGACGTGTCGTACCAGAAGCCGCGCAGTCAGCACGATTACAAGGACCTGTTCTGGTCGTTGCTTCCGCTGGTGCTGATCTGCCTGGTGATCGCCGCGATCGCCAGCCAGTGCAGCTTCTCGGCGAACGGCCCCACGCCGGGCAAGATCCCGGTCTTCGACGCGCACGCCGCCCTGCGCGACGATGCGCGCACGCTGCCGTTCCCGATCCGCGAGCCCGCCCTGCCCGCCGACTGGCAGCCCAACTCCGGCAGCCGCGACACCGTCTCCGGTACGGGCGGGGGAGCGGTGAGCACCGTCGGCTTCATCACACCGCAGGGCACCTACATGCAGGTGTCGCAGTCCAATGCCGCCGCCGACGCGCTCGCGAATCACCTGTTGGACACCCGTTCGCGCAGCGGCACCCAGCAGGTCGGCGAGCGCACCTGGACCGTATATCACGTCGAGGGCAGCGAACCGGCCTGGATCACCGACTTCGGGCCGGTGCGGGTGGTGGTCAAGGGCGCCGGGAATCAGGATGCCTACAAGACACTGGCGGGCGCGGTCGGCGCGGCCCAGCCGATCGCCCCGTAGAAAGTCCGCCGCCCGCGGGCGCGCCGTTTCGTGGCGTGGGCCCGGGTACGCCCGCTAACGTCAGGCAAGTGGAACGTGCGGATATCGGCTGGCTCGAGCAGACGGTAGGGCAAGAGGTCAGCGCTTCGATACCTGCCGAGTGGGGCACGCAGAACAGTACCGACCTGGTGACCCTCGCCGACAACACCCGCGTCGTGCTGCAGCGTTACCGGCATCGGGCCGACGGCGAGCGCCGGGTGCGCGTCATGGACGCGCTGCGGAAACCGGCCGCGGACAAGGGAATTACGATTCCGGGCGTGCGCAAGTCGGGCCTCGACGCCGATCCGCCCTGGATCGTGTTCGAGGCGCTACCCGGCGTCCCGGTGCCCGACAGTCCGGAGACCGGTCTGCGCGGGCCGCGGTTTCCGCTCGTGGCGTGGTCGATGGGGGCGATGCTCGCCGATTTCTCCGAATTGTCCTGCGACGATCTCGATCTCGACGATGCGTGGGCCCGCCCGCGCTACCTCGCCGCGCGCGCCGACGCGTGGGCCGAATGCCTGGCGCCCGCGCTCTCGGCGGCACAAGGCGAGGCGCTGGAGTCGGTTCTGGTCGAACTGCCCGAGCTGTTCGAGGGCCGCCCGGCCGTGCTCGCGCACGGCGATTTCGCGCCGGTGAACGTGCTCGTCGAGGGCACCTCGATCACCGGCTTGCTGGACTTCGAATCGGTCCGGCTGGCCGATCCACTGTTCGATGTGGCGTGGTGGGCGTGGTCGGTGAGCTTCGCCGGTCCCGAGGTGTTCACCTCCGCGTTCCCCGCCTTCCTGGACGGTGCGGGGATCGATCCGGCCGAACCCGCTCTCGTACAGCGAGTTCGGGCCCTGCAGGTGGTGCGGATGCTGGAATTGCTGAACGAGCACGACCTCGGTCCCGACAGCTGGCGGACGGTCCACGACCGGCTGGTGCGGATGCTCAGCTGAGCGCGGGTTCAGCCGTGGCTGACGACATTGACGATCGTGCCGTCCGGGTCGCGCACGAAAAACCTTCGCACACCCCACGGTTCGTCGCGCAGCGCGTAGACCACCTCGGCCCCGGCGGCCACCATCGTCTCGTGGACGGCGTCCACGTCGTCGACCTCGACGCTGATATTCGGTTGCGGCTGTTCGGCATTCGCGCCGAAGAGGATGATCTGTGCGGTCGGGTTGGACGGCGAAGCGAGCGTGACGACCCAGCCGAGATCCATCACCTCCTCGAAGCCGAGCTGCCGATAGAAGGCCCGGGTGCGCGCCATATCGGCGGGTCGCAGATCGGGAACGGCGCGGCGGATACCCATGGGACTACTCGCTTTCGGCATCGCGGCGCGACAGCGCGTCCTCGACCCGCTTGCGGGCCCCGGCGAGATGTTCCTCGCAGCGGGTGGCCAGCGCCTCGCCGCGTTCCCACAGCGCCAGCGAATCGTCGAGGTCCATGCCGCCCTGCTCCAGCATCTTCACGACGTTGACGAGCTCGTCGCGGGCACGCTCGTAGCCGAATGTCGCGATCTCGGCGAGATCACTGTCGGTCATCGTTCGCCTCCTTCGTATTTCGTGAACCGCCCAGACCCTGACTGCCCAGCGTGGCGGCGCTGATCGCGCCGTCGGCGACCCGGATGCGCAGCTGACTGCCCGGGGGCGCGTCGGCCACGGCGCGGATCACGTGCCGCTCCCGGCCCGTAACCCGTTGCACCACCGCGTATCCCCGGGCCATGGTGGCCGCGGGGCCGACCGCGGTGAGCTTGTCGCGCAGATGGCGGGTGGTGGTGGATTCGGCGGTGAGCAGATGGTCGACGGCGCGTTGCGCGGCCGTGCGCCATCGCTCGACCTCCTGGTGCCGCTGCTCCAGCAGGCGCAGCGGATCGGCCAGTACGGGCCGCGAGCGCAGTTGCTCCAGGGCGCGCGATTCGCGCCGCACCCAGCCGCGCAGGGCCGCGGCCGAGCGTTCGCGCAGCTCGCGGACCAGCGCCAGTTCGGCGGCCGCGTCCGGGACGACCCGCTTGGCGGCATCCGTCGGGGTGGCCGCGCGCACATCGGCGACATGATCGGCGATCGGATTGTCCGGCTCGTGCCCGATGGCGCTCACGATCGGTGTGGTGGCCGAGACGATGGCGCGGCACAGCGTCTCGTCGGAGAAGGGCAGTAGATCCTCGACACTGCCGCCGCCGCGGGCCAGCACGATCACCTCGACGTCGGGATGGCGGTCGAGTTCGGCCAGCGCGTCGAGGATCTGCGGCACCGCCGTCGGGCCCTGCACCGCGGTATTGCGGATCTCGAACCGGACCGCGGGCCAGCGCTGCCGGGCGACGGTCAGCACGTCGTGCTCGGCGGCGCTGGCCCGGCCGGTGATCAGGCCGACCGCCTTGGGCAGGAACGGAATCGGGCGCTTCAGGCGCGGATCGAACAGGCCCTCGGCGGCCAGCAGCGCCTTCAGCCGCTCGATGCGGGCCAGCAGCTCGCCGATGCCGACGGGCCGAATCTCGGTGACCCGCAACGAGATCGTGCCGCGGCCGGTGAAGTAGGAGAGCTTGCCGTACACGACGACCCGGCTGCCCTCCTGCAGCGGCACCGGCGAATCGCGCAGCAGCTCCGGCGCGCAGGTCACCGACAGCGACATGTCGGCGGCCGGATCGCGCAGCACCAGGAACGCGGTGCGGGCGCCGGGCCGCAGCGAGATCTGGGTGATCTGACCCTCCACCCAGACGCTGCCGAGGCGCTCGATCCACTGCGCGACCTTGATCGCGATGCTGCGCACCGGCCACGGCTGCTCGGCCGAGTTCGCAGGGCGATGCGCGGCCTGCTCAGCGCCGCCGCGCTCCGTCACTGGGCCTGCACGGTGGCGATCCGGTTCGTCAGCATGGTCACGAACGGCGCCCGGTCGCGGGTCTGCTGCTCGTAGGCGAGCAGGGCGGTGAGATCTTCGACACTCAGCATGCGCAGGCGGGCGCGCAGTTGCGCCAGGGTCATAGTGGTGTAGTCGTAGCGGGCGGCGACCTCCGGCTCGATCACCTCGACGCTGCCGTTGCTGGAAGCCGTTGCGACGGTGACTGATTCGGCCGCGGTGGGTTCGGGTTCGGGGGCCGGTTCGGGTGCGGCGGCGGGTTCCGGCTCGGGCTCGGGCTCGGAGAACATGTCGAAACGGCTCACGTGGGCCGAATCGAAGGGGGAGCCGACGGTTGGCTCGGGCTCGAGGTCCTCGTCGAAGGTGGCCCATTCCGGCTGTTCGACCGGGCGATTGGCCAAACGGTCGAAGACGGCATCACCTTTCAGGGCG
This sequence comes from Nocardia thraciensis, assembly GCF_054782435.1. Classification (NCBI taxonomy): domain Bacteria; kingdom Bacillati; phylum Actinomycetota; class Actinomycetes; order Mycobacteriales; family Nocardiaceae; genus Nocardia; species Nocardia thraciensis. The sequence continues at coordinate 30,411 of NZ_BAAGSM010000043.1, forward strand.
AGGCTGGTCACGAACTGCTGCGCGTGCATGGTCGTCTGCAGCAGCTGGCTGATGGCGGTGATCGGGAAATTCACTGCCGCAGTGGGTAGCCGACGGGATTCCTCGAGGGCGTACACGGCTGCCCCGGCGGCAACGCGGGCGATGAACGGCGGTCGAAACATGGTCATAGCGTGCCCGAAACGCGGTGTGATGCAAAGGGTGGGGCCGGGAGAATTACCCATGTCTCCACTAAATCAGCCGTGGTCGGGGGTGTTGTCGGCAGGCCGCCTGGTGGGCGAGTCGCATGGCGCGCACGTAAGCTGTGGGACATGTCCTCGGCTATCCCGTTGAATGTAGGAATCGCGCGGTCGGCCGGGTCGGGTGAGACCGGCGCGGCCAAACGCGTGCTGCTCGCCGAACCGCGTGGCTACTGTGCCGGTGTGGACCGCGCGGTGGAGACCGTGGAGCGCACGCTGGAAAAGCACGGCGCCCCGGTCTACGTGCGCAAGGAGATCGTGCACAACCGGCACGTGGTGGAGACCCTGCGCGAGCGCGGCGTGATCTTCGTCGACGAGACCGACGAGGTGCCCGAGGGGGCCACCGTGGTGTTCTCCGCGCACGGCGTGTCGCCTGCGGTGCACGCCTCGGCCGCCGCCCGCAACCTGCACACCATCGACGCCACCTGCCCGCTGGTGACCAAGGTGCACCAGGAAGCAAAGCGCTTCGCCCGCGACGATTACGACATCCTGCTCATCGGCCACGAGGGCCACGAGGAGGTGGAGGGCACCGCTGGTGAGGCGCCCGACCACGTCCAGCTGGTCGACGGCCCCGAGTCGGTCGACGCGGTCACCGTGCGCGACGAGAACAAGGTGATCTGGCTGTCGCAGACCACGCTGTCGGTGGACGAGACCATGGAGACGGTGCAGCGGCTGCGGGAGCGCTTCCCGAACCTGCAGGACCCGCCGAGCGACGACATCTGCTACGCCACCTCCAACCGCCAGACCGCGGTGAAGGCGATGGCGCCGGAGTGTGATCTGGTGATCGTGGTCGGCTCGCGCAACTCCTCCAATTCCAAGCGCCTGGTCGAGGTCGCTCTCGGCGCGGGGGCCGGCGCGTCGTACCTGGTCGACTTCGCCCGCGAGGTGGACCCGGCGTGGTTCGAGGGCGTGCGGACCATCGGCGTCACCTCCGGCGCCTCGGTGCCCGACCTCCTGGTCCGCGGCGTCTTGGACCTGCTGGCCGAACACGGCTACGGCGAGGTCCAGCCGGTCACCACGGCCAACGAGACCTTGGTCTTCGCACTGCCCCGCGAACTGCGCGCCGCCCGCCGCTGAGCCCCCAGAGCCCGAAGCCCACCGTCCATCCACCGCTACCGCGCTCACCTGTGTCCGGCATGCGCCCTCCCCACTTCTGGCGTGTGCTGCCTTCCACTTCTGGCGTGTGCTGCCTTCCCAGTTCTGGCGCGCGCTGCCCTCCGAGTTCCGGCGTGTGCTGCCCTCCCTGTTCCGGCGCGCGCTGCCCTCCGAGTTCCGGCGCGCGCTGCTCCTCCTACTTCTGGCGTGTGCTGCCCTCCTATTTCCGGCATGCTTTTGGCCGGAATCCACCAGGGAGAAGATTCCGGCCAAAAGCATGCCGGAAATGCGGAGGCGCTGATGCGGTTGGCGCGTAACGGCGTTCGCGGGGGAGCGATCAAACCCGGCGTGGGGATGATGCGCGGAGCGGGCCTGCGGCAGCCGTGGGTCAGCGCTCGATGCGGCCGGAATCGCGGTCGCGGTAGCGGACGTTCGGGCGCGGATGCGGCGGAACGTCGCCATTGCGCTGTGGACGGGCGCGACGCGGGGGCGGCTCGGCCGCCGCGGCGCGATCGGAGGCCCGGGGGGACGCCGGGGCCGCTGAGACGCGCGGCGGCCGCTCCGCGACCCGCCCCGAGGTCCGGCGATTCGACCGCGCCGGGGAAGGGTCGGGGTCCACATCGGCAGGGGTCGGCCGCGACGAGCGCGCGCGGCGGCGGAGCGTATCGGACTGAGAGCCCGGTCGGGTCCGGCGGGCGCGATCGCCGGGACGCGGCCCGCGAGTCGTGCTCTTGCGGGCGCGGGCGCCGCCGGTGTCCTGCGCCTCCCGCCGATGCATCAGCACGCGGCCGCCGCCGATCAGCAGCACCAGAATGGTGGCCAACGCCATCGTCGGGAACCGGTTCACCAGCGGAATCGCCAGATTCAGCAGGATATCCTTCACCGAGGTCGAGGTGCGCCCGAGTAGTTGCTGATAGGCCAGCGGGACCGACACGAACAGCAGCAGCGGCGGCGTCACCATCGCGGTGAACAGGCCGCGGTAGCGAACCACCAGTGCCGCCAGCACACAGCCGACGATGTAGCAGACCGAGAACGTCCGGGTCAGCTCCTTGCCGCTGCTGCCCGCATCGATGAAGAACCCGATAAAAGTGCAGGCCACCGCGATCAACACCGCCGCGCCGGCGGGAACACCGGGCACCGACGGGATGATCGAGCGGTGCGATGCGGGCACCTCGGATCGCTCGCCTTGGGTAGCTACCACGTAAAGCACACTATCTGCCGCGGCCGAAACGTGTCTCGACGCCGGGCGGATGAACGGCTTACTCGCTGGTCTCGGCCAGTCCGACCGCGCGCGGCCAGGACTCCACACGGCCGATTGCCGGAACCTCCCGATCCCCGATCTCCAGCTCGTGCAGCCGCCGGGCGGTGACCATCACCCGCGACTCCACCGCCGCGACGGTGTGGTTGAAGGCGTCCACGGCCTTCCCCAGCTGCGCACCCAGCCGATCCAGGTGGCGGCCCGTCGTGCCCAGGCGCGCGTACAGCTCCCGGCCCAGTTGCTGGACCGTAGCCATATCGCGGGACAGCGCCTCCTGACGCCAGCCGAACGCGACCGTGCGTAGCAGCGCGATCAGCGTCGTCGGTGTCGCGAGGATCACGTTCCGGCCGAAGGCGTACTCGAGCAGCCCCGAGTCGGCCGTCAGCGCCGCATCCAGGAACGGGTCGCCCGGGACGAAGAGCACCACGAACTCCGGAGCGGGGTCGAATGCCGTCCAGTACGCCTTGTCGGCGAGCTGATCGACATGCGCGCGCAGGTGTTTGGCGTGTCGAGCCAACTGTTCGCCCCGCAGCCGCGGATCGTCCTCGGTGGTGGCGTCCAGGTAGGCGGTCAGCGGCACCTTGGCGTCGACGACGATCTGGCGGCCGCCCGCCAGCCGCACCACGAGATCGGGCCGCACCCCGCCGTCCTGCCCCGAGCCGCTGACCTGCGTGTCGAAATCGCAGTGCCGCGACATGCCGGCCAGCTCCACCACCCGCTCCAGCTGAATCTCTCCCCAGCGCCCGCGCACCTGTGGCGCCCGCAGCGCGGACACCAGCTGCCCGGTTTGCGAGGACAGCTGATGCGAGACGCGCTGCATGCCCGCCACCTGTTCCCGTAGGCCGGAATAGGCGTTGATGCGGTTGTGCTCGACCTGCCGCAGATGCTGATTCAACGCGCCGACCGCCTCCCGCAGCGGCTCCACCAGTGTGCCTACCGCATGCGAATTGCGCCGCGCCGCATCCTCGTTCGCCGCGCTCAACGACTGCCGCAGCATCTTCTCGTTATCGCGCAGCGCCGCCAGCTGCGCCTCGGCCGCCGCCGCGCGCTGTCCCGCCCGCGCGGCATGCCCCAGCCAGCCGAGTCCGAACCCGGCGGCGAACACCAACAGCAGCGCAAACAGCATCGGTGCGGTCATAGATGCAGATGGTGCCGCATGGCACCGACAAGTAGGGGGAAGCGGGCAAACGATGGGCGGTTCCTGCGATTTTGGGACAGGTTGGTGAGGGGTCGGCCTGGCGGTTTCGTCTCTGTCGGTGGGAGGGGCTACGGTTTCGCGGCATGCGGATGCTGCATACGTCGGACTGGCATATCGGGCGCACGTTCCACGGCGTCGATCTGCTTGCCGATCAAGCACGTTCGCTGGAATCCATCGCCGAGCTCGTGGCCGCCGAACGGGTGGACGCGGTGTTGCTGCCGGGTGACGTGTACGACCGGTCGATACCGAGTGCCGACGCGATCGCGGTGTGCAACCGTGGATTCGAGGCGATCCGCGCGGCGGGGGCGGTGATCGTGGCAACCTCCGGCAACCACGATTCGCCCACCCGGCTGGGCGCGCTGGGTAGCTTCGCGGCGGCGGGCGGGCTGCATCTGCGCACCGCGGTGAGCGATATGTGGCGGCCGGTGCTGCTGTCCGACGAGTTCGGCGAGATCGCCTGCTACGGCATCCCTTACCTGGAGCCGGAGATCACCCGCGCGGAGCTGGGGGTGCCCGAGGCGCGTTCGCACGCCGAGATTCTCGACGCGGCCATGGCGCGCGTGCGCGCCGATCTCGCCGAGCGCGGAACTCCGCGGTCGGTGGTGCTCGCCCACGCGTTCGTGGTGGGCGGCGAGGCGACGGGTTCGGAGCGGTCCATCTCGGTCGGCGGTGTGGAGACGGTGCCGCTGGGCGCCTTCGACGGCGTCGACTACGTGGCGCTGGGCCACCTGCACTCGCCGCAGACCCTGTCGGAGTCCGTGCGTTATTCCGGTTCGCCGCTGCCGTATTCGTTCGCCGAGCGCTCACATCGCAAGGCCGTCTGGGTGCTCGACCTCGACGGCGACGGCCTGACGGAGGTCGTGCGCCACGATCTGCCCCAGGTGCGTGCGCTGTCCCAGCTCACCGGCACTCTCGAGGAACTGCTCGACGACCCCGGTCACGCTGCGGCCGAGGACGATTACGTCTCGGCGACGCTGACCGACCACGCTCGCCCGGTGGACGCGCTGCGCCGCCTGCGGACCCGATTCCCGCACGCCGTGCACGTGGAATGGTCTCGGCCCGAGGGCAATCCGGAGCTGCGCTACCGTGAGCGCGTGCACGGCCGACGCGATACCGAGGTGGCGCGCAGCTTCCTCACCGACGTTCGCGGCGACCCCACGCCGGGCGAAATGCAGTGGGTGGAGCGCGCATTGGTCGCGGCCGTCGCCGAACGTGAATCCGAGGCGGTCGCACCCGTGACCGGCGAGCTGTCGGCATGAGGCTGCATCGGCTGGAGCTGACGGCCTTCGGCCCCTTCGCCGAGACCGCGGTCGTCGACTTCGATGAACTGGGCGCCGACGGGCTGTTCCTGCTGCACGGGCAGACCGGCGCGGGCAAGACCACCGTGCTGGACGCGATCGCGTTCGCGCTCTACGGCCGGGTGCCCGGGCCGCGCGGGGAGAGCAAGCGGCTGCATTCCGACCACGCCGACCCGCAGACGCCGCCGCGAGTCACGCTCGAGGCGACGCTCGGCGGCCGCCGCCTGCGCCTGGTCCGCTCGCCGGAGTTCCAGCGGCCGAAGAAGCGCGGCACCGGCTGGGCCACCGAACAGGCCGCCGCGACGCTGGAATGGCTGGACGGGCGCGGCCGGAACCTTTCCCGCATACCGGATATCGGCGACGAGGTGAACCGCCTGCTCGGCATGAGCGCCGATCAGTTCTTCCAGGTCGTCCTGCTGCCGCAGGGCGATTTCGCGCGATTCCTGCAGGCGGACAACGAGGACCGGGAGAAGCTGCTCGAAAAGCTCTTCGACACAGAGCGTTTCGGCACCGCCGAACAGTGGCTGGCGCAGCGGCGGCGGGACAGCGGCGCCGACCTGGAGGCGCAGCGGCTGAGCATCGACCGGCTGATCGCCCAGGTGGGCGTCGCCGCCGGTGCGGGCGCCACGGAAACCGTCGGTCCGCTGGAGGCCGTCGACTGGTCGCAGCGGCTGCTGACGACCGCCCGCGCCGACCTGACCACCGCCGCGACGAAACTCCAACGGTGCCAGCAGGATTCCGCCCGCGCCCAGAACGCCGCCGAACAGCAGCGTCGCCTGCGGGAGCTGCGGCGTCGACTGACGGCCGCCCGCGCCCAACTCGACGAGCACGCGGCGGGAGCCGACCGCCGCGCCCAGCTGACGGCCGAACTCGACCGATCCCGCCGCGCCGAACCGGTCGCCACGGCCCTCACCGAGGCGCGCTCGGCCGCGGGTGTGCTGCGGCGCCGCACCGACGAGGCCCGCACGACCGCCGAACGCCTGGCGGCCCGCTTGCTCGAGCCGCCGAGTCTGGAACTCGAGGGAACCGTCTGGGCCGCAGCCGATCTCGCGGCGGCCGAACTCGCCGGAACCGCGCTGGCAGACGACCTCCTCGCGATGGCGCCAGAGGTGCCGACCGCGAGGTATGAAAACGGCACGGGCGAAACGGGTTTCGGGGGGCGGCCCGGGTCGGCCGGGGACTCCGAGCAGACCGCGGATCGGTCCGGTCGGACGACGGTCGGGACCGGCCCGGCGGCGGGCAATTCCGGGCGGGCCGCGAGCAGGTCCAGGCGTGCGGCGGCCGCAGCGGAGGCCGTAAGCCTGTCCGGGCCCGTCGAGCTGGAGCTGTTCTCGCTCGACAGCTTCATGCCCGCACAGCCGCCCCCGGACGACGTTGCCCAACCCGCGCCCGATTCCTCGGCCGAATACGGCCTGGAACCGGCCGCGCAGCGGTGGTCGGCGCGGATCGGGGCGCTGGACGAGGTGCGGGCCGATGCGGAGTCGGCGAGCGTGTTGACGGCCGAATTGGCAAGTCTGCGCACCGAATACGCGGAGCTGACCGGCCGCATCGAGAAGCTCTCGGTCCGGCGGGCGGAACTGCCCGAGTCCATCCGGACCGCCGAGGTGCGGCTGCGCGAGGCGGCCGATGCGATGGCCGGGCTGCCGGGCCTGGCCGCGGAATGCGAGCGGTTGCGCACCGCCGCGGCCGCCGCGATCGAACTGGTCCGTCGCCGAACGGAAGCGACGCGGGCGCGCGCCGACTACGAGGAGGCCAGGTCCGCACATGTCGACGCCCGCGAACGCACCCTCGACGTGCGGGAGCGGCGGCTCGCGGGAATGGCCGCCGAACTGGCCGGAGCGCTGGCCGAGGGCCAGCCCTGCGCGGTATGCGGCGGCGTCGAGCATCCGGCGCCCGCACGCCCGGCGGATGCGGCCGCCACGCGAGACGACGAGGAGCGGGCGGTGGCGAACGAGCGCGCCGCCGAGGCCGTTCGCGACCAGGCACTGGCCCGCTGCACGGAGCTGGAACGCCAGATCGAGGTGCTGATCGAGCGCGGCGGCGACGGCGACCGGGCGGAACTGGCCGCCGCCTTGAACGCCGCCACCGAGCGACACGAGGCCGCGGGCCGCGCGGCGGTCCGGCACGACGATCTCACGGTCGAACTGGCCCGTCTGCGCACCGACGAGACCCGGCTGCAGGACGAACTGCGCGACCTCGAAAGCCGATGCAGTGCAGTGCAGGAGCGCATGCTGGCCGCCGACCGGCGGCTGGCCGAGCTGACCGAACGGCTGCGGGAGGCGGCCGGCGGCGACGGCACGGTGGAGCGCCGTCGCGCCCGCCTCGAGGCACTCGTCCGCGACGCCGCCGAACTGCGCACCGCCCGCGCCGAGGCCGATACGGCCCGTGATCAGGTCGGCACGCAGGCGCGGCGGGTCGAACAGCTCGCTCGCGCAGCCGCGCTGACCACGGAGGTGGAAGTCGTCGGCGATGCCGATTACGCCGTCCTCGCGGCATACGCCAAGGTGGTGGACGCCGCGACCCGCACCGCGCAGCGGCAGGCCGAGATCGAGGCGGAGCTGGTGGCCGCCGACCGCGCCCGGGCGCACGCCGAGGCGGTCTTGGCCGAACCGGAGATCCAGGCCGCCGCCGACACCGAGCCGGGCGATCTCGAGGCGATGGAAAGCCAGGTGGCCCGGGCGCGTACCCGCCTGGACGTCGCGGTGGCGGCGCATGCCGAGGCGTCCCGCCGCGTGGCGCAGTTGGAGGAACTGGGCGGGCAGCTGTGGGCGGCGGTGGACCGCATCGCTCCGGCGCAGCAGGCCCACGACGAGCTGGCGGGCCTGGCCGAGGTGGTGGCCGGGCGTGGCGAGAACAATCGCCGGATGTCGCTGCGCTCCTATGTGCTGGCTGCGCGTCTGGAGGAGGTCGCGGTGGCCGGCTCCGTGCGGCTGGGTCGGATGTCCGGTGGCCGTTACGAATTCGTGCACTCCGACGTGGCGGGGCCGCGCGGCCGCCGCGGCGGGCTCGGGCTCGACATTCGCGACGACTACACCGGCGCGGTCCGCCCCGCCAAGACGCTGTCCGGCGGCGAAACCTTCATGGCCTCACTGGCTTTGGCGCTGGGCCTGGCCGATGTGGTGGCCGCGGAATCCGGCGGCCTGGTACTCGACACCTTGTTCATCGACGAGGGCTTCGGCAGCCTCGACGCCGACACCCTCGACGCCGTCATGGGAGTCCTCGACGAATTGCGTTCCGGTGGAAGGGTTGTCGGCGTCGTCAGTCACGTCGACGAGATGCGCCAGCGCATCCCCAGTCGCCTCCACGTCCTCCGCGAGTCGACAGGCTCCCGCCTGCAGACAATCGTATGAAGCGCGCTGCTACTCGCTCCGGGCCTCGTGGTCGAGGAGCCAGCGTTTGACCGGGAGGCCCCAGCGGAAGCCGCCCAGCGTGCCGTCGGTGCGTAGTACGCGGTGGCAGGGGACGAAGAGGGCGGCGGCGTTGCGGGCGCAGGCGTTGGCGGCGGCGCGCACCGCCTCGGGGCGGCCCGACAGATTCGCGAAGGCCGTGTAGGTCACGGGATCTCCGGACCGAACCTTGCGCAGCACCTCCCAGGCATGCACGAGGAAGGGGCCCGAGACCTGCCGCACCGCGATGTCGTCGATCGCGAAAACCTCACCGGCGTGGTACTTCTCGACCGCCCGGGTGACCGCGCCGAGGGATTCGCGCCGCCGCAGCTCGGTCGGGCGCAACCGCGGATGCACCAGATCCCGGAGTTCATCGGCATCGGTCGTCCACCCTGAGGCGAGCACGGCGCCCTCATGGTCCGCGAGCGTCGTGAACGGCCCGATCGGGGTCGAGACCGTCGCGTAATCGGCGGAAGTCACTGCCGTACACCCACTTTCACAGAGCCGTTGGTGGCGATCGCGGGCGCCGTGCGCTCGGTCAGCGCGCGCTTCCACAGATGCATGGACAGGTAGGACCGCCACGGTGCCCAGCGCGCGGTATCGGTCAGGTCGATCCCGAACAGGGACGCCCCCTGCCGCACCACCAGGTCGGTGTGCAGCAGGATGTCCGGATCGGCGAGCAGCCGCATGGCCACGTAGTCGGCGGTCCACGGCCCGACGCCGTCCAGCGCCAGCAGGTCCCGCCGCACATCGCCCGTCGTGCGCCCCGCGTGCAGCGACAGGTCGCCGGAAGCGAGCGCGCGGGCGGCCGACAGGATGGAGGCGGTCCGCCGGGCCGGGCCGGTCAGCACCTCGGCGCCGCGGTCGGCGATGGCCTCCGCGGTCGGGAACAGTCGCGGCACCGGACCGTTGACGCTCTCGCCGAGCGCGTCGACCAGGCGCGCGGTGTGGGTGGCGGCCGCCGATACCGAGATCTGCTGCCCGATCATGGTGCGCAGCAACAACTCCGGCCCGTCCAGGCAGCCGGGGACCCGGATGCCGGGCGTCACCGCCGTGCCGCCGCCCCGGAATCCGGTGTCGAGCGCCTCGTCGATGCCGATCGGGTCGGCGTCGAGGTCGAGCAGATGCCGCAGCCGCGCCACCGTCGGCGCCAGATCGCGCATATCGTGCAGCGCCAGGCCCGCGCGCACATGTCCGGTGTGGACGCTCAGCCGCACCGTCGCGTGTCCGTGCGGGGTACGCAGGGCGCGGGTGTAGGTGCCGTCCTCCCACAGCTCCAGCCCGGGCACCGCGTGCGAGGACAGGAACCATTCCAGCCAGGACGTGTCCAGCGGTTCGCGATACGGCAGCCGCAGCGTGAGCATGCCGTTGGTGGCGGGCAGGGTGTCGCCGCGCAGCCGCCGCGCCTCCTCACGCAGGGTGGTCGGGCTGACCGCGAACACCTCACGCACGGTGTCGTTGAACTGCCGGATGCTGGCGAAGCCCGCCGCGAACGCGATGTCGGACATCGGCATTCGGGTGGTCTGGATCAGCAGGCGGGCGGTGTGTGCGCGGTGGGCGCGGGCCAGCGCGAGCGGCCCGGCCCCGAGTTCGGCGGTCAGCACGCGGGTCAGCTGCCGCTGCGAATAGCCGAGCGAGCCCGCCAGCGCCGGTACCCCGCCGCGTTCGATCACGCCGTCGGCGATCAGCCGCATCGCGCGCGCGGCCAGATCGGCGCGGGTGTTCCACAGCGGCGAACCGGGCGCGGCATCGGGCAGGCAGCGGCGGCAGGCCCGGAAGCCCGACTGCTGCGCGGCCGCCGCGGTGGGCAGGAACGTGACATTCGCGCGCTTCGGAGTGATAGCCGGACACGATGGGCGGCAGTAGATTCCGGTCGTCCGCACCGCGGTGAAGAACTGACCGTCGAAACGGGCATCGCGGGTCGCCACAGCACGGTAACAGCGCTCGAAGTCCAGACGGTTCGCACTCACGCTGTCCACCATGTCAGTCCGCGTCGATCCGCGCTAGCGGAAATCAGTCACCTTCCCCCGAGTGCGTGCGTTGCACTGCGGTGTGCGATTGCTATGACACTGATTGCTGATTATGTGCTGATAGCTCACTATCCCGTATTTCCGGCGAGCCGACCACGTGCTCAGCAGCAGCGGTTGGCGGGGTTGCGGGCGGCGTCGTCGTGCCGCTCGCGCCAGTAATCCCGTTCCGAGGGGATCGGCCGATCGGGATGGTTGCGGCGCAGATGCTCGACGTAGCGCGCATAGTCCTGCCCGCCCAGTACGGCGTTCATATACGAGACTACGGCGCGCGCGCCGCGCAGGACGGTCCACGCCGGACCGCCCCGCGCGCCGGGCGCCGTCATTCCGTCGACACCGCGTGCGCGGCCCCGGGAAGCCGGACCTTCCCCGCCTTCGCCAGCTCGTCCCATTCCCGCTGCACCTCCTTCTCGGGCTTCGAGGCGATGAAGCCCGAGGGTCCGAAGATCTTCGACGGCACCTCCGGCGATTCGGTGGTCGGGCCGCCGCCCTTGCGGAACGCCCGGATGCACACGATCAATCCCACGGTCGCCACGATCAGCACCAGCACCGCGAAGATGATCGACAGCGTGCCCTGGATGAAGGTGTTGCGCACCACCTTGTCCATATCGGCCATCGTCTTCGCCGGCGCCAGGATCTTGCCCGCGTCCCGCGCATTGCTGTAGTTGGCGTGCTGCGTCCAGTATCCGATGTTCTTGTCGCCGGAGAAGATCTTCTGCCACGACGCCGTCATGGTGACGACGAGATCGAAGATCAGCGGCACCGCGGGAATCCAGGCCCACTTGAACAGGCCCTTCTTCACCACGATGACGAGTACGACGGTCAGCGCGACCGCGGCCAGCAGCTGGTTGGCGATGCCGAACAGCGGATACAGCGTGTAGATGCCGCCCAGCGGATCGGTGACGCCCATCAGCAGCACCGAGCCCCACGCGGCGACCACGATGAACGAGCAGATGAACACGCCCGGCCACCACGACGGATTCTTGAACTTGGCGGCCGGGCCGCCGAAGTTGCCCAGGGTGTCCGACAGCATGAACCGGGCCACGCGGGTACCGGCGTCGATCGTGGTGAGGATGAACAGCGCCTCGAACATGATCGCGAAGTGGTACCAGAACGATTTGAGCGCGGTGCCGCCGATGAAGTTGTGCATCACTTCCGTCATGCCCATCGCCAGCGTCGGCGCGCCACCGGTGCGTGAGACGACGTTCTCCTCGCCGACATCCTTCGCGATCTGCGTCAGCTCGCCCCCGGTGATCGGGGGACCGCTCAGCCCGAGGCTGTTGGTGTAGGTCGCGGCCTTGTCGGCGGTACCGCCGGTGACGCCCGCGCCCGCGTTCATGGCGAAGTACAGGTGCTGGTCGAGGATGCTGGCGGCGATCATCGCCATCACCGCGACGAACGACTCCATCAGCATGCCGCCGTAGCCGATCATGCGCGCCTGCGACTGCTTCTCCAGCAGCTTCGGCGTGGTGCCCGAGGACACCAGGGCGTGGAATCCCGACAGCGCGCCGCAGGCGATCGTGATGAACAGGAACGGGAACAGGCTGCCCGCGAACGACGGGCCGCTGCTGTTGGAGGCGAACTGCGACACCGCGGGCGCCTTCAGCACCGGCATGGTGACCACCACGCCGACCGCGAGCAGCACGATGGTGCCGACCTTCATGAATGTCGACAGATAGTCGCGCGGCGCCAGCAGTAGCCACACCGGCAGCACCGAGGCGATGAAGCCGTAGATGATCAGCATCCAGGCGATGGTGGTGCCCGAGAGGGTGAACAGGTCGCGGCCCCAACCGGATTCGGAGACCCAGCGACCGGAGATGATGGCGAGCATCAGCAGCGCGAAGCCGATCAGCGAGATCTCGCCGACCTTGCCCGGGCGCACGTAGCGCAGGTACAGGCCCATGAGTACCGCGATCGGGATGGTCATGGAAATGGAGAACACGCCCCACGGGCTGCCGCCGTGCAGCTGCCCGTCGGCGCCCTTGGTGGCGGCCAGCGCGTTGACCACGACGATGCCCAGCACCGCCAGCAGGATCACCATGATCACCAGCACGGCGGCCAGCGCGGCGATGCCGCCGATCACGCCCAGCTCGTCGCGGGCCATCTGCCCGAGGCTGCGGCCGCGGCGCTTCGTCGACGCCCACAGCACCAGGTAGTCCTGCACTGCACCGGCCAGCACCACGCCGAACACGATCCACAGCGTGCCCGGCAGGTAGCCCATCTGCGCGGCGAGCACGGGCCCGACCAGCGGACCGGCGCCCGCGATGGCGGCGAAGTGGTGGCCGAACAGGACCCGCCGGTCCATCGGCATGTAGTCCTTGCCGTTCTCCATCTCCTCGGCGGGGGTGGCGACCCGGTCGTCCGGCTTGGTGATCTTCCATTCGATCACCCGCGCGTAGAGCTGATAGGCGAGGACATAGGTACAGACGGCGGCCAGCACGATCCACACCGCGTTGACGTTCTCGCCGCGCGCGATACCGAGGACGGCCCAGGCGGCCGCGCCGAGAATGGCGATCGCGAGGAAGATGCCCTTCTTCGCGGGGCTGATCCGAGAACGATCCGCGACTCCCACCGGAGGTAGGTCGGGGTCTGTTCGGAGGTATTCGATGGTCGCCATGCGAGCTACTCCCGTGCTGTTCACTGGGGTCATGCGGAAACGGACACAACGTAGCCGAACCGGGGCGTGCGTGAACGCGACTTAAGAAAGTCTGAACATATATTCCCCGGCAGGTGGTCGGCCTGTCGGGCGGGCTGCCGGAAGTCCGCTGTTCACGGGCCCAGCAGAGGTGGTTCGGCGCGGCGGGGTAGTGCCGGTCGCGGTGCCGTCTCCGACTGTATGTTGCCACGCCGATCTCACATACTGCGCCTTCGATTCTCGCCAGTTGGGATCGGTGCCGCCGGGAGCAGCCGCGGGCGAATTGTCCGCAAGTCGCGGATCGTCCGGGCTCGGGTGTGCGTGTCGCCCGCGCCCGCGAGACGGATATCCGTATGCTCCGGTGCTGGTCAGCGATTGTTCACCGGCCTGCGACCCGGGTGTCTCGCGGCCCGATTACCCCGTTGCACCGCAAGGACGAGAGCGAGAGGTAGACCGTGCACCGCCGGAGCGAAGCGGAGGCAGAGCACCCGGCACCGACGCGTCGCACCGTGCTACGGTCGGCGCTGGCACTGCCGTTGGTGGGCGCCTCGGCATGCGGGACGACCGACGACGACGCGGTGACCTTCTTCTTCCAGGCCCGGCCGGAGGAGGCCCGCGCCCGGCTGCGCATCATCGACGAATTCCACCGGCGCCGCCCCGATATCCGGATCCGGACCATCATGTCCGGGCCGGATCCGCTGCAGCAGATGCTGACCTATTGCGCGGGCGGTAAATGCCCGGATGTGCTCATGGCCTGGGAACTGCTCTACGCGGGTCTGGCCGAACGCGGTGTGCTACTGGATCTGAACTCGCTGTTGGATCGGGAACCCGACTATGCGCGGAACCTGCGCCGCGACAGCCACCGGCCGCTGTACGACACCTTCACCTACGGGGGCGCGCAGTACGCACTGCCCGAGCAGTGGTCCGGGGTATTCCTCTACTACAACCGGAAAATGTTCGACCAGGCCGGAATTCACCCGCCGCGCCGGTGGCTCGACGCCTGGACCTTCGACGAATTCCTCGCTGCCGCACAGCGGTTGACCCGAAGGACCGGCGACGGCCGCACGCGGCAATGGGGTTTCGTGGACGGCTGGGTGCCCTACTATTCGGCGGCCTGTTTCGGGATGAATAACGGAGCCGAATGGTTCAGTCCGCCGATGGCACCGACGCGCACCAATATCGGTGATCCGCGGTTCGCGGACGGCGTGCAGTTCTATGCCGACCTCGCGCTGCGGCACCGGGTGGCGCCCGATATCGCGGACCGGCAATCGGTTTCGGCCTACGACCTGTTCGCCGGGGGCCGGGCGGCGATGCTCCTGGGTGGCCACTGGCTGTACTCGGAGTTCGCCCAGGAAGACGAACTCGATTTCGATGTCACCGTGCTGCCGGTCGGCCCGCACGGCGGGCCGGATGCGATCACCGACGTCGGCTGCACCGGGCTCGGTATCGCGGCCGCCAGCCCGCGCCGCGAAAAGGCCTGGGAATTCGTGAAGTTCGCGACCGGTCCGGCGGGGCAGGAGATCATCGGCGAATCCGGGCTGTTCGTGCCGGTGTTGCATTCGGCCCTGCGCTCACCCGGTTTCGCCGCGGCCCATCGCGATATCCGCAATCTCGACGTGCTCATCGACGGGCCCGAGCATTCCCGTCAGTTCGCGATCACTCCCGCTTGGAGCAAGGTCGAGTCCCTGTTGTCCCGCAGCTGCAATCGGGTGCTACGCGGCGCGGATACCGCAGACTCCCTGGCGGGGACGGCCGCCGCCGACATCGATGCGCTGCTGCGGGCGCGGACATGAACGGGAGCGATCGGGGAGGTGTTGTCACCGGCACCATCGGTCGGCCCGCTGGCGCGGCGGAGTTGACGCCCGCGTCATGGCGGGACGCCGCGTCCTGCGACCCCGCATCTGCCCGCAGGCGGCGCCGATCCACGCTGGAGCGGCGCCGGATGCGGGCCGGAATAGGCTTCATCGCACCGAATCTCGCTGCTGTCGTGGTCTTTCTCCTGTTCCCCCTGGGCTTCTCGCTGTATCTCAGCTTTCATTCCTGGGATCTGTTCGGGCCGATGCGGTTTGCGGGATTGGGCAACTACCGGCAGTTGCTCGACGATCCGCTCTTCTATATCGCGCTGCGCAATACGGCCGTGTTCACGGTCCTGGCGTTGGTGCCGACTGTGGTGATCAGCCTCGCCGTGGCCGCCGCGTTGAATCGGAAGCTGTGGGGGATAGGGCTGTTTCGCACCCTCGCCTTCCTGCCGCTGGTCGCCTCGACCGTCGCGATGGCTGTGGTGTGGCGCTTCCTGTTCACCACCGACGACGGGCTGGTGAACCTGATGCTCGGCTGGGTCGGGGCGCCGCCGATTCCGTGGCTGAGCGATCCGAATTGGGCACTGTTCGCGCTGAGCGTCGTCACGGTGTGGAAGAGCGTGCCGTTCGCCACCGTGATCCTGCTCGCCGCGATGCAGGGCGTCCCCGAAAACCTGTACGAGGCGGCGAAGATCGACGGCGCGGGGGCGTGGCGGCGGTTCCGATCGATCACCGTGCCCCTCATTCGGGGCGCGCTGTCGTTCGTGTTCGTCATCACTGTCATCAACTCGGTGCAGGCGTTCGATCAGGCCTACGCGCTCACCGATGGTAACGGCGGCCCGGAGACCGGCACCTATGTACTGGGGATCATGTTGTTCCAGAACGCTTTCCGATTCTACGAGATCGGCTATGCCGCGGCGCTGGCCTGGGTGATGTTCGCGCTGCTGCTGGTGCTCACCCTGATCCAGCTGTGGCTGGCGCGCCGGGATCCGGAGCAGCCGTGAACTCGCACGGGCAGCGGACGATCCTGCGGCGGACGGTGCGCGGGGCGCTGATCTACGCGGCGCTGATCGCGATCGCCTGGTGCGCCGTCGGTCCGATCCTGTGGGCGCTCGGGGCCTCCCTGAAGGCCGAGGGGACGGTGAGCGATCCGAACCCGATTCCGTCCGACCCGCAGTGGTCGAACTACGGCGAGATGTTCGGCCTGCTGCCGCTCGGGCGGATGCTGCTGAACACCGCCGTCTACGCCGGGTGCATCACCGCCGGGCAGGTGTTCTTCTGCTCGCTGGCCGGATACGCGTTCGCGCGCTTGCGTTTTCCCGGTCGCGAGGTGCTGTTCCTCGCCTATCTGACGACGCTGATGGTGCCGCTGACGGTGACGGTGATTCCGCAGTTCATCCTCATGCGCACCTTCGGCTGGGTGGACACCCCGTGGGCGATGATCGTGCCCGGCCTGTTCGGCTCCGCCTTCGGCACCTACCTGATGCGTCAGTTCTTCCGCACGCTCCCAGCGGAATTGGAGGAGGCGGCCATCCTCGACGGGTGCGGTACCTGGCAGATCTACTGGCGGGTGCTGCTCCCGCACGCCCGGCCCGCCGTCATGGTGCTCGCGGTCCTCACCTGGATCACCGTCTGGAACGACTTCCTGTGGCCGCTGGTGATGATCCAGCGCAACGAGATCGCCACCGTCACACTGGGTCTGGTCCGGCTGCAGGGGCAGTACCACACCCAGTGGCCGTTGCTCATGGCCGCCGCCGTCACGGTGCTGACGCCGCTGCTGATCGTCTACGCCATCGCGCAGAAGTCGTTCGTGCGCGGGGTCGCGCAGTCGGGGCTGGGCGGTCGGTGACGCTCCGCGCGCCAGGCGGCGTCAGCCCCGGTCGGTCCGGTCGGGGACAATGGATTTGGTGATCTGGCTCGTGGCGATCACGGGTGAGTCTGGTCCGTCCAGCGTCGCCGTCGTGGTCACGAAGGCCAGGGTGCGGCCTCGTTTCGCCAGTGCGCCGTATACGTGCACCCAGGCGTCGCGTGGGGCCGCCCGGATCACCTGCGTGGCGATGGCGTGCGTGACGGCGTGCTCGCCCGGGCCCAGCGTCGGCGCCACCGCGAGGTATCCGGCCAGTTCCGCGATCGCGTTCAGCGCCCCGGCGTGCAGGGTGCCCGCCGGAGTCGCTGCCAGGCCGCGCACCGGGAACCGCGCCCCGGCGGCGGGATCGGCGGAATCGATCAGCTCGGCACCCAGTGCCCGCTGCAACTCGACCCGGAGCGCGGCGTCGACACGCGCGCGGTAGGCGGCTTCGGTTTCCGTGGGCACGGGCACGCAGCCTAATCCGGTGGCCTGGTCGTTCCGTGAACGTTTCGGTACGGGAGTACGAACACCGCACCGTTGTCGAAGCCGAGGCGCTGCGGGTGCGAGCCCCGGATTGCCGTCCGCACCCCGACGACGCCGGGTACGCGGCGATGGATCCGCGCCAGTTCGCCTGACCGGCTGGTCCGCAATGCCGTCGGCATCGCCCCGCGCCCGGCGCGTAGACTGCACTACTCGTGAGTCTCACCCTCGGTATCGTCGGCCTGCCCAACGTCGGAAAGTCGACGCTGTTCAACGCGCTGACCAAGAACGACGTGCTGGCGGCGAACTATCCGTTCGCCACGATCGAGCCGAACGTCGGGGTGGTGCCGCTGCCCGACCCGAGGCTGGACAAGCTCGCCGAGATCTTCGGCTCCGCGCGCATCCTGCCCGCCACCGTGTCGTTCGTCGATATCGCGGGCATCGTGAAGGGTGCCTCCGAGGGTGCGGGCCTGGGTAACAAGTTCCTGGCCAACATCCGCGAGGCCGACGCCATCTGCCAGGTGGTCCGCGTCTTCGCCGACGACGATGTGGTGCACGTCGACGGCCGCGTCGACCCGCTCGCCGATATCGAGGTGATCGAGACCGAGCTGATCCTCGCCGACCTGCAGACCCTGGAGAAGGCGGTCCCGCGCCTGGAGAAGGAAGCCAAGGTCAAGAAGGACCGCAAGCCGTTCTTCGAGGCGGCGAAGGCCGCCCAGGACATCCTCGACGAGGGCAAGACCCTGTTCTCGGTCCGCGACAAGCTCGACACCGACCATCTGCGAGAGCTCTCGCTGCTGACGATCAAGCCGTTCCTGTACGCCTTCAACGCCGACGAGTCGATCCTGACCGACGAGGCCCGCGTCGCCGAGCTGAAAGCCGCTGTGGCCCCGGCGGATTCGGTATTCCTCGACGCCAAGGTGGAGGCGGAACTGCTCGAACTGGACGAGGAGTCCGCCACAGAACTCCTGGAGTCCATCGGCCAGGCCGAGCCCGGCCTACACGCCCTGGCCCGCGCCGGCTTCCACACCCTCGGCCTACAGACCTACTTGACGGCAGGCCCGAAGGAAGCCCGAGCCTGGACCATCCACCAGGGCGACACGGCCCCCAAGGCCGCAGGCGTAATCCACACCGACTTCGAACGCGGCTTCATCAAGGCCGAGGTCGTCGCCTACGACGACCTGGTAGAGGCAGGCTCCATGGCATCGGCCAAGGCTGCGGGCAAGGTCCGCATGGAGGGCAAGGACTACGTGATGCACGACGGGGATGTGGTCGAGTTCCGGTTCAACGTGTAATTTCGTTCCGTTTCGACGTCTGGTCTCCCGCTCCGGTGGGTGGCTTCGAATGATGAGCTACCGCATGTTCATGCGGATAGGAAGGAGGTCGCAGCACGTATTGCTGCGTGTGCGGCTCCTTGGTCGGGCCTGGTATTCGATCGAATCAGAGCGAATTAATGAGCAAGTAGATCACGGTCTGTCCGGCGCCACACCGCAGCCAACTCTGCTGTTCGCATATCCCCGAGAATCGCGGAGATTTCTTCGCCGAGGATTTGTAACGACGCAATGTCGACGTCCAGGTCGGCCTCGATCAGCAGTTCGGCACGACTGGTGTACAGCGATGATCGGACGTCGGTGTCCTCCTTGCAGGAACCGCGATCTGATAACCGCTCGGTAATGGCACACGGATCGATTCGGCGAAGACCTCCTGAAACCCGAAAACATCGACCAGCTCCCTTCTACCTGGCAGGGAAGTAGTGCCGACAGGGTCTTCGATATCACCGAACGGCACCACATCGACCGCGCCGGCGACCGAGTAGCGGATTTAGGTGCTGCCAGACTTCGGTAGTACTTCGGTAGTACTTCGGTGATCCGCCGGTATTCGTCCTCGCCGTCGACCGCTAAGGCGATGTCCATATCATTGGTCGAAACGCAGCGGCTCGGTATATCCGAATCCCTCGTGCATTAGGTCGCGGCAATGTGCACCAATCAGCATTGTCGACGCGGTGTCGGGCTCGGCCCGAGACACTAATTCGACCCCCACGCAGTCGATCAGATCCAGGGATCGTGGATCGATACGGCGGAGGTCAAACAAGGCGGGCCTTTCTCAGCATTCGCGCTACTTCTGCGTGTCGCGGTTCGTTGGATGCCAGTAGATCTGCGTAGATCATGAGCGGGGGAGCGGTGGATGTACCGAAGACGCTCTGGTGGTCTGTCGGTGCAGCCCAGTCCGGCTCGTTCCAGAATTTCCGGCGGTATCGATGTTCGGGGGCACCGGATTTCTGCCAACCGCTTCGAACAGCTTCGGCGAGGTCGAAGTGCTCGATGTAGAGCGTTAGTGTCCGAGGGCTCCGGATCAGCGCGACGGCGGACTCTCCGCTGATGAGGTATCCCGATGGCGGAGACGAGCCTTCGATACTTCCGCTGAACGAGCCGTACTCCAGCTTGGGAAGTAGCGAACCTCGGAAGGCGGCGGCCCAGAGGTCGAGTAGCTCATCGCGACGTTGTAGCGAGCCGCTGATCAAGAAGCCGGTTTCCTGCATGATTTCCAGTGTCGACTGTGTGATACCCACCGAGGTTCCGGCCGCGGTAGCGATCTGGCGAACCGGTTTGCCCGCAGAATCGGGCCATGCAAGCAGTGCGAAGAGCACCTGCATCCGTTTGGCGCTGAACAAGTTGGCTCTGGTCGGTAGCCTGCTGGGTGCTGCGGCGGGGCGTCGTTGCCCTCGGGTGCGTACGAACACTGGTCCGAATGCCAGACGGGCGTTTCCCATGCTGTCGATGTAGTCGATGTCGGTGGCCGCAAGAGCATCTGCGGTGCGATCGGAGATCTGGGAGCTAGCTGGCTACCAAAAAGGGGGAGTTTCTCGTCCCTCAGTTTAATTGAACACGCTGCAATATTGAACACCCGGCAGGATCGTGATCCGGGCACCGACGCCCGCAGGCTGTGGACAGATTCCCGGTGGTGGGGTCACGCCGGTGCCGTTGTGGTGTCAGACGGCGAAGACTCTGCGGAGGATGGGTTCGTTGCCCTCGATTTCTATCAGGCCGTGGGTGCGGGCTTCGGTGAAGGGGAGGGCGCCTGCGGCGAGGCCGAGGATGTAGGCGGGGGTGGCGCGGAGGGTGGCGTCGAGGGGGTGGTCGTCGTGGGGGGTGACCTTGAAACTCGACGGGGTGGCGCGGAGTTGGAGGGGTGGGCCGCCGATTTCTAGGCCGATTGTCGCGGTGGGGCGGGGTTCGACCCGGGTGTCGAGGAGGGCGGGGACGGCCAGGGCGAGCCACTCGGGGCGGAAGGAGTCGCCGTCGGGGCCGCGGACCATCAGCGGGGTGGACCAGCGGATCAGGCTCTCGATCGGCTCGCGCAGTTCGGCGCCCCACGGCGTGAGAGCGTACTCGACCACGCTGCCCTCGCCCGCCAATCGCCGCTCGACCACGCCCGCGGACTCGAGGTCGCGGAGGCGGTCGGCGAGCAGGTTGGTCGCGATGCCGGGGAGGCCGTCGATCAGGTCCCGGTAGCGGGCGGGAGCGATGAGGAGCTGGCGGACGATGAGCAGGTTCCACCGATCGCCCACGACCTCGAGCGATCGGGCGAGCCCGCAGTACTGGCCGTAGCTACGCATTTCTACCTCGTGCTTGATTTTCTCAAGTGTACGTGAAAGGCTCAAGTCTATCGTAGGAACGAGCCGGGAGGGGCCGCCATGGCCGAGATCACCGAGAGTGTGCGGCCCGCGTGGGTCGACGACGAGCTGTTCCCGTTCGAGAGCAGATTCATCGAAATCGACGGGCACACAGTGCATTACATCGAGGAGGGGTCCGGGCCCACGCTGCTGTTCCTGCACGGCAACCCGACCTGGTCGTTCCTGTGGCGTGACGTGATCCGCGCGCTACGCGACGACTTCCGGTGCGTCGCCCTCGACTACCCGGGCTTCGGCTTGTCGACGCCGCGGCCCGGCTACCGCTACTGGCCCGAGGAGCACGCCGACGTGGTCACCGCGTTCGTCGAGACTCTCGGCCTCGAGGAGGTCACCCTGGTCGGCCAGGACTGGGGCGGGCTGATCGGATTGGCCACCGCGCAGCGGCTGCCGGGCGTCTTCGAACGGCTGGTGCTTGCCGACACCTGGGCCTGGCCGGTCAACGGCGACTTCCACTTCGAGTACTTCTCGCGCCTCTTCGGCGGACCTCCGGGCCGCTTCCTGGCTCGGCGGCTGAACTTCGTCGTGAATGCGTTCATCCCCCTGGGTCACCGGCGGCGGAAGCTGACGGCCGCCGAGATGGCCCACTACCGCCGAGCTATGGACACCCCCGAGCGGCGCTTGGCCTCCGCGGTACTTCCCCGCCGGGTTCTCGCAAGCCGCGACTTCTTCGCCGAGGTCGAGGCGGGCCTCGCCGACCTCTCCCGCCTGCCGACACTGATCGTGTGGGGAGACGCCGACATCGCCTTCCGTCCCCGGGAACGGGAGCGTCTGGAAGCGACCTTCACCAACCACAAGACCGTGATCTGTGAGGGCGCCGGGACCTACGTGGAGTCCGACGTGCCCGAGGAGTTCGTCGCCGCGATCCGTGATTGGACCGCGACGCAAGGAGACTCGGGTCGTGGCGAGGAGACTCGGGTCGTGGCGGCGAGGCGAACTTGTAGAGGTCGAGGTACTCGGTTTCCTGGCATCGGCGGCCGACCTTGCGGAACCTTCGGGCCCGCGTTTGTGCGCGTGGGCGGCGACCAGTGCGTTGCCGAGCCGATCGCGCATCTGGCCGAGTTCGGTGTCGTCGAGTTTGCGGCGCAGACGGGTGACGGCGACGGCCGGACCCGGCCCCTTCCACAACGAGGCACCCTCATACCCGCGCCACCTCGCGGGCGGGCCGGGGGTATCGGTACTGCCCGGCCCACCCGGATCCACAGCCCTAGCCGTTGGTGGGCACGAATGTCACAGGCAACTCGGTCAGCGCGCGGTGGAACGGTCCGGGCCGCCAGGTCGGCTTGCCCGTCGTGAAGTTCAATCGCATTTCGGGCAGCATATCGAGCAGTTGATCGATGGCGTCCTGAGCGATCATGTAGGCGGGAATCCTTGCGGGGCAACTGTGTTGCCCGACTCCCCAGGCCAGATGGGAACGGTTGCCGGTCAGGTCGTCGGACCGGATCGCGGGGTCGTTGTTGCATGCGGCCATGCTGATGACGACCGGCTGGTGAGCCGGAAGCCAGACGTCGTCGACGAGCACGGGTTGCCGCGGGTAGGTGATCAGTAGATTCGCCAGTGGCGGGTCGTCGAACAACACCTCGTCCAACGCGTCGCGGGTGGACAGCGTCCCGCCTACGACGCTGTCGCCGAAGCGGCTGTCGGACATGATCAGCAGCAGAGTGTTGACGATCAGGTTCAACAGGAATTCGATGCCGGTCCCGTAGATCTGGGCAACATGGTTGGCCGCCTCGGCATCGTCGAGCTCGGCCGGGTGCCGCAATATCCGTGAGGTGATGTCGTTGCCCGGCTGGCCGCGTTTGAGCGTGACGAGCTCGATCAGCGCCGCGTAGAGCATCCGGTTGCCCTCCTCCGAATCGACGGCCTCCACGATCGCGGCGGTCGCGGTGGCGAGTCGCTGGCCGATCTCGGGCGGGCAGCCCAGCAGGGTGTTGACGACCTGGAAGACCAGCGGGAAGACATACTGCTCGATCAGTTCGGCGGAGCCGTTACGGCAGAATCCGTCGATCAGCGGGGCAGCGATGGCCTCCACCGTCGCGTGCAACGCGTACAGGTCCACCGCATTGATACTTTCGGTGGTGGCGGGCCGATAGCGCAGATAGTCGGCACCGGTGCTGCGGCTGGCAACAGGCCGCCATTCGAGCATCGGAAGAACCGGGCAGTCGGAAGGGATGTCGCGCTGCCAGATGCGAGGATCGGCGGGGAAATGCTCCGGATCGTTGAGGATCCGGACCGCGGTGCGGTAACCGAGCACCAGGGCGGCGGGCACTCCGGGGGAGAGCTCCACCGGCGCCAAACTGCCATAGCGCCTTCGCATTTGGTGATAGGCGGTGTGCGGGTCGGCCGCGAATTCCGGTGTGTACATCGGAACCCGTGGCCCGTCGAAATCCATCGGCGCGCTGTGGTCGGTTGCGTACGGGAGAGACTGAGAATCACTCAACAGGGAGACTCCAGGGTGCGGTGGGTATCGCAGGTGGTTTACCAGCTGTACGGCGTCGAACCCCAGCCGGACGAGAATCAGACGCCGAGAGCCTCCAGCGAAGCGAGATCATCGACGGCCGAGGTAATCCGCCGCAGCAACGTGAGACAGGTTTGTACCGACTGCATCTCGGGCTGGTAGACCGCGCGGCCGATCGTGAAAGCCCATGCCGCATAGGCGAACATCGACTGTTGACGGTAGGCGAGCCAGGCGTCGTCGAACGACAGCGGGCCACCACCGCTGCGTTCGAGCTCATCGAGGTAGGCCCGTAGCAGGTCACGATCCCAGGCACGCCGATCGTCCGGCTCACAACCCGAATTCACGGTGTAGGCGAAGTCGTGGGCCCAGCCGCCCTGCATCACCACCTGCCAGTCGGCGAAACCCATCCGCCCATCGCCGGTCACATAGGTCTGCCCGATATGCGGATCGCCGTGCAGCACGGTGCGAGGCATCTCGTGTGTGGCGAGTTCGAGGGCGCGCTCGACCCCGGCCCACAGTCGATCGTTCTCGCCATGCAGCGCCGCGGGAACGACGTCCGCCGCCCGTTTCAGACCGACAGCACACCGCGTCTTCATATCGATGGCGGACAGCAGCGAAATCAGGAACTCGGCCGGGGTGTGCAGAACACCGACCGACGGATGCTCCCAGAAGCCGCCGTGCAGACGCGCGAGATTTCGTACCAGCCCCTCCATCTGCTCCCGGGTGACCGGTGCGGTGGGCTCGCTGAACACGGCCTCCCGGGTGGCGACAACATCCTCCATGAGCGCGATCGACCGCCACGACCGAGGGTCGACCGCGCCCCAGTAACCGCGCGGCGCCTCCATCTCCACACGTGGGCGAAAGTCCTTGAAGAACCGCGTTTCTCCGTCGATCACCCCGGTCCCGCCCAGCAGCAATCGTTGCCGCAGAGACGTACTCGTCTTCGCGAACAGATCGACCGGCAATCCAGCCCGCTGCCCGGCATCGTTGTACTCGACACGGATGCCGACGCGCGTGGAAGTCCCGCTGCCGCCATCGGTGGTGGTGAAGGCGCGGACCTCGGCGTCGGGCACGTCTCGGCACAGCACAGCGGTGAGCCACCGGGGCGTGATGGCGGCGCCGGACGCGGGGACATCGGCGATGCCGACCGCCCTCGGTCGCGTGATCTTCTCCCGGAGGACGTGCCCGCCGACGGTGGTGAGCCGACCGAGCAACCAGAGCTTGTGGTTCATGGGCACCTTGATTCGAGGGGAGGGGGGGACGGAACACCTTGTGCGACAGCGACTATCCGCGCTGTCGATCGTAGCGCTGTGTCCCCGCTCGATGAGCCCCCACCAGTGGCGGCACTGCTCGAAACGGTCTTCTCCGTATCGCGCCCGCATATCGCGGGCATATCGGAAATCCGATACGCGTCGGCAACGCCGTGCGGTCTTGACTACTAGGTATGAACCTCAGCGAAGCTGCGCGATCTGCGGTCTCGTGTACGTCGTCCGCCGCGCCGGTGCTGCCCGCGACGACACCCACGACAGGGCTCACGATCTACGGTTGCGCCGCGGACGAGTCGGTGTTGTTCCGAAAACTGGCGCCTCGTTTCGGCGTGCTGCCGACCCTCACCGCGGCGCCGGTGTCCGAGTCCAATGTCGGACTCGCCCGCGGAAATCGGTGCATCAGCGTCGGCCACAAGACCCGAGTGACGAACGATACGCTGCTCGCCCTCCGGCGGAACGGCGTGGAATACATCTCGACCAGAAGTATCGGCTACAACCATATCGACGTGGAATACGCCCGGAGTATCGGCATCTCCGTGGGCAATGTGAATTATTCGCCCGACAGCGTCGCCGACTACACGCTCATGTTGATGCTCATGGTGGTGCGTAACGCGAAGTCCGTCTTCCGGCGCGCTGCCAGCCATGACTACCGACTGAGCGACATTCGTGGAAAAGAGCTGCGCGATCTGACAGTCGGTGTGATCGGAGCCGGGCGCATCGGCATGGCGGTCATCGACAGATTGCGAGGCTTCGGCTGTCGGGTGCTGGTCTACGACATCTGTCCCGCAGCCGTCGTGCACCGAGTCACGCTCGATGAACTGCTGAGGAACAGCGACATCGTGACGCTTCATGCCCCGCACACCGCGAACACGCATCACCTCCTCGATCGCCTGCGTATCGACCGGATGAAGCGTGGAGCATTCATCGTCAACACCGCACGCGGGTCGCTGATAGATACGGGCGCCCTACTGCGGGCCTTGGAAGGCGGCAGGTTGGGCGGCGCTGCGCTGGATGTCCTCGAAGGAGAAGAGGGGATCTTCTACGCGGACTGCCGAGACCGGCCGATCGAGAATACCGCTCTGCTCCGTCTGCAAAATCTGCCGAATGTGCTGATCAGCCCACACACGGGCTACTACACGGACCACGCGTTGTCGGACACCGTCGAAAACTGTCTCGTCAACTGCCGCAATTTCGAAAGGCGTGAAGTAGATGGTTAGGACGAGAGTCGGCATCCTCTTCGGTGGGTCATCCGAAGAGCATTCGGTATCGGTCAAGTCGGCCGGCGAGATCGCAAAGAACCTCGATACGGACAGGTACGAGCCGTTCTGGGTCGGGATCACGGAATCCGGTTCTTGGCGGCTCTGCGACGGACCGGCGACCGGATGGGAGAACGGTGACGGCCGACCTGCCGTACTGTCGCCGGATCGCAGCGTCCATGGATTACTCGTGTTGGATCGCGGTGGCTACGAAACTGTCCGCCTGGACGTGATCCTGCCGGTGCTGCACGGCAGGTTCGGCGAGGACGGTGCGATTCAGGGCCTGCTGGAGCTCGCGGGCGTCCCCTATATCGGTTGCGACGTCGCCGCGTCCGCTTTGTGCATGGACAAGTCCCTCACCTACGCCATCGCCAGGAGTGCGGGAGTCGCCACACCGAACTTCCTGATTATCGGGCCGAACGAGCAGGTCGATCCCGACCGGCTCCGATATCCCGTCTTCGTGAAACCCGCTCGCTCGGGTTCCTCTTTCGGGGTCGGCAAAGTGGCCGGAAAGGACGAGTTGCCAGCCGCGCTCGAGGCAGCTAGGCAGTACGACTCGAAGGTCGTGATCGAAGAGGCTGTGGTCGGCAGCGAGGTCGGCTGTGCGATTCTGGGCGAAGGCGCGGACTTGTTCGTGGGCGAGGTGGACCGGGTCGCCCTTTCACACGGCTTCTTCCGGATCCATCAGGAGAATTCGCCGGAAACAGGTTCGGAGAACTCGACGTTCATTGTCCCGGCCGATATCTCCGAGGAATCGCGTCGGCGCGTCCGAGAAACCGCCGAGACCGTCTACCGCGCGTTGGGCTGCCGAGGCCTCGCCCGCGTCGACATGTTCGTCACCGACGACGGCAGTGTGATTCTCAACGAGGTCAACAGTTTTCCCGGTATGACCTCGTACAGCCGTTATCCGAGAATGATGGCGGCCGCCGGTCTCTCGCTATCCGATATCATCGACCGGCTCGTGTCGACGGCGCTGTGCGAATTCCGCCGATGAACGGCGACTTCGTGTTCCTGGACGAACTGGTGCCCGGGATCCGCTGGGATGCCAAGTACGCCACTTGGGACAATTTCACGGGACGACCGGTGTCCGGGTATCTGGCGAATCGCATCGTCGGCACCCGGGCGCTGTGCGAAGCCTTGGCGCATGCGCGGGAAGAAGCCGCCGCCCGCGGCTTCGGCTTGCTCGTCTGGGATGGGTATCGTCCGCAACGCGCCGTCGATTGTTTCCTGGACTGGGCGAAAAGGCCGGAGGACGGGCGTACGAAGGAGCGGCATTATCCGAATATCGCCAGATCCGAGATGATCGACAAGGGTTATGTGGCCGTCAAATCGGGGCACAGTCGCGGTAGTACCGTCGATTTGACGCTCTATCATTTGTCCACCGGTGCGCTGGCGTCGATGGGCGGCGACCACGATCTGATGGATCCGGTATCGCATCATGACGCACCGGAAGTCGGCCGGGTCGCGGCCGGGAACCGTCGTTGTCTTCGCTGGATCATGGAGAGCTGCGGTTTCCGCTCGTATGAGTGCGAGTGGTGGCATTACACCTTGAACGACGAGCCGTATCCGGGCACCTACTTCGACTTTCCGATCACGTCGATCTCCGGTGCGCGGACCCGGGGACTCGAGGTGTCGAATGCGTCGTCTGCACAATTTTGAAGAGGATGGATTCCGATGAAGAACGACCTGCCATATTTTTCGCAATGGGGAGGTTTGCACCTCAACGACGAGGTGATCGTCCGGCGGACCGACCAATCGCGCGTGGAGACGCTCTGGCGAGACGATGCCCCGCAACCGGACGGCTGGCGTCTCGACGGGTATCGCTCCCGCGAGGAATACTTGTTCTGGTCACGGCGGGCCTGCGGCCTGGCCTGTCTGCAGTCGCTGCTCCACGGATGGACCGACACCCGGTTGTCGATGGGCGTCCTGGTGCGGCTGGCCCGCGACCGGGGATGCTACATAATCGAACCCTCGGGCAACGTCAAAGGACTGATCTACCGCCCCTTCATGGCATGGGTCGAGTCGCAATTCGGATTTCGTTGCGAACTGATCGAGCATACGCCGATCGAGATATCCGCCGAAAAGATCGGGCCGGGGCAGGTGATGATCGCCTCGGTGTCGCCCGAGATTCGCGACCCTGGCACCGGTAATCCACTACGAGGTGGTCACCTGGTATTGATTCATGAGGTCCACAACGGGGAAGTGCGATTTCACGACCCGTCCGGCTACTCCGATAATTCCGCATCCACATCTCTGCCCATGCACGTATTCGAGAGATTTCACGCCGATCGAGGAATTATGATAAGCAGGAAGGGAGTCGTGGCTCACAGAACCGTCGGGCCGAGCCCCGAGGGTATGCGGCGGGTGTCATGACGGTTGCGGTGCGCGCTCCGCGCATTGTGGTAGCTGGTGGTCATTCGGCCGGGCACATCGAACCGTCGATGAATGTCGCCGACGCGATCCGCGAGCTGGAGCCCACGGCGCAGATCACGGCCCTCGGCACGGTTCGGGGCCTGGATACGACCCTGATACCGGCCCGGGGCTACCCGCTCGAGCTCATCACGCCCGCGCCCCTGCCTCGTCGACCGAACCGGGACCTGCTGCGGACGCCGCGGCGACTACGTGACTCGGTGCGCGACGCCGGGAGGGTTCTCGACCGCGTCGGAGCCGAGGTCGTGGTGGGATTCGGCGGCTACGTGGCGATGTCGGCCTACCTCGCCGCTCGGATGCGCCGACTGCCGTTCATCGTCCACGAGGCGAACGTTCGGCCCGGAGTGGCCAACCGGCTGGCGGCTCGGCTGACGCCCGACGTCTTCACCGCCACACCCGGTGTTCGGCTCCCGCATGCCACAGCCATCGGAATCCCGCTGCGCCCGGCGATTTCCGCGCTCGACCGGTCGGCGCTGCGAGAGGCGGCCCGGCGGCGATTCGGACTGCGGCCGCACGGCCCGGTGCTGATGGTCACCGGCGGATCGCAAGGCGCCGCGGCGATCAACTCGGCCGTATCCGGCGCTGCCGCGGCACTGCGGGCGGCCGACGTGCAGGTACTTCATATCGCTGGGTTCCGACGCACGGTCGAGGCGCCCGGCGACTCCGCGGGACCGCCCTACATCGTCGTTCCCTATGTCGAGGAGATGCGGTACGCCTATGCCGCGGCCGACTTCGCACTGTGCCGCGCCGGGGCCATGACATGCGCGGAACTCGCCGCTGTCGGCTTGCCCGCCGCGTATGTCCCCCTGCCGCTGCGCGGCGGGGAGCAACGACTCAATGCCGAGCCGGTCGTGGCGTCCGGCGGGGCGCTCCTGGTCGACGACGCCGCGCTCGACTCGGCGTGGATCGAAACGACTCTGATCCCGGTAATCACCGATCGGGCGCGAATCGCGGCGATGTCCGCCGCCGCGGCGGCGGCCGGTGTACCCGACGCGGATACCGCGCTGGCTCGGCATGCCCTCGGGGTTGTCGCCGAGCGGCGGGCAGTCGCACCGTAGCGCGGTTCATTTCGGACCTACCGCTTGCTCTCCGCTCGCAGCTCCGCCAAGGCCAGTTCGGAGGTGTTCACCAAGTCCTGGGCCTCTTCCTCGGTGCCGACCATGGGTTGGGAGCCGCGCAGGGGGAGCAGGGAGGATTCGCGGAGGAACAGGGCCGCTATGAAACCTATTACGCCGGAGGCGATCAGGTAGAAGGCGGGCATCATCAGGTTGTGGGTGACGTCTACCAGGGCGGTGTTGACCAGCGGGGTGGTGCCGCCGAAGGCCGAGACCGCGATGTTGAACGAGATGCCCATGGCGCCGTAGCGGATAGCGGTGGGGAAGAGGGCGGGGAGGGTGGCGGCGCTGGGTCCGGCGAAACCGGCCAGCAGCGCGGCCAGGACCAAGGTGCCGAGCAGGGGCAGTATCCAGCCGTCCTGCCGGATCAGCATGAAGCACGGGTAGGCGAGGACGATTTGCGCCACCGCCGCGGTCAGGAACACCGGGCGCCTGCCGAAGCGGTCGCTGGCCCGGCCCACGAAGGTGATCAGCAGGACCACCAGCCCCATCGCGCTGAGCACCAGGAGGTCCGAATGCGTGGTGGAGCGGTGCAGGGATTCGGTCATGTACGTCGGCAGGTAGGCGGTCACCATATAGTTGGTGACGTTGTAGAGCAGTACCAGGCCGATGCACATCAGCACCGCCCGCCAGTGCCGGGTGAGGATCTCCACGATCTCGTGCAGCCGCCCGCTGCCGGACTCCTGCTCGGCCAGATCTCGGTCGTGGGCGTCGAGTTGTTCCTGGTAGGCGGGGCTGTCCTCCAGTTTCAGCCGGATGTACAGGCCGATGGCGCCGATCGGCCCGGCGATCAGGAAGGGCAGGCGCCAGGCCCAGGACTCCAGGGTCTCGTCCCCGAGGGTCGCGGTGAGCAGGGTGACGATCCCGGATCCGGCGGCGTAGCCGGTGAAGGTCCCGAAGTCGAGCCAGCTGCAGAGGAAGCCGCGCCGCCGGTCGGGGGAGTACTCGGCGACGAAGGTGGTGGCGCCGCCATATTCGCCGCCGGTGGAGAAGCCCTGCACCATCCGGCAGATCAGCAGCAGAATCGGGGCGAAGACGCCGATCGTGGCGTAGCTGGGGATGAAGCCGATCGCGAACGTGCTGCCCGCCATCATGAGCATGGTGGTGGCCAGCACCTTCTGGCGGCCGATCCGGTCGCCGAGCGGGCCGAAGTACAGTCCGCCGAGCGGCCGCACCAGGAAGGCCGCGGCGAAGGTGGTGAACGAGGCCAGCACCTGCACACCCGCGCCGACGTCCGGGAAGAACACCTTGCCGATGACGACCGCGAGATAGCTGTAGACGCCGAAGTCGAACCATTCCATGCAGTTGCCGACGGAGGCGGCGACCACGGCCCGCTTGAGCATCCCCGCGTCGACGACCGTGATGTCCTGCAACGCGAGCGGGCGGCCACGCTTGCGCATGCGCCGGGTGAACTCGGTCCGCACATGGCCCGGCATGGCCTGCAAGACGTCGCGCGCCGACCGGCGGCCCCTGCTCTGTTCCATCGCCGCGCTCCCCACTCTGGACGGATCATGCTCTGCCGCTATCCAGAAGCGAATGGTAGATGTGCCGTGCTCCCGACCGGGGTAGGCGCACCCGATACGGATGCCACAGGTTTGCGGGCAATGCGGCCGTCCCCAGGAATCGACCGAGCCCCGTCCGGCGTACCGGACGGGGCTCGGTTCGGGGCCCGTCAGTGGGATGCTTCGGCGAGGTCGACGACCGTCGCGTATGCCGACTTCCAATCATGAGGCCGCCGATCCGGACCGCCGCCGCGATGGCCGTCGTTATGCCGGGTGGGGCTGGCGGTAGCTGCGTGCGACCAGGGCCGAGCGCAGGTACCACAGGCCGCTGGCCTGGGTGGGATCGCATCCGGTGAGGGTGGCGATGCGCTTGAGTCGGTAGTCGACGGTGTTGGTGTGGATGTGCAGGGCGTGCGCGGTGCGCTGGCGGTTGAGGTTGTTGCTGATGTGCCGCTGCAGGGTCTCGAGCAGTTCGGGGTGCGCGTCGAGGGGATCGAGCAAGGTGCCCAGGTGCTCGCGACCCGGGCCGGGGCGGGTGAGCTGGTACTCGAGGGCGATGTCGTCGAATCGGTAGAGGCCGCGGACGAGCTTCAACCGGTGCACCATGTCGAGCAACTGGTGCGCACGGTCGGCGGCCGCGGGTATGTCGTGCGCGGCGGCGGTGACGACGGTCGCCGTGATGGGCACCTGCGCCGCCTGCGACAGCACGGTGAGGAGACGATCGAGCTCGTCGGCATCGCCGTCGGCGGTGGGAATGAGCAGGGTGCCGCCGTCGACGCTGAGCAGCGACAGGACCGTATTGCCGTCGTGCCCGGTGGCGAGCGCGGCCTGAATGCGCCGCAGCTTGCGCCGGGCGACCACCGCGCCGTCCACCATGGGATTGGCCTCCTCGGGATGCGCGGGGATGGCCAGGGCCAGCACGTTGTACTGCTCGGCGATCTCGATGCCGCATTCGCGGGCCATGGTGGAGGTGGGATGCCCGCCGAGCAGCGCCGAGGTGAGCGTGTGCACGGCCGTGTGATGCTCGCTGACCACCGAACGCAGTTCGCGCACATAGGCTTTCGAGACCGCTGTGGTCATGGTGTCGAGCATGTCGACGACGAGCTTCGCGCCGCCGATCAGGTTGTCGTAGTCGCTGCGGCGCAGCAGCAGCATCTCCTCGTCGCCGTCGCGCACGCGGCGGTAGCTGTTGGTGGCGCTGGTGACGACGAGGTCGAAGCCGAGGCGGAAGCCCTCGTGAATGGCGTGGTGGATGGTGTCGATCGGCACGCCCTCCCGCGCCCACTGCCCGGCGGTGTCCTCCAGCTTGCGGATCTTCTCCGGGACGTCGACCCCGTCGAGCATGCTGACCGCCAGTTCCAGGCACAGGCGGGTGATGCTGGTGACGTCGCCGTGGATGGCGTCGCCCGGCAGCGTGCGGCACGGCGCCACCGTCTCCACGAAATGCCCCACCATCTGCCGGGACAGGGCGCGCACGTTCTTCAGCGGCTCGGACAACGGCGTGCCCGAGTACGTCAGGCCTGGGTTGTTCGACGTGTCGGCGGTCATCGGCGACCTCTCTTCCAACCATGAGTCAGACGCGGTGGTCTGCTATCGCTGTTTGCTCTGCCAGAAACGGTAAGCCGAGCGCGCGCTCACCTTCTACTCCTCTTTGAAAGGTCTGCGGCAGTCGCAAAAACAGCCCTCCAGCAGGCAATTCGCTCATTCGAGGCTGGAATGATGTGGGGCGTGGCGCACCCATAGTTGGGTGGGTGCTCACCTTTGTGCGAAACGGGCGCCCGGAGGCGGTGTTTCACGCCGCGCGGGCCGCGATCTCCGCCTCGGCCATGGCCGCCATCATGCGCGCGGTCATCGCGATGGCCTCCTTGCGCTCCTGGCTGTCGACCTCCAGCGCCGACGCCCGGAGCACCGCCGCGAAACCCGTGTTGATCAGCACGAACGTCATCACGTCGTACTCGTGGTCGTCGCCGGGGCCGAGCAGCTGAATCACCAGCACCTTCACCAGCAGTCGCAGGCGCGGTTCGAATTCGGGGATGCCGCTGCTGTAGAACTGCACACCCGCCACCAGCGCCCGTACCAGCCGGGCGTTGGCCACCAACTCGTCGGTGATGACCTCCAGGATGCCGGTGATCAGCTCCAGGGTGGACTTCTCCGACATGCCGAAAACCCGCTGCGTGAAGCGTCGTTCGACATTCTCGAGCAGCCGTCCGAGCAGCTCTTCGACGATGACCGAGCGGTCGGAGAAGTATCGGTAGACGGTTCCGACGCTCACCCCGGCCTCCGCCGCGATGCGATTGGTGGAGGTATTGGCGATGCCGCGTTCCCCGAAAAGCTGTGCGGCGGTGTCCAGGATGTGCTCCCTGGTTGCCTTGGCGCGGTCCTGTGTCGGACGGCGACGCTGACCCACAGTTTTCGATGGCATCGCGACCTCCTGCCTGCTGTCGCTAGAAGATGAGCATCGCTCAGTTTAGTCACGGAACAGGTAGCCGCGAGGGGAAAACGGGCAGGGATGTGAGTGCGGACAGAGCTGATCGAATTCCGGGTCCGGCGGCCTCGCGATGAGGTGGGATGGGGACATCGTTCGGAGCGTGTGTGCCAACGGAGGTGGGATATGAGCGGTCGGGTACCGAAGGGACGTCTCGTTCGAGGCGGCAGGATGGGCCGGTTGGTCGCGGGGCAGGCCATCCGGGGCGTCGGTACGCGATTGTCCATGATCGGCAAGCCGGAGCAGGCCCGGCAGGTCCTCGCCGAGCGGTCCACGCTGCAGACCGCGCAGCAACTGGTCACGGTGCTCGGCGGCATGAAGGGCGCGGCGATGAAGCTGGGGCAGATGCTCTCGGTGCTCGATGTCGACCTGCTCCCGGAATCGCATCGCGAGATGTTTCGCGACAAGCTCGCCGAACTGCGCGATCAGGCGCCGGCGGCCCCGTTCGCGGCGATGCGGAAGGTGATCGAGGACGATCTCGGGCCGATGGCGCGAATCTTCGCCGACTTCGACGAGGACGCCATCGCCGCGGCCTCGATCGGTCAGGTCTATCGGGCCACCCTGCGCGACGGGCGCCAGGTCGCGGTCAAGGTCAAATATCCGGGCGTGGACCGGGCCGTCGAGGCCGATATGCGCAATCTGGTGATGATCAGCAGGCTCTGGGAAACCATTCTGCCCAGCGCGGCCGACAACGAGGTGCTGGACGAGATCGCCCGCAATATCGGCAGCGAACTCGACTACGAGCGCGAGGCGGTGAGCCAGCACCGCGTGGCGTCGCGCTACCGGGACCATCCGTTCATCACCGTTCCCGACAGCATCGAGGAACTGTGCGGGCACAACGTGCTGGTGACGGAGTTCCTCGACGGAAGGTCGTTTCCGGAGATCCAGGAGCTGCCGGTCGAGGACCGCAATCGGATCGGCGAGCTGATCTATCGCTTCTACGTCAACACCGTGTTCTCCGACTACGAGTTCTGCGGCGACCCGCACCCGGGTAACATCCTGCTCGCGAAGGACGGCCGGGTGGGATTCGTGGATTTCGGTCTCTATCACTCGATGGAGCCGCGGTACGTCGAACTGGAGCGCTCGGGCATGCGGGCGGCGGGCGAATATCGCGCACAGGACCTGTACGACCTGTGGGTCGGGCGGGGCATCATCGACTCCGACGCGACGATCGAGCCGCAGGAGGTCCTCGAGTACGTCTGGGCCGCCGCGGGCTGGCATCTGCTCGACGAGGACATCACGATCACGCCCGAACTCGCCACCGGCGCGGTGGTGCTGGCCGTCGACCCCCGCGCCGACGAATTCCAGGGGATGCGGCAGCAGCGCCTGCCACCCGAACACGTCTTCTCGCGGCGGGTGGATCTGTTCACCTTCGCCGCGCTGGGCCAGTTGCAAACCACCAACAACTGGCACCGCATCGCCCGCGAGTGGCTCTATCACGAGGCGCCGACCACCGATATCGGACAGACGGTGGCGCGCTGGCAGAGCCGGGTCTGACGCCGGAAGTCACACTCCCAGACCGGAATTGTCCGCCGCCGGGGTGAGCCGGGCCAGATCGGCCCGCCGCCTCGACGTCCAGCCGACAATCGGCCCGGCGAACAGTTCCGCCAGCCGTGTGTACGGCCAGATGCCCAGGAGCAGCACGATGATCAGGCCGCGGGCCTGATACAGCGCGGGAGCCTCGGCCATCGGCCCCGGGTTCGGGTGCAGGGTCGGCAACGAACGCGCCCAGGCGAACAGCGTCTCGGCGGTGCGGTAGCCGTCGCCGGTCGAGTTCGGATCCAGCCTGATGAGTACGCCGGACAGCAGCATCGCGGTCAGGACCGGGAGGGTGACGCGATCCACCGGGGTGATCGGGCTGCGGCGCGTGCCCGCGATCATCGACGGCAGGATCAGCATGACCGCGCCCGCCGCGGCGGTGGGTAGCGCGACGACCTCGACCGCGAGAATGACGAGGTAGAGCGCCTCGGGCGGGTGATTGCGCGGGCCCGAGGCGAGCAGGTCGGTGAGCCGGGCGGCCACGATGAGGCCGGCCCCGAGCCGGAACGCGATCGCGCCGTACCACTCGGCCCGGTCGGCGTCCGGGGACGGACGGAGGCGGTCGCGGCGAAAGCGCCAGACATGGCCCAGCGCAAAGGATCCCAGCGCGCAGTAGGGCAGTACGATCCACAGCAGCACCGTCACGGGTCGGATCATCGCCTTCCGTCAGTAAATGTCGGGACCCTCACGCTCGCAGAGCCGCAAACCCCGGGCAAGGGACCTAGGACACCTACCGGTGCGTATCCGGGCGAATCGCCGCGCGCAGTTGCCGCAGGAATGCACGCGCCGCCTCGAGGTGCGCGGGCTGCAGCCCGTCGTACCGGTCCACCGCGATCAGCCGGGTCGGCGCCCCGGAGTCGCTGCGCCGCCGGGCCCAGTCCTGATCGTCGGGTTGGAACTCGTCGTCGAACCAGCAGATCGGCCGCCGCCCGGCCCACCGAATGATTGCCGGAAGTTTGCCGTGATGGCCGTCGCGATGTCGAAATCCGGTGTCCTGGAAGCCGATCACCGCGAGTGCCGGGAGGCCCAGCACCGGGCTCAGCAGGCGGTTGGCCTCGTGTTCCCACGCCGTCGCCCAGACCAGTTCGGCATTGCTCTCGGCCGCGAGATCCAACAGCCGCGGCCCGAGTTCGGGGTTCAGGGTGACGCGGTGTTCGACCGGCGGGATCGCCGCGATGATCCGGTGGCGCACCACGTAGGGCCGATATCCGTTGGGCCGCGGTCGATCTCGGGAAGGGTAGGGGTTCAGCGGGCCGTCGACATCCAGAAGTATTGCCGCACGGTGTGATTCGATCATGCGCACCCTCCCCGGCTCCCACCGAGAGTACCGTGCCGCGCGGTGCGGCGAATGGCGATCCGCCGCGGACGGGGGTTTGCCGGAAGATCGGGGTCTGGCCGCCGCAGGCAGGTCTGTGGCATATTTGACTGGGTAGCGAGCGCTCGGCCCTCTTCGTCAGGAGACCGGATGTCCGATCCGTTGCACACCAGAATCTGCCTCACCGGTGCGGGCCACCGGGCCCCGATGGTGAGCCTGTTCCTCGTTCCCGAACCCCGCGTGCGTGGCGCCTGCATGCTGCATCTGCTGGAGCAGGCCCCGGTCGGCGACGTCCCGCGCCGCGATCCGGATCTCATCGCGTCGGTCGAGGCCCGCGGTCTGCCCGGGGCGCGGGCCCGGCTGGTGGCGTTCGCGTCCGCCGATCACCCGGCGATTCCGGGTGCGGGCCTGCACACCGTTTACCACGACCACTACATCGCCGACGGCCCGCTGGGCCTGGACACCGGGGACCCGGCCGAGTTGGCCAGGCTGTCGATGCTGCCCGAACATCCGATCGGCCTGCGCCGCATCGACGATTTCGAGGATCGTGCGGTGCGCCGGGCCATGCTGGCCGTATATCGCTATTTCGGTGTGGACCAACGCATTCCGCTGATGTACCACGGTTTCGCGGAGCCGCGCGACGGCTGGCTGGCGCTGCGCACGGCGGTCGCCTGACCGCCCGTCACCGCGCCGTGACGAAGCCCTGGGAGACCAGCCAGTCGCGGGCAACGTTCGCGGGCTCCTGCCCCTCGACGTCGACCTTGCGGTTGAGTTCGGTGATGGACTCGTTGGTCAGCAGCCGGGTAATCGGTTCCATCACCTGCGCGACCTGCGGGTGCGCGGTGGCGAAGGACTCCCGCATCACCAGTGCCGCATTGTATTTCGGGAAGAACTTCTGGTCGTCCTCGAGCAGTTTCAGGTTCAGTGCCGGGATGCGGCCGTCGGTGGCGGCGACGGATCCGAACTGACAGGTGCCGTCAGCCGTCGCCGGGTACACCAGCGCGTCCTGCATGACCTGCTTCTTCACCTTGCCCATATCGACGCCGTACTTGCGCACCAGACCCGGGAACCCGTCCTGGCGGACGCTGAATTCGGTACCGACGCAGGTATTTCCGGTGGCGGGGTCGGTATTCACCAGGCGCGCGTAGTCCGACAGGGTGACGGCGCCGGTCTGCTGCTGACTCGGCGCGCTGGTCACCAGGGCGTACGTGTTGTTCATCGGCGCCATGTCGGTCCACACCATGCCGTGCTTCTCGCGATCCTGGTCGCGCACCGCGGCGAACTGCCCGTCCGAATCGGGAATCGGCGTCTCGTTGCCGAGATAGTTGATCCAGCCGGTGCCGGTGTAGTCGAAGGCGACGTCGACCTGACCGTGCAGCTGGGCGTCGCGCAGGCTGTTGGAGCCGGTGATGGAGGTCAAATCCCGGACCTCCGCCCCGGCGGCGGTGAGGGCGAATTCGATCAGATAGCCGAGGATAATCTGCTCGGTGAAGTCCTTGGAGCCCACGATGATTCGCACGCCGTCCAGTTCGGGGACGGGCTGGATGCTGCCGGGCCCGACCCGCAACGGGACCGCGCCGCCCGCCTCGAGGCCACAGCCGGACAGCAGCAATCCGACGGCGGCCAGGGCGGCCACCGGCTTCGCCCATCTCGTCGACCGCCGGATTCCGCCCGATCTCATCGCAACCCCTTCGGCTCGAGGAACCGTTCGGCCAGCGCGCCGAGCCAGTCCACCAGCAGCGCCAGCGCGACCGCGAGGATCGCGCCCACCCACAGGGTCACGTTGTCGCGCAGCTTGTATCCGGTGTCGATGAGGATGCCGAGCCCGCCCGCGCTGACCAGGAACGATAGCGTCGCGGTGCCGACCGCCAGCACGAGGGAGGTGCGCAGCCCGGCCAGGATATAGGGCACCGCGAGCGGAAACTCGATGCGGCGCAACACCGTTGCCGCCGACATCCCCTGCCCGCGCCCGGCATCGATCAGCATCGGATCGACCTGCTGATAGCCGAGAATGGTGTTGCGCAGCACCGGAAGCAGGGAGTACAGGGCGATCGGCCCGACGCCCACCCAGAAGCCCGTCCGCTGGGTCCACAGATACATCAGCACGATCAGGCCGATGGTCGGGGCGGCCGACCCGATATTGGCGATTCCGACGAACAGCGGCGCCAACCGCCGGTAGCGCCCCCGCGTCAGCAGCGTGCCGAGCGGCACCGCGACCACCACGACGATCGCGATGACGGTCGCGGTGATCACGATGTGCTGCCGGGTGGCGGTAGCGATGTTGTCGGCGTTCATGCTGGCCTGCTGGGTGGCGGTGAGCGTGTGGCTGAATCCCCACCACAGCACGCCGACGGCCGCCGCGACGGCCAGCACCGGCTGTGCGAACAGCCGGATACGATCGGCCTGCCGCTCGGTATGGCGAGTGATCGGGCTCATATCTCGTCCGAATACGTTGTGGGCGTGGTGTGTTCGGCGCGCATCTCGGACAGGTGCGCGACCAGCGTGTCGATATTGATCAGGCCCGCGTATTCGCCGCGGCGCCCGGTGACGACCGCGTTGGCGGTGCTCTCCGTCAGCAACGCCTCGAGCGCCTCCTGCAGCGACGAGTGCCGCGACACCGTGCCGGTGACGGGGAGCCCGACATCGCGCAGCGATGAGGCCGAGGCCAGCTGGGCGGCCGACACCCAGCGCAGCGGGCGGCGCTGCGCGTCGAGTACCAGGCCCCACTTCCACTCCCGCTCGGCCAGCGCCGTCCGCAGTGGGACTACGTCGTCGGTGTCCAGCGCCGTCGGGCACATCCCGAGGTCGACATCCTCGACCCGGACCAGGGTGAGCTGTTTGAGACCGGCGTCGGCGCCGACGAATCCGGCGACCGTCTCGTCGGCGGGCTCGGCCAGGATCGCCGCCGGGGTGTCGTACTGCAGGATCCGGGACCGGTTGCCCAGCACCGCGATTCGATCGCCGAGCTTGACCGCCTCGTTGAAGTCGTGGGTGACGAACACGATCGTCTTGTGGAGTTCGGCCTGCAGGTGCAGCAACTCGTCCTGCAGCAGGCCGCGGGTGATCGGGTCGACGGCGCCGAACGGCTCGTCCATCAGCAGCACCGGCGGATCGGCGGCCAGCGCCCGCGCGACGCCCACGCGCTGCTGCTGCCCGCCCGACAGCTGCCGGGGATAGCGGTCGCGGAAGGTGCCGGGATCGAGGCCGACGAGCTCGAGCATCTCGTCGATGCGCGCGGTGATCCTGGCGCGGTCCCAGCCGAGCAACCCGGGCACGGTGGCGATATTGCGGGCCACCGTCATATGCGGGAACAGCCCGGCCTGCTGGATCGAGTAGCCGATCTCGCGGCGCAGCCTGTCCGGGTTCACACGGGTGACGTCGCGCCCCGCGATGGTGATGGTGCCCGAGGTCGGCTCGATCAGCCGGTTGATCATCCGCATCGTCGTGGTCTTGCCGCAGCCCGACGGGCCCACGAAGACCACGGTCTCCCCGGCGGGAATGGTCAGCGAGACGTTCTCGACGGCCGGATCCCGCTGTCCCGGGTAGCGTTTGGTGACCGAATCGAGCACGATCTCGGCCCGGGGATGGTCCTCGGTGTGCTCGGAGGCGGCGGTCGCGGTATCAGTCACGGATTCCCCTCGGGGTGGTGAGGCGGCCGATGAGGACGAGCGCGGCATCGAGTGCGAGCGCCAGCACGATGATCAGCACCGTGCCGGTCAGCGCCATCGGCACCGCGGTCGGGCTGCCCAGCCGGGCCAGGCCGGAGAAGATCAGGTTGCCCAGGCCGGGGCCCTTGGCGTAGGCGGCCATCGCCAGGATGCCCATGCTCAGCTGCGTACTGACGCGAATGCCCGCCAGGATCGACGGCCAGGCCAGCGGCATCTCGATGCGGGCCAGGATGCGCATCCGGTTCATGCCGACGCCGCGGGCCGCATCGGCGACGGCCGGGTCGACGCCCGCCAGGCCGATGATGGTGTTGCGCAGGATCGGTAGCAGCGCGTACAGCACCAGGGCCGTGACGGTCGGCAGCACGCCCAGGCCCATGGCCGGAATGAGCAGGCCCAGCAGGGCGAACGACGGAACCGTCAGAATGATGCTCGCTGCCGCGGTGGACAGCGCCGAACCCCACGGGCTGCGATGGACGGCGATGCCGATCAGCACCGCCACCACGGTCGCGAGCAGCACGGACTGCACGACCGCCGAGACATGCAGATACGAGTCGGTCAGCAATTGGATTCGGTGATCGACGACGAAGTTCCACAGCGTGTCCAGGGTTTAGCCCTCCCACATCCTCGACGTCCGGGCAGAGTGTATCGACACGGGGACGAACGGCTTGGCATTTCGGCCGGTTTGTCGCAATGGCGATACCCTCGCGACTGGAACAAATGGGGCAGCAGCGCGCCTTGACCGGCCGGGCGCCCGCTCGGGGTGCTGGCGGCCGGTACGGCCGCGCTGACCACGATCGGCGGAAACGAGCGGGGAGTTATCGGAATTCACCATTACATCCGGGCCGAGATTCCGGGTATGGTCGGGTTCGGTCGTTTGTGAAACGTATCCACCTGCGGGGGATATATCTGGCTGGTGGGGGAGGTGCCCGACGTGCACCTCGTCCCTACGATGAACCCGGCGGTGCCCGGCAGCGCCGCCGTCGCGGGCCCTGTCCTGCTGCCCCCTCATCGGCAGGACAGGGACTGCATCTCGTACGGCGCGGGCAGGTCTCCGGCGCCTCGTGTCGCGTTCGGGGTGGGTCATGATGGGCGCGTACGCCGTCCGACACAGCGAGGTTCCGGGAGCTCATGCGACAGTTCAACGGCCACGACCAGCTCATCTGGATCGACTACGCGGAGTTCGGCGAGAGGTTCGTCACCTACGCGGTGACCCCGGCGCGCATCGAGGCCGCGGTGTCCGGGATGGCGGGGCGGGGGATGACCATCGGCCCGTTCTCGGTCGGTCCGGCGGGGCTGGCCGGTTTCGTCGCCGAGGGCAGCGTGGGCAAGCCGGTGATCGCGCGCAGCGGTCCGCACGTCACCTTCGAGGTGCTGCTGCCGGTGTCGCTGCACGTCACCATCACCCTCGGCGGGCAGCGGCTGCGGCTGGAGGCGCTGGTCGAGATCGATCTCACCCTGCACGCGCGCACCGCGGAGCCGCTGCTGATCATCATCGATATTCCGCCGGTCACCGCCCGCGACGTCAGCTTCGTGGTGCGCGCGCAGGCCATCGGCGCCGCGTTCGAACTGCTGCTGGATCCGATCGCCGTGCTGGTGCAGCGGGAGGTGGCCAATCGTCTCAACGGCATGCTCTCCGATCCGGCCGCGCGCGGCGGGCGGGTGTTCGACGTCGAGGCCATCATGGACCGGACCCGGTCGACGCACCTGGCGCGGGAGAGCTTCGACTGGATCGGCTACGACGAATTCGGGCAGCGCTTCTTCCCGCTCATCCTGACCGCCGAGCGGGTTCGGGAGGTCGTCGAGGGCCTGGCCGGGCGGCCCATCGAGGTGGGTCCGCTGCGCACCGGCCCGCGCGAGGCCGCGACGGTCGAGGTGAAGGGCACCGTCCGGATGCCGCGCCTGTCCGACCGCGTGGGGGAGGACCCGGTGTCGTTCGACCTGACCATCCCCGTGGCCCTGGACATCACCGTCGACGTCCTCAAGTCCAACCACTACCGCGCCGAGGTCGAGATCCCGCTCGTCCTGATCGCCCGCGCCGCCGACCCGCTCCTGATCGTCATCGACGCCTCACCCCCCGACCCCCGCGCCATCTCCGTCGACCTGCACGCCGAAGGCTGGCGAGCCCGCGCCCTCGGCAAACTCGGCAACATCCGCCACCAGATAGCCCACCAGGTCGCGGCCGTCCTCCGCAACGAATTGGCCGACCCCACCTTCCGCACGATCGACGTCGGCACACGCATCGACGGCGCTGCCTGACCCCGGCCAAAAGCGCGCCGGGGATAGGAAGTGCCGGGCGTGTCGGGGAGAGTGCAGGGCGCGCCGGGGATGGGGGAGTGCCGGGTGCGTCGGGGAGAGTGCAGGGCGCGCCGGGGATGGGGGAGTGCCGGGTGCGTCGGGGAGAGCGCAGGGCGCGCCGGAGATAGGGAGTGGGCGGTGCGCTGGGGATAGGGGAGTGGAGGGTGCGCCGGAGATAGGGAGTGGAAGGTGCGCCGGGATAGGCGTAGTTCCTGTTCCCGGGTATGGCTGCAGGTCCCTGCTATTTCCCGGCATGCTTTTGGCCGGGATCCGCTCTGGGGCTCATGTGAATGATGTGCACGGTGAGCCTGGCGGTTCCAGTGTGCATGTGGTGAAATGAGTTCACGTTCGAGGCTCCCGGCGCGCATGAGCTTGGGGAAGGCGCGCCGGGTAGTTCCGGCCTGCAGGGTGGCCGGTTTCAGGTCAGGCACTGCGCGAAGGAGTACTTCGATGCGTTCTACACCCATGTCTCGGCGCACCCTGCTCGGCGTTGCCGCCGGTGTCGGCGCAGCCGCGGGGCTCTCGGCCCTCGCCCCGCATGCCGCGGCCACGGGCGCCGGGCTGGGCACCCTGCTCGACTACGCGGGTGCCGTGCCCGGGGCCGAGGAGATTCGCGCCGCCGGGCATATCGGCGTCATCCGGTACGTCTCCGATCGCCGTCCGGGGGCCGAGTGGATGGCCGGAAAACCGTTGCGGGCCAGCGAGGTCGACGCGTTGCGGGAGGCCGGGCTGTCGGTGGTGTCCT
The DNA here is from genome assembly GCF_054782435.1 of Nocardia thraciensis. NCBI lineage: Bacteria > Bacillati > Actinomycetota > Actinomycetes > Mycobacteriales > Nocardiaceae > Nocardia > Nocardia thraciensis. The sequence continues at coordinate 73,436 of NZ_BAAGSM010000043.1, forward strand.
GCTACCAGTACGGCAAGGCGGACACCGCGGACTGGCGGGGCGGGCTGGAGGCGGGCAAGAGGCACGCCGAGCGTGGCCTGGAGCTGCACCGCGAGGCGGGCGGCCCAGACGGCGTGCCCATCTACGCCTCCATCGACGACAAGCCCACCGAGGCCGAGTTCGCCACGATGATCGCCCCGTACCTGATGGGCTGGCAGTCGGTGCTCGGGGGCGAGCACGTCGGCGTCTACGCCAACGCGCCGACCATCACCTGGGCGCAGGCCGCCGGGCTGGGATCCTGGTTCTGGCAACACAACTGGGGCACCCCGAAGGGCTTCGTGCACCCCGCGGCGAACCTGCACCAGTTCGAGATCGATAAGCGCTCGGTCGGCGGCGTGGGTGTGGACGTCAACGACATCCTCACCCCGCAGTACGGGCAGTGGTGGTAGCCGCGCCTCAGGTCTGGCAGTGGCAGGTCGGGTCGGCGCAGAGGTCCGGCTCATCGGGAACCACCGAGAGCAGCGGCCGGGCCTCCGGCGCCGCGCGCACGCCCATCCAGGAGAACAGCGACCAGCGCGACAGCCCGGAGAACGCGGAGCCCAGGCTGAAGAACGAGCCCACGGAGCCGACCGACAGCACCGAACCCACACTGCCGACCGACAGGATCGAATAAGCCGAGCCGATCGACAGGATCGAGCCCTCCGACCGGAACGACAGGATCGATCGGTGCGAGCGCGAGGACAGCACCGATTTGTAGGAGCGGCGCGACATGACCGACCGGCGGGAGCGGCCACCGGGCTTGCGCGCCGCCGGCGCGGTGGAATCCGCGGACCGTACGAGCTGATCGACAGTCGCCATAGTTGTCGGTCTACCACAGGTCACAGCATGTTGCCGCGCTTATGACGGCGAAAGTCCCGGAGTGTCGCCTACGGGACGACTCCGGGACTTGCCGCTAGGCGTTAGCGCTGCGTCTGAGCCGGAGCTTGCGCCGCAGGGGTCGCCGGTGCGACGTTGAAGAAGCCGAGCGTCGGCAGGAACGAGCAGGTGATCGGCGGCTTCTCGGCGTCGGCCTGGGTGGTCAGCGAGCCGGAGACCACCGCGATCACGCGGCCGGGGCCGGTGTTGGCGATCGCCGACAGGGTGGCCGGGCCGTCGGGGTTGATGTGCGCCTCGTCGGTCAGCGGCTGGATGGCGCTCTGCCGGGTGTCCAGGTTCAGCCACTGCACGGTCATCGGCGGATTCTGCTGCGGGGTCAGGCCTTTGGTGCCCAGCGCGGTGAACACGAATCCGGCCTGGCCGCCCTGCGGGCCGGGCGGCGGCAGTTCGGCCGGGCCGGGAACGGCCAACGCCGTGCCGACCGAATCGGTGCCCGGGCCGATGCAGCCCTTGCCGATGGTCGGGTAGAGGAACTGCGCGATATTGGGCCCGTTCTCCGGGAGCTCCGGGCCGCCGCCACCGCTGCCGTCGAGGAATTTGATGATGGCCTGCAGCGCCGCCTTCACCTGCGGGGGCAGGTTGGCCGAGTTCAGGATCTGCTTGGCCTGGTCGAGGATGGTCTGCTGACCGGGCGAGGCGATATCGGCGGCGCCCGCGGCGGCTCCGACGATGGCGGGCGCCAGATTGGCGATCGCGTCGATCGGCACACCCTCGGGAATCAGCGGGGCGCTGGCCGGGGCCTCCTGCGGCTTCGGCGCCGGAGCGGCGACCGCCGTAGACGCGGCAACGGTTGCGCCGGCCGCGAGGGCCAGCGCGGACACTGCGAACCGCGATCCTCTGGTGCGAAGCACTGGTGTAGCCGTCCTTACCTCGGGTACCTCATCCGGCGATGCGGCCGCATCGCTTGCGTCACTTTAGGGATAGAGCAGCCGTGTTGTACAGCCGTACCGCGATCTTGCCGACAGCTATTCGTCGGTTATTTGCCGTTCCCGGACCATAACCCCATTCCGGTGTTACTGGAGTGATCAGTGATGCAAATGTTACAAGACGGGCCGTTCTCGGGGCTGTCACCCCCGCCGGTAATCTTGCTCCCGGCCCGTCACCGACCGGAAAGTTTGCACGCCGTGAATCGACTGCTCCGATTGGCCTCCGGCGGTAGCGACGGGTCCGGAGGCCGACGACGCCTCGCACTGATCGCGCTGGGCCTGTCGATACTCGCCCGGCTGGCGTGGATGCTGTTGTCGCCCAACGGGATGAACCTGGTCGACCTGCACGTCTACGTCGACGGCGCCGCCAACCTGGGCACCGGCCACCTCTTCGAGTACACCTACGCGGAGAAGACCCCGGACTTCCCGCTGCCCTTCACCTATCCGCCGTTCGCGGCCGTGGTGTTCTATCCGCTGCATTTCCTGCCGTTCACCCTGGTCGCGGTGGGCTGGCTGCTGTTGATCGCGGCGGCGCTGTACGCGGTGGTGCGGATCAGCTTCGCGCTGCTCCTCGGCGACGCCGCCCGCGAGAGCCGCTGGCGCACGGCCGCGATCGGCTGGACCGCGGTGGGGCTGTGGCTGGAGCCGACCCGCACGACCCTGGACTACGGGCAGGTCAACGTCTTCCTGGTGCTGGCCGGGATGGCCGCCGCCTATTACACGGGGTGGTGGCTGTCGGGCCTGCTGGTCGGCGTGGCGGCGGGGGTGAAGCTGACACCGGCGGTCACCGGGCTGTACTTCCTGACCCAGCGCCGGTGGGCGAGTGCGGTGTGGGCCGCGGTGGTCTTCGCGGCGACGGTCGGGCTGAGCTTCGCGATCTCCCCGGCCGAGACCCGCACGTACTTCGGCCCGCTGATCGGCGACGCCAACCGCATCGGGCCGGTGGGCTCGGTCTGGAATCAATCGCTGCGGGGGGCGCTCACCCGGATTCTGGGCTATGACGCAGGTGCGCCATGGCACCTCGGCGGACATCGAATCCCGTTCGGGCCGTGGTGGCTCGGTGGGGTCGTGGTCGTCGCGGTGCTGGCCTTCTTCGCCTGGCGCGCCCTCGGCGCCGGGGACCGGCTGGGCGCGCTGCTGGTGATGCAGCTGTTCGGGCTGCTGGCGTCGCCGATCTCGTGGTCGCATCACTGGGTGTGGCTGCTGCCGGTCGTGCTGTGGCTGCTGTACGGGCCGATGCGCACGGCGGCGGGCGCCCGGGTGCTCGCCGGTTACTGGCTGGCGACCATGCTGATCGGACTGCCCTGGGTGCTGTCGTTCTTCCAGCCGACCATCTGGACGATCTCCCGGCCCGGGATCCTGTCCTGGCTGGGTGCGGTCGACCTGGTCGGCGTCGTGGCGTTCTATCTCTGGGTGATCCGGACCGGGCGGCTCAGCTCTCCTGGGCCAGCCGATCGATCTCCCGCGCCAGCGCCGTATCCATCCGGGTCAGCCCACCCTCGGAGTGCGTCGACAGCGTGAAAGTGACACGGCGCCACCGGATATCGATATCGGGGTGATGGTTGGCCGCCTCGGCCTCGCTGGCGACCCGGCGCACCAGCTCGATCCCGGCCAGGAACGAGGGCGCCTCGACGGTGCGGGCGATGCTGTTGCCCGTACGAGTCCAGTCCGGCAGCTCCGCGAGTGCGGCAGCGATTTCGTCGTCGGTCAGCAGTGGGGTGCTCATACCCCGGTTCTACTCTCGACTCAGGCCGCGCGCGCCTGCTTGAGGTACTTCTTGAGGTCTTTTCCGCATACCCCGGCGGACTCGGCCTTCTTCATCCGCATGATCACGACAGGGCATTTCACGCAGCGCGTCTTCTTGCGACAGCACTTCTTCTTCGGCTCGAGGCGGGAAACCTTCTTGGCCTTGACCTTGCCCATGAAGGTAAGCATAGCCTAACCGAGATGGCCCGGAATCGGGGCCGCCTCGCATTTCGGTACTGTGTACATGGCCGCATGCCCGGTGAGTCACTCGTCCACCTGTCTTGCACCGGCCCTCTATGGCGAGGGTCGGCAGCCAACCATCTCATCCAGCAGGAGGATTCAACGTGTCGTCTGTCGAGTTTCGCAACGTGGCAATCGTTGCTCACGTCGACCACGGCAAGACGACGCTGGTCGACGCGATGCTCCGGCAGTCCGGCGCGTTCGCGGAGCGGGCCGAACTCGTCGATCGCGTGATGGATTCGGGCGATCTCGAGCGCGAGAAGGGCATCACCATTCTCGCCAAGAACACCGCCGTGCACCGGCACAACGCCGACGGCAGCGTCACCGTGATCAATGTCATCGACACCCCCGGCCACGCCGACTTCGGCGGTGAGGTCGAGCGCGGCCTGTCCATGGTCGACGGCGTCGTGCTGCTCGTCGACGCCTCGGAGGGCCCGCTGCCGCAGACCCGCTTCGTGCTGCGCAAGGCGCTCGCGGCCTCGCTGCCGGTGATCCTGGTGGTGAACAAGACCGACCGCCCCGACGCGCGCATTGCCGAGGTCGTGGAGGAGTCGCACGATCTACTGCTGGATCTGGCCTCCGATCTCGACGACGATGCCTCCGAGGCCGCCGAGCTAGCCCTGGACCTGCCCGTGCTCTACGCCTCCGGCCGCGCGGGCAAGGCCTCGACCAGCCGCCCCGAGAACGGGGCGAACCCCGATGCGGAGAACCTCGACGAGCTGTTCGAGGTGCTGCTGAAGTACGTGCCCGCGCCCAAGGGCGATGCCTCGGCCCCGCTGCAGGCGCACGTCACCAACCTCGACGCCTCGCCCTTCCTGGGCCGTCTTGCCCTGGTCCGCGTGCACAACGGCACCCTGCGCAAGGGCCAGAACGTCGCGTGGATGCACGGCGACGGCGTCAAGACGGTCAAGATCACCGAGCTGCTGCAGACCATCGGGGTCGAACGGCAGCCCGGCGAGGAGGCCGTCGCTGGCGATATCGTGGCCATCGCGGGCATTCCGGAGATCATGATCGGCGACACCCTCGCCGACGTCGAGAACCCGGTCGCGCTGCCGCGCATCACCGTCGACGAGCCCGCCATCTCCGTGACCATCGGTACCAATACCTCGCCGCTGGTCGGCCGGGTGCAGGGGCACAAGCTCACCGCCCGCATGGTGAAGGCGCGCCTGGATCAGGAACTGGTCGGCAACGTGTCGCTGCGGGTGCTCGATATCGGCCGCCCCGACGCGTGGGAGGTGCAGGGCCGCGGTGAACTCGCCCTGGCCATCCTGGTCGAGCAGATGCGCCGCGAGGGTTTCGAACTGACCGTCGGCAAGCCGCAGGTGGTGACCCGGCAGGTCGACGGCAAGGTGCACGAACCGTACGAAGAGCTGACCATCGACTGCCCCGACGAGTACCTGGGCGCCATCACCCAGCTGCTGGCGGCCCGCAAGGGCAAGATGGTGCAGATGAGCAACCACGCCGCCGGATGGGTGCGCATGGAGTTCATCGTCCCGTCGCGCGGCCTGATCGGCTTCCGCACCGACTTCCTGACCGAGACCCGCGGCACCGGCATCGCCAACGCCGTCTTCGACGGCTACGCGCCGTGGGCCGGTGAGATCCGCGCCCGGCACACCGGTTCGCTGGTGTCCGACCGTGCCGGATCGGTGACGCCCTTCGCCATGATCCAGCTCGCCGACCGCGGCCAGTTCTTCGTCGAGCCGGGTGCGGACACGTACGAGGGCATGGTCGTCGGCGTGAATCCGCGCGCCGAGGATCTCGACATCAACGTCACCCGCGAGAAGAAGCTGACCAATATGCGGTCCGCGACCGGCGACGTGCTCGAGACCCTCGCCAAGCCGCTGCAGCTGGATCTGGAAGCCGCGATGGAGTTCTGCGCCGCCGACGAGTGCGTCGAGGTGACTCCCGAGGTGGTGCGGGTGCGCAAGGTCATCCTCAGCGCCACCGAGCGCGGGCGTGAGGCATCCCGCCGCAAGGCCCGCGACCGCGCCGCCCAGAACGCGTAGTCCGCACCTGTGCATTTCCGGGCGGGCACCGTCGAGCGTGTAGGTTCGCGAACTGTGTCGGCACTGAGAGGCGCGAAACCTTCACCCCGTTGTCCCGGCGAACGCCGGGATCCGGACGCGGCGTCCGGCCGCCGTCGTCGCGGCGAACGCCGGTGGCGTGCGGTGGTGTCGGTACTGGCGGCATCCGCGACGGTGCTCGCCGGGTGCACCGCGAATCCGCCGCCGCCGATCGAGAGCACCGACAGCCCCAAGACCACGCCCGCCAAGCCCACCAAGAGCACGGTGGTGGTGGCCGTCGACGACATCGGGATCGGGTTCAACCCGCACCTGCGGTCCAACCAGTCCCCGGCCACCAACGCGGTCAGTTCGGCGGTGTTCCCCAGCCCGTTCCGGCCGGTGCCCTCGCAGACGGCGCCCGGCGCGACCGACTGGGTGCCCGACAACGCGCTGATGGTGTCGGCGGATGTGACCGCGCAGGAGCCGTTCACCCTCACCTACAAGATCCAGAACCAGGCGTCGTGGTCCGACGGTGCGCCGATCGCCGCCGAGGACTTCCGGTACCTGTGGCAGCAGATGATCACGCAGCCCGGGGTCGTGGATCCCGCCGGGTACCGCCAGATCTCGGATGTGGGCTCCTCCGACGGCGGCAAGACGGTGACCGTCACCTTCCGGGAGCCGTATCCGGCGTGGCGGCAGCTGTTCACCGATCTGCTGCCCTCGCATCTGCTGAAGGATTCGCCGGGCGGTTTCCAGCGGGCCCTGGCCGTCGAGCGCGGCCTGATCGACCAGAACCCGATCTCCGGCGGGCAGTTCCGGGTCAAGCAGGCCGACTCCGGCCGCGAGGAGATCCTGCTCGAGCGCAACGACCGTTACTGGAGCACTCCCGCGGTACCGGACCAGATCATGCTGCGGCGCGGCGGCACCACCGCGCAGCTGGCCGAATCGCTGCGCTCCGGGGACGCACAGATGGCGCTGGTGCGTGGCGGCACGGCGACACAGTCCCAGCTGCAGGCGATCCCGGCGGTGCGCACCTCGATGATGCCGCAGGCGCGCGAGCTGCGGTTGGCGCTCAACGGCCGCGTCGGCGACCTCACCGATCCGCGGGTGCGCCACGCCGTGCTGGCGCTGCTGGATCCCACGCTGCTGGCGACCGTCGGCGCGGAGACCGGGGCATGGATGGAACCGGCTCGGGCCCAGGTGCTTTCGCCCTCGGATCCGGGCTACGCGCCGACCGCGCCACCGCGGCCCTCGGCCGACGAGGCGTTCGCGCTGCTGGCCGAGGCCGGGTACGCGCGCGCTCCGGAGACCTCGCCGGTGGACGCCTCCGCGACATCACCGGCGCCGCAGCCGCGGCAGGTGGTGAAGAACGGCAGGACCCTCGCGATCCGCCTGGGCGCGGTGGACAAGGACACCACCGCGCTGGCCGTGGCCAACACCGCCGCCGACATGCTGCGCAGTGCGGGCATCGATGCCAGCGTGCGCAGCCTGCCCGCCGAGGAGCTCTACGGCAAGGAACTGCTGGACGGCACGGTCGACGCGGTCGTGGGCTGGGATCGGGCCGGAAACGACCCGGCCACCGTGCTGGACTCGCGCTACGGCTGCCCACCGCCGCCGACCACCCCGCAGGACGACACGTCGTCGCGGGTGGAGGATCTCCGCAAGGCACCGAGCAATGTCTCGGGCGTCTGCGATCCGGCGCTGCAGCCCGCGATCGACGCCGCCCTACGCGGGCAGGACGTACCCAAGGTGATCGGCGAGGTCGAGCCGAAGCTGTGGGACCTGGCCACCGTGCTGCCGATCATGCAGGACAACGGGGTGGCGGCGGCCAGCTCGCGGATGGACGGGGTCTCCCTGAGCGGGGCCATCGAGGTCGGGATCTTCGGCGGCGCGGGCACCTGGCGGCGGTTGTCGTGAGTGGGCTGCTGCTCGTGCACGCGCATCCGGACGACGAATCCATCGCCACCGGCGGCACCATCGCGCACTATCGGCGGCGCGGCGTCCCGGTGACCGTCGTGACCTGCACGCTCGGCGAGGAGGGGGAGGTCATCGGCGAGCAGTGGGCGCAGCTGGCCGGTGATCAGGCCGATCAGCTGGGCGGCTACCGGATCGGCGAATTGACCAGGGCGCTGGCGGAATTGGGCGCCGGGCCGCCCCGGTTCCTCGGCGGCGCCGGGCGCTGGCGCGATTCGGGGATGACGGGCACCGTCGCCGATCCGCGCCCGCTCGAGCCGCTGCACCCGCGCGCGTTCGCGGACTCCGGCGACGCCGCCGTGGACGCCCTGGTGCAGGTGCTGCTGGAGGTGCGGCCGCAGGTGGTGGTCGGATATGACCCGCGCGGGGGCTACGGGCATCCCGACCACGTTCGGGCGCACCGGATCACGATGGCCGCCCTCGACGCCGCGAAGGAACGGGGCTGGGATACGCCGAAGGCCTACTGGACCGTGACGGACGCGGAGGTCCTGCGCCTGCACACCGAGGCGCTGGCCCGGCGCACCGTCGACCGGCTGCCCGGGGCGCTGCCGCCGGGGTGGCGGCTACCGGCGGTGGGCGAATTGCCTTGTGTGTCCAGCGAATCCGTGACCACCACGATCGACGTCTCCGATGTTCTCGCGGCGAAGCGGGCCGCCCTGCGCGCGCATGCCACCCAGGTGAGCGTGGCGCCCTCGGGACGGGAATTCGCGCTGTCCAACAACATTGCCCAACCGGTCCTGCCCGAGGAACATTTCGTGCTCGTGCGTGGGCGGCTGGGCCCGGTCGGCGACGACGGACGGGAGCACGACCTGTTCGCGGGCCTGGACAGCTGAGTCGAGCCGACCTGCTGCCTCCGGATCCTGGGCTCGCCGTCCCCGCATAGACTGACCGGCATGTACAACTGGAGCCTGCAGGACGCCATAGTCGCGTTCGTCGAGAGCCAGAAGCCGAACTGGCAGGCGCAGCACGATCTGTACCTGCACGTGCTCTACGGATTCGTGGACATGCAGAGTCACCTGCTGACCCTGCTCGGCTTCCCGCCGGTGCCGTGACGGCGGCCGCGTTCGGCCGGACATCGGCCGTGCCCGGCGTAGAGCCGCCCGGGTGGGCCGCCCTCGGTGCGACGCTGGCCGGGGTGCTGGTGTTCGAGGGCCTGCTCTCGCTGGTGCTCGAGGTGCTCTATCTCCCCACCTACGTCGGCGGCACTCCGCTCCCGTTCTCGATCCTGGTGGCGGCGGCGGTGAACGTGCTGCTGGTGATGGGCATGGGCGTGGTGACGAACCGCCCGGCCGCCATGGCCCTGCCGCTGGCGGCGTGGCTGTTCGGCTTCCTGCTGTGCGCCACGACCGGTCCGGGCGGCGACGTACTGCTCACCGACAGTTGGACCGCGCCGGTCCTGCTGGCCGCCGGGCTGATCCCAGCCGGGTTCTATCTGTTCCGCCGCGCCTTCGTACGCCCGCGCACCTGACACGGGGAGGTCGGGTGATTACCGGGGACCGGATTGGCCCGGGGTTACCGTCTCGATCAGTGCCCACGCGTCGGCGATGGGGATGTCCACCACGTGATAGCGCTTCTTCCCGGCGGCCGAGGCGGCTACGAGGGTGGCGAGTCCGGCGCGGCGCTGGAAGAAGGTCTGGCGGACGGTCCAGCCGATGATGCCGGGGGCCTCGAGGCAGTCGCGGTCGCGGTCCAGGGAACCGCTTCGGGTGATCAGCCAGGTGGGCCGGTCGCCGGTGGCGGGCAGTACGGCGTGACCGAGCCCCCGGTAGCGATCGTAGGCCAAAGCCGTTGCCCCCAGGGCGATCACGGCCAGCACGGGCCACACCCACAGCGGAACCTCCAGCCCCGCAATCGATCCCGCGGCAACTACCACGGCCGCCACCAGCACCGGCGTCAGCGTGCGGGTGTAGCGCCGCCGCCGTGCGCGAGGGCCGTGCGGAATCAGCGAAATCGTCGCCGGTGCCGCCGATTCGGCGCTGCCCGCCGCGGTCGGCGGCACGGTCGCGGGCCGCTCGGCGGTCGCCGGGTTCGTGCCGGACGGCCCGGCGTCGCGGGTCGCGGGGCCGGGTCGTGTTGTCGCCGTGGGGGATCGGCGAGCCGGACGGCTCGCGAGTAGGTGGGCGAGGGTGCGGTCCACGGCGGCGCGCGGGGCCTGGGGCAGGATCTTCTGACGCGGGCTGGTGCCGGTCATGATCGCCTCGAGTTCGGCGCCGCCCGACAGTCGCAGCAGGAGCGGCTCGTTCACCGTCGCGCCGCGCAGGCGGGCCAGGTCCAGGGTGGTCTGGCGGGTGGTGAACAGGCCGTGTCGCAGGTGTAGCGTGCGGCCGTCGTCGAGCACGCGCAGGCCGAAATACGTTGCGAGATACCGCGCGCACCCGGCGAGGCTGACGATCGCCGCCACGGCGGCGACCAGCGCCACCACCACGGCGGTGAGGAACCAGGCGCTGCGGTCCTCCACGCTGTGCACGGCATCCGAGCGGAAGATCGCCTCGGCGAGGCCGTACTGGAAGGCCAGGCCGACCACCGGCGCGACGATGGCGAATCCGGTCAGCGACAACGGCGCGTACCGCACCCAACCCGGACGCCAGTGCGCGATCTCGACGCCTTCGCGGCGCGGATCGGTCTCCTCCGATGCCAGCCCGGAGACGTCAGGTGCGCCTGCCGCCGGTTCGCCGACGGGTGAACCGGGTTGTCCGCCAACGGCTTCCGCCTTGTTCAGATGTGCCAGCAGTTCCGCCCGCAGGCCCGGCACCAACCGGGCGTCGAGCGCGTCGAGCTTGAACTGCTCGTCCTTCCCGGCCTGCTGCCCGGTTCCGATGGTCAGCACCGCCAGTCCGAGCCCGCGGTGCAGCGGATCGGCCTCGATATCGACCGACCGGATCCGCGACCGCGGCACCGCCAGCCGCTTGCGCCGCAGCACCCCCGTCCGCAGTTCGATATTGTCCGCACCGATGCGGTAGGTCGTGGTGAACCACCGGGCAACCGCGAATCCGACGATGATCACGAGCGCGAGCAAACCCCACCCGGGATTGTCGTTGCGCGTACCGACCACCACGGAGACGATGAGCAACGGGATATACCGGACGATCTCTCGAACCGGATGCACCAACAGCATTCGCTTGTCCAGCCGCTGCCAGGACATGAGCGCGGCGGTCTCGGCGAGCTGCCCCGGGTGTGGCGGTTCGGTCATGTGGCGTCCCCTCGGTGCAGCGCCGCGATTTCCGTCAGCCGGGTGACGGTCTGCTCGGCGACGGGCAGATCCAGCGCGCTGATCTGCACCGCCCCCGCCGACGAGGCCGTGGTCACCGTGACCGTCGCGAGCCCCAGCATCCGCTCCAGCGGCCCGCGCTGGGTGTCGACGGTCTGCACGCGGGTAATGGGGGCAACCCGGCTTTCCTGGGTGATCCATCCGGTGCGGGTGTACACGGCCTCGTCGGTCACCTCCCACCGATGCACCGCGTACCGCCACAGCGGTACGACCGCCACCGTGAACGCCGCCACCACCAGCGTCGCCGCCACGGCCGCCAGCTGCGTGGCGCGATGCGCGCCGTCCACCACGATCCACACCAGCTCGCCGATCAGCACGATCACCCACCCGACGGCAGGTCCCAGCGCCCACAGCAGCTTCGCGCGGGGGCTCGGTCGCCAGGCCGGTTCGGCCAGGATGCTGCGCCGGGCCGTCGCGGGGGCTCGGTCGTCGGGATGTGCCATGCCGCCATGGTTCCATGGACGCGCGCCCAGCGGCCGTGCTGTCCGGCGTCGCGCCGGGGTTCGCGCATGTGGCGTCGGCGTGTGCGGAGGCCGCCGGATACGGGTACGCTGGCGCGCCGGACATCGGGTTCCCCGCGCGACGCGCCCGATATCACGCTGTGCGGCAGGCATTTCGGCACGGGTTTGCCGAAGCTGGAATAGCCCGCCGCAACGCCGGGTTGTCTCACGTCACAGGCACCGGAGGGAGAACACTCGGATGGTTGGCGCATGATCGAGGGCGTGACGGATCTACCGAACCCTGGCATCCCGCCCGCACCCCCGACCGCCTCGGCGATGCGCCGGGCGTTGCGGCGGGCCCGCGACGGAGTGACGTTGAACGTCGACGAGGCCGCCGTCCTGCTGCACGCCCGCGGCGACGACCTGGCGGAGTTGAGCCGCAGCGCCTCCCGGGTGCGCGACGCCGCCATGGAGTCGGCGGGCCGCCCGAAGACCATCACCTACTCCAAGAACGTCTTCATCCCGCTGACGCACCTGTGTCGCGACAAGTGCCACTACTGCACGTTCGTGACGGTGCCCGGCAAGCTGCGGGCCGAAGGCCGGGGCATGTACCTCGAACCGGACGAAGTGCTCGATATCGCGCGGCGCGGTGCGGCGCTCGGCTGCAAGGAGGCGCTGTTCACCCTCGGCGACCGCCCCGAGGACCGCTGGCCGGAGGCGGCGCAGTGGCTCGACGAGCACGGCTACGACTCGACCCTCGACTACTTGCGCGCCGTGTCGATCATGGTGCTCGAGGAGACCGGGCTGCTGCCGCACATCAACCCCGGGGTCATGTCGTGGGAGGAGATCTCCCGCCTCAAGCCGGTCAGCCAGTCCATGGGCCTGATGCTGGAGACCACCGCCGCCCGGCTGTTCACCGAGAAGGGCAACTGCCACTACGGCAGCCCCGACAAGGATCCGCAGGTGCGGCTGCGCGCGATCACCGATGCCGGTCGGCTGTCGGTCCCGTTCACCACCGGCATCCTGGTGGGCATCGGCGAGACGCTGCGCGAGCGCGCCGAGTCGATCATGGCGATTCGCAAGCAGCACAAGGCATTCGGGCACGTGCAGGAGGTGATCGTGCAGAACTTCCGGGCCAAGGACGACACCGCGATGCGCGACACCCCCGACGCCGACATCGAGGAATTCCTCGCCACGATCGCGGTCTCGCGGCTGCTGCTGCCGCCGGACGTGGCCGTGCAGGCGCCGCCGAATCTGGTCTCGCGGGCCGAGTGCCGGGCGCTGATCGAGGCCGGTATCGACGACTGGGGCGGCGTCTCACCGGTCACCCCCGACCACGTGAACCCCGAACGGCCGTGGCCGAATCTGGACACTCTCGTCGAGATGACCGAGGCGGCGGGCTACCGGCTGGCCGAGCGCACCTCCGCCCATCCGCGCTATGTACGGGCCGGGAATCCGTGGGTGGATCCGCGCATCGGCGCCCACGTGGCCGCGCTCTCCGATCTGGGCACGGGGCTGGCGAATCCGGATGCGATTCCGCGGGGCCTGCCGTGGCAGGAACCGGACGAGTCGTGGGAGTCCGCGGGCCGGGTCGACCTGAACACCGCGATCGATACCGACGGCCGCAATACCGAGGCGCGCAGCGATGCCGGGCTCGGCGACGACGTGGTGGGCGCGTTCGGCGACTGGGAGACCATCCGCGAACAGGTGCGCGAACTGGCCACCACCGCGCCGGAGCGGTTCGACGCCGACGTACTGGCGGCCCTGCGGGAGGCCGAGCGCGATCCGGCGGGACTGTCCGACGAGCAGTATCTGGCGCTGGCCACCGCCGAGGGAGCCGAGCTGGACGCGATCGCCGCGCTGGCCGATCAGCTGCGCCGCGACATCAACGGCGACGACGTCACCTACATCGTGAACCGCAATATCAACTTCACCAATATCTGCTACACCGGCTGCCGGTTCTGTGCGTTCGCCCAGCGCAAGGGCGATGCCGACGCGTTCAAATTGAGCGCCGAGGAGGTGGCCGACCGGGCCTGGGAGGCGCACGTCGACGGCGCCACCGAGGTGTGCATGCAGGGCGGCATCGACCCCGACCTGCCGGTGACCGGCTACGCGGACCTGGTGCGAGCGGTGAAGCGGCGGGTGCCGTCGATGCATGTGCACGCGTTCAGCCCGATGGAGCTCGTGAACGGCGCCTCGCGCGGCGGGCAGAGCGTGCACGACTGGCTCGCGGCGCTGAAAGAGGCTGGGCTGGACACGATTCCGGGCACGGCCGCGGAGATCCTCGACGACGAGGTGCGCTGGGTGCTGACCAAGGGCAAGCTCCCCGCCTCGGCCTGGATCGACGTCGTGACCACCGCGCACAAGCTGGGCATCCGCTCCAGCTCCACGATGATGTACGGGCATGTCGACAGCCCCCGGCACTGGGTCGGGCATCTGCGGGTGCTGCGCGGAATTCAGGATGAGACAGGCGGTTTCACCGAATTCGTGCTGCTGCCGTTCGTGCACCAGAGCGCGCCGCTGTACCTGGCGGGCGCGTCCCGTCCGGGTCCCACGATCCGCGACAACCGCGCCGCGCACGCCCTGGCCCGCATCATGCTGCACGGCCGCATCGACAATATCCAGACCAGCTGGGTCAAGTTGGGCGCCAAGGGAACCCAGGCGATGCTCAACGGCGGCGCCAACGACCTCGGTGGCACCCTGATGGAAGAAACCATCTCCCGCATGGCCGGTTCCCAACACGGCTCCGCGAAAACCGTCGCCGAACTGACGGAAATCGCCTCCGGCATAGGTCGCCCCGTCCGCGAACGCACCACCACCTACGGCACCCCACCCCACCGCACCCCGCCAATCCCCCTGCCGGTGGGTTAGCCCACCCGCCCGGTTCCGGATGGTTCCCCTTTCCGCCCGGGTGGTCCCTGCATTTCCCTTTTCTGGTCGGTGGGTTCCTGGGTTCCCCCTTCCCGGCCGGGTGGTTCCTGGGTTCCCTTCCCGGACGGGTGGCTTCTGCATTCCCCGCTTCACGGCCCCCTGGGGCCGTGAAGCGGGGATCGGTTCCCAGCTGACGGATGTGGTTGTGGTGCACGCACATCCGTGGCACTCAGGCAGGGATGAGCGCCTTCCGATCACGGAGCAGCATGTACGTGGCCAGACCCGCACCGGCGACTGTGAGTGCCGCGCCGATCAGCGGGAGGGTGCGCAGGCCCGGGCCGTCGGCTATGGTCCAGCCACCCAGGCGGCCACCGATCGCCGCCGCGACCTGGTAACCCGCCGCGTTGATGGCGATGGCCAGCGTCGGGGCGGCGGTGGCGGCGCCGATCACGCGGGCCTGCATGCCGGGGATGACCGCGAAGGTCAGTGCGCCCAGGGCGAAGACGAGAACCGCTGCTACGGAAGCGATTTCCCCGGCCGCCCAGAACGCCGCCATGACCGCCGCCAGCCCGGCGAGCAGCCCGATCAGCGCGGGCAGTAGCGCCCGGTCGGCCAGTCGCCCGCCGAGCTGGTTACCCGCGATCGCCCCGAGGCCGTAGACCAGCAGCAGAATCGGTACGGCCGCCGGACCGAAACCGGCGACATCGGTGAGCAGCGGTGCGATGTAGGTGAAGACGGTGACCGCCCCCAGGCTGCCGACCGCGGTGAGCGCGATGGCGATCAGCAGCTCTCGATTCGCCAGCACGCGCAGCTCGCCGAACACCGAACCCGTTGCGGCCGAGGGCAGTTCGGTGACGAACCGCAGCACCATCAGCAAGCCCAGCCCCGCGACGGCCGCCACGACGGCGAACGTGGACCGCCAGCCGAGGTGCTGGCCCAGGAAGGCGCCGATCGGGGTGCCGAGCACGATCCCGAGATTCATTCCGAGGGCCACCTGCGCGATCGCCGACGCCGCCCTGCCCTCGGGGGCCTGCGACACCACGGTCGCGACAGCGAGCGCGAAGAATGTGGCCACGATCAGCCCGGCCGCGAACCGGGTGGCGAGCAGGAGCGGGAAGTTGGGCGCGCAGGCCGAGCCCAGGTTCGCCAGCACCGCGAATCCCACGAGGCCGACGATCAGCCGCCGCCGCGGCACTCTCGCGGTCAGCACCGTGATCACCGGCCCGCCGACGATCATGCCCAGCGCATACGCGGTAACCAGCAGGCCGCCCGACGACACCGACACCGCGAGGTCGCCCGCCACCTCCGGCAGGATCCCGGCGATAGCGAATTCGCCGGTGGTAAGGCCGAATACGACCAGCATCAGGGACAGGACAGGGAGTCGCACCATCACTCCAAGTAGTTACAGCTCGAATAATACGAACTATAACTATCACAGCTCGAATCATCATCGCTAGACTCGATCGCATGACCAGGCGGCCCGACCCCGTATCGAACTTCCCGGTGGAAACCGAGGTCGATCGCGACGTGTGCAAGCTGGTGCACTCGTTCACGCGCCGCCTGGAGGTGCACGTGCGACGCGTCGCCGAGCAACTGGGGCTGACCTCGTCGCAGGTCATCGCGCTGCGGGAGCTGTCGGAGCCGATCACCGCGCGCGAGTTGGCCAGCCGGATGTCGTGCGAGCCCTCGAACGCCACCTTCGTGCTCGATAGGCTGGAGGCGCAGGGCCTGGTGGAGCGCAAAGCGCATCCGACCGACCGGCGGGCCAAGCGGATCGAACTCACCGCCGCCGGGCGCGACAGTCGCGCGGCCGTGCTGGCCAGGCTCGGCACGGGATCACCGCTGACCTCGTTGAGCGAAACCCAGCAGCGGGAATTGCGCGACCTGTTGCGGTTGTTGACCGCCGCGGTGGAAACCGATTCCCCCGAACGGGATTCGTGATGGGCGGCAACGCTTCTACCAGTGTCGCTGCTGACGCCCGGCCAACGAGGGTCGGACGAAGTTAGGCAAGGCTGGCCAGTAGTAACGTAGGGCCGCCGGATACTGTTGCGCGGGCGGAAACCTCCCGCGGGCAAGAACAGACTAGGAGAGCGGCAGTGACGTACATCATCGCTGAACCGTGCGTTGACGTGAAGGACAAGGCGTGCATCGAGGAATGCCCCGTAGATTGCATCTACGAGGGTGGCCGCATGCTGTACATCCATCCGGACGAGTGCGTGGACTGTGGTGCATGTGAGCCGGTGTGTCCGGTGGAGGCGATCTTCTACGAGGACGACACCCCGGACCAGTGGAGCGGGTACGTCAACGCCAACGTGGACTTCTTCGAGATGGAGGGCCTGGGCTCGCCCGGTGGCGCCACCAAGGTCGGTGCGCTCGCCTACGACCCGCCGCTGATCAAGGAGCTTCCTCCGATGGCGAGCGACGAGTAAGACGTTGTCGACGCGTGGCGACGGCGGGACCGAGGGCGGCAGATCGAGCGGCCGCGAGACAGTCCGATCCCGCCGGACACCGGTGAGCGGCCTGCTCCCCGACTTTCCCTGGGACACCATCGCTTCCGCCAAGGCGCGGGCGGCGGCCCATCCGGGCGGGATCGTGGATCTCTCGGTGGGCACGCCGGTCGATCCGGTCGACCCGCTGATCCGGGCGGCGCTCGCCTCGGTGGCGGAGGTGCCCGGGTACCCGACGACGCACGGCACGCCGCAACTGCGCGCGGCCGCGGTCGACGCGCTGAAGCGGCGCTTCGGGATCACCGGTATCGCGCCCGAGGCGGTGCTGCCCGCGATCGGCACCAAGGAACTCATCGCCGGGCTACCGCGCCTGCTCGGTCTGGGCGGCGACGACCTGGTGGTGATTCCCGAGGTGGCCTACCCGACCTACGAGGTCGGCGCGCTGCTGGCGGGCGCCGGCATCGCCCGCGCGGACGGGCTGACCCAGCTGGGCCCGCGGGCTCCGGCGCTGATCTACCTGAACTCGCCGTCCAACCCGACCGGCCGGGTGCTGGGCGTGGACCATCTGCGCAAGGTGGTGGCCTTCGCCCGCGAGCGCGGCGCGGTCGTCGCCTCCGACGAGTGCTATCTGAGCCTGGCGTGGGACGAGCGCGCGGTGTCCATCCTGGATCCGGAGGTCTGCGACGGCGACCACACCGGGCTGCTGGCGATCCATTCGCTGTCGAAGACGTCGAATCTGGCCAGCTACCGCGCCGGGTTCGTGACCGGCGATCCGGCACTGGTGCGCGAGCTGCTGGAGGTGCGCAAGCACGCGGGCATGATGGTGCCGTTCCCGGTGCAGGCCGCGATGACCGCGGCGCTCGGCGACGACGCCCACGAGGCCCGCCAGCGGGAACGCTATCGCGCCCGCCGCGAGGTGTTGCGAAAGGCGTTGCGGGAGGCCGGTTTCCGCATCGACCACTCCGAGGCGGGCCTGTATCTGTGGTCCACCCGTGGCGAACACTGCCGCACCACCCTGGACTGGCTCGCCGAGCGCGGCATCCTCGCCGCCCCCGGCGACTTCTACGGTCCCACCGGCGCCGAGCACGTCCGCATCGCCCTCACCGCCACCGACGAACGCATCGCAGCGGCCGCCGACCGCCTCACCCCCTAGACCTCCCGCATCAGTCCGGCGGGGCGGCGAAGACGAGGTGGAGCAGGGGGTGGGGGCGGCCCTCGGAGTCGGTTTCGGAGCGGCCGGTGACGACGAAGCCGTGGGACTGGTAGAAGCCGAGGGCCCGCGGGTTCTCCTCGTTGACGTCGACGGTGAGTGAGGGAAACCGGTCGAGGGCGGCGCGCAGCAGGACCGAGCCGATTCCGCGGCCGCGGAAGTCGTCATCGATGAACAGCATCTCCAACTGCCCGGCGGAGATCCCGGAGAATCCGACGATGCGGTCGTCCACCACCGCCACCGTGAGGTCGACCACGGGCAGGTAGTCGCTGGCCAGATGGCTTTCGATGTGCTCGAAGTACTCCCGGGACAGGAAGTGGTGCGTGGCCGCGACGGCGCTGCGCCACACTTCCACCAGCCTCGGAAACTCGGTCCGACCCGCGCACGGCCGCAGCGTTATCGTCATGTCGGTCACTCCAGGATGGTAAGGGTCGGGCGACCTCACCCCGAGCCGGACGGCTCGGCGTTAGCCTGGGGTATGGACGCTGTCACGGTTGTCCCCGCCCCGGCCAATGAGCCGGTGCACTCCTACGCACCGGGAACCGCCGAGCGTGAGCGCCTGACGGCTCGGCTGGCCGAGATCTCCGCCGAAACCGTGGATGTGCCGCTGGTGATCGGCGGCAAACATCAGCCCGGCGCCGGACCTCGGCTCGATATCGTGATGCCGCATCGCCACCGACACGTGCTCGGCACCTACACCGAGACCACCCGCGAGGAGGGCCGCGCGGCGGTCGAGGCGGCCGTCGCCGCGGCGCCGGCCTGGCGCGAGACCCGATTCGACGAGCGCGCGGCGGTCCTGCTGCGGGCGGCCGACCTGCTGTCCGGGCCGTGGCGCGAGACCGTCGCCGCCGCCACCATGCTGGGCCAGTCGAAGTCGGCGTATCAGGCCGAGATCGACGCCCCCTGCGAGCTGATCGACTTCTGGCGGTTCAATGTCGCCTTCGCCCGGCAGATTCTGGCACTGCAGCCCAATTCCGGTGCGGGCGTGTGGAATCGGATGGACTACCGGCCGCTGGAGGGTTTCGTCTACGCGATCACGCCGTTCAATTTCAGCGCGATCGCGGGTAATCTCCCCACCGCACCGGCGCTGATGGGCGCCACGGTGGTGTGGAAGCCCTCGCCCACCCAGACCCTGGCCGCCTACTACACCATGCGCGTGCTGGAGGAAGCGGGTCTGCCGCCCGGCGTGATCAACCTGGTCACCGGCGGCGGCGCCGAGCTGTCGGAGGCGGCGCTGCCGGATCCGCGGCTGGCCGGAATCCACTTCACCGGTTCCACCCGCACCTTCCAGTACCTCTGGCGGCAGGTCGGCGCGAATCTGCCGCGGTACCACGGTTATCCGCGGCTGGTGGGGGAGACCGGGGGTAAGGATTTCATCGTCGCACACTCATCGGCCGACCCGAAGGCCTTGCGAGCGGCGCTGATTCGCGGCGCCTACGAGTATCAGGGGCAGAAGTGC
This sequence comes from Nocardia thraciensis, assembly GCF_054782435.1. NCBI lineage: Bacteria > Bacillati > Actinomycetota > Actinomycetes > Mycobacteriales > Nocardiaceae > Nocardia > Nocardia thraciensis. Next base: position 92,935 of record NZ_BAAGSM010000043.1, read on the forward strand.
TCCGCGGCTTCCCGTGCCTACATCCCTCGCTCGGTGTGGCGCCGGATGGGTGACGATTTCCTGCACGAGACCGACGGCATCGCCTACGGCGATGTGGCGGATCTGTCGAATTTCGGTGGGGCGCTGATCGATCGGCGCGCCTACGACAAGAACGTGGCGGCGTTGGAGCGGGCCCGCGCGGCGGGGCTCAAGATCCCGGTCGGCGGCCGCTACGACGACAGCGAGGGCTATTTCGTCCGCCCGACCGTGCTGATGTCCGACGATCCGCGAGAGGAGGCATTCACCACCGAATACTTCGGGCCGATCCTGTCGGTGCACGTCTACGACGACGCCGACCCGGCCGCGTTCGGCACGCTGCTGCGCGAGGTCGACACGGCCGCACCGTATGCGCTCACCGGCGCGGTGTTCGCCCGCGACCGTGCGGCGATCGACGAGGCTGAGGCCGCGCTGCGATACACCGCGGGCAACTTCTACATCAACGACAAACCGACGGGGGCCGTCGTCGGACAGCAGCCGTTCGGCGGGGCTCGCGCCTCCGGCACCGACGACAAGGCGGGCTCATATCTCAACCTGCTGCGCTGGGTCGCGCCCCGGACAATCAAGGAAACCTTCGTCCCACCAACGGATTACCGTTACCCGCACATGGGGTCCTGATGCGGCCCGCCGGTGCGATCCGCGGTGTGGGAGGGGTGTGCATGGCGGGTGACCCGTGAACCCGCTGCGCCCCGCGATCCTGGCCGCGGCCGAGTCACCCCGCATGAAGAACGCTGTCCTGCGGGTGCCGATCACGGCCGCCGTGGTGCGCCGATTCGTGGCGGGGGAGACTCGCCCGGACCTCGTTCCGGTGCTACGGGACCTGTTGCGCGACGGGCGGATGGTCAGCGTCGACTTTCTCGGCGAGCACACCACCGAGCGCGCCATGGCCGACGACGCGGTCACGGAATATCTGGCGCTCATCGACGAACTGGCGGTGCTGAACCAGACCGAACCCCGCACGAATCCGGTTCGCGCCGTGGAGGTTTCGGTAAAACTGTCGGCCCTCGGCCAGGCGCTGGAGCCCGACGGCCCCGCCATCGCCACCGCCAACCTGCGCGCCCTGTGTCTGCGCGCGGCCGAGGCCGCGGTCTGGGTCACCGTCGATGCCGAGGACCACACCACCACCGACGCGACCCTGGATACGGTGCGGCAGTTGCACGGTGAGTTCCCGTGGCTGGGTGTCGCGGTGCAGTCCTATCTGCGGCGCGCCGATGTGGACTCGTCGTACCTGCGCTGCCTGGACGTGCTGATGCGCGGCGGCGGGCGGCCGATGATAGCCACCCACGATCCGGCCATGATCGAGGCGACCACTCGGCTCGCGATCGAAAATGCCCAAGGCCCAGGCGATTACGAATATCAGATGCTCTACGGCATCCGAGACGCCGAGCAGCGCCGACTGGCGGCGAACTGACACGCCGTGCGCGTCTACGTCCCCTACGGCGGCCAGTGGTACGCCTACCTCATGCGCAGACTGGCTGAGCGTCCCGCCAACTTCGGCTTCTTCCTGCGCGCTCTCGCCGAACGGCAGTGAGCGTCAGACCAGCGGGCGGCCGAGGCGGCGGCGCAGGCGCATGTCGAACAGGTAGGTGTTGAGCGGGGCCGCGCGGACCACCGCCGGGAGCCGCGTCCAGACCGCCGAGATGGTCCTCAGTACCAGCCGGAACCGGCGCTCGTCGCGCGCGGTCCAGGTCATGCCCATTTCGTCGCGCAGGTGCTGGGGCAGCAGCGCGGTCACGGTGAACCGGTGGAACCGGCCGAACAGCAGCCGCACGGGACGCGGCAGCATCCTCAGGTCGATCAGGCCGTTGAAATAGTCCCGCACCGGCTGGTCGATGGTGCGCTCGGCCAGGTTCTCCTCCCAGTACCGGAAGAACTCCGCCCGCGTGGCGGGCCACATCTCCGGCCGCATCTGCAGCGTGGTGCCGAGCCGGACGCTGTAGCGGTAGAAGTCCTCGGCCATTTCGGGTTCCATCGGCCCGCGCATCCGGGTGTAGAGGTCGTCCACGCCCCAGTACAGGCAGGCGGCCACCCACAGCTGCAGCTTCGGGTCGAACGCGTTGTATTCGACCGGGCTGTCCGGGGTCGAGCGCACCGGCCGGTGGGAGACGTTCACCGCCTTGCGGTAGGCCTTGCGATCTTCCTCGTTTCCCATCCACGCCACGGCCAGATAGGTGAGGGTGGTGCGCAGCCGCTTGATCGGGTGCAGGGTCACCTTGCCGCTGTCGACGGTGCTCTCCAGCACGCCGTAGCCCACCGGTGGGTGGCTGAGCTGCATGATGACGTTCGCGGCGCCGCCGAGGAAGGCGGCGACGCCATCGATGTGATCGCGGATGGTTTCCGGGGTCAGAGTCGACTCCGGGATGGACGGCTCATGGTCGGTCGCGCGCATGGCGGCGGTCATCGTCGACTCGTCTCCTCGATCTCGCTTCAGCCGTGAGGGTCAAAAGAAGTGTGAGAAACTTCTACTCTCACCTTCTCATCGAAGATCAATGCTGTCAATCGCTGGCAACTGTCCTTTGACCATGTGCGATGATTTCAATGTCATCGTGTCACACCGAGAGGGGATCGGGTTATGGCCAAGCTGGCCAAACTGCTGCCGCTGGTGCGCGGGGCGGGCACCGAGGACCGCAGCCAGTCGAAGGTTCTCGATGCGGCGCTGATGGCATTCCTCGACTTCGGTATCAAGCGGACGAGCATGGTCGAGGTCGCCCGCCGCGGCGGGCTCTCGCTGGCGACGCTCTACCGGCGCTTCGCGGGCAAATCGGATCTGATCCAGGCGGTCGGGCTGCGGCAGGCGCGCCAGTTCATCGATCAGGTGGACGCGGCCGTACAGCGGCAGATCGACCGCGACGCCGGGGCCGAGGAGCAGATCGCGGAGCTGTTCGTGGCCTTCATCGACGGGCTGCGCGGCAACCGGCTGCTGGATCGGCTGCTGAAGACCGAGCCGGAGATCGTGTTGCCGTACCTGACCGTGCACGGCGCCCCGGTGATCGAGCTGGGGCGCGACTACCTCGCCGAATTCATCACCCGGCTGCAGTCCGAAGGCAAACTGCCGCAGTACGATCCGCAACCGCTGGCGGAGATGGTCGCGCGCACCTCGCTGTCCATGGCGCTCACGCCGCAGACGGTGATTCCGCTCGACGACGATGCCGCGCTGCGGCGCTTCGCCCGGGAGCATGTGGTGCCAGGCTTCCGGATCTCGTAGCGGGGCAACCGCTTCCGCTAGACCAGTCGCAGTCCGAGTCGGCGCCGCAGGCGCAGGTCGAGCAGAAAAGCGTTGATGGGGAACATCTTCACGGCCGTGGGCATGCGGGCCTCCACCGCGCCGACCGTGCGCAGCAGCCGAGCCAGTCTGCGGTCGTCGCGCTCGTCCCAGGTCATCCCCATCTGCTCGCGCAGGTGCGGCGGCAGCAGGCCCGCGACGACGAATCGGTGAAACCTGCGGAACGCCAACTGAATCGGCAGCGGGAACATCTTCAGATCGATGAGATCCTGGAAGTAGGCGCGGACGGGCGGGTCGATGGTGGTCTTCGCCAGGTTCGCCGCCCAGTACCTGTCGAAGGCGGCGCGGTCGGGCGGCCACAGCTCGGGCGGCATCTGCAGCGTGGAACCCAGCCGCTCGGCGTGCCGGTAGAAGGCGTCGGCGTCGGCGTCGTTCATCGGGCCGTGCATGCGCTCGTTCAGATCGCGGGCGCCCCAGTACAGGCAGGCCGCGACCCACAGCTGCAGGCGCGGGTCGAAGGCGTTGTACTTCACCGGGCTGGACGCGGTCGAGCGGACCGGGCGGTGCGAGGCGTTGACGGCGTCGCGATAGGCGGCGCGCTCATCGTCGCTGCCGAGCATCGCCACCGCCAGATAGGTGAGCGTGGTGCGGGTGCGCTTGATCGGGTGGACGAAGATCTTGCCGCTGTCGACGGTGCTTTCCAGCACGCCGTAGCCGACCGGCGGCATGCTGAGCTGCATGATGACATTGGCCGCGGCGCCGAAGAAGGCCGCGGACCCGTCGAGATGGCGGGAGATGTCGAAATCGCTACCGGGGAGGCCGGTTTCGTCCGTGGTTACGCGCCGCGGGCTGGTCATCGTTGACCCCATCCTCTGTGAGAAGGCTATATATCAACACTCTCACCCACTCACCGCTGTGTCAACCGTCACTGCCCATGGAACTGCGGGCCTCGCCGCGGGGTCTGCCGGGCGCGTGGCGTTGGTAGGTTGGGCGCGTGTCATATGGGTCGTTGCCGCTGTTGAGGTCGCTGGACGCGGCCGCCGTCGCCGCCGGGGCGGACATACCGGACGCCGTCACCGTCGACGGGACCACGCTGTCGCGCAGCGATCTGCTCGGCGCGGCCACCTCGGTGGCGGAGCGGGTCGCGCGGGCGGAGCGCGTGGCCGTGCTGGCGCGCCCGACCCCGACGACCGTGCTGGCGGTGATCGGCTGCCTGATCGCCGGGGTCACCGCGGTGCCGGTGCCGCCGGATGCGGGGGCGGCCGAAATGGCGCACATACTCGACGATTCGGGCGCGCAGGCCTGGCTCGGCGAGGCGCCCGAAGGCGCCACGCTGCCGGTGATTCCGGTGCGGCTGCACGCCAGATCCTGGCACGTCTATCCCGAACCCGACCCGGGGGCCACGGCTTTCGTGCTCTACACCTCCGGAACCACCGGCGCCCCCAAGGGGGTGATGTTGAGCAGGCGGGCCATCGCCGCCGGGCTGGACGCGTTGGCCGAGGCCTGGGCCTGGACGGCGAACGACGTTCTGGTGCACGGGCTTCCGTTGTTCCACGTGCACGGCCTCATCCTCGGTGTGCTCGGCCCGCTCCGGGTGGGCAGCCCGCTGGTGCACACCGGCAAGCCCACCCCGGCGGCGTACGCCGCGGCGAAGGGGACGCTGTACTTCGGCGTGCCCACGGTGTGGTCGCGGATCGCCGAGGATCCGGGCGCCGCACGGGAATTGGCGAATGCCCGGCTGCTGGTGTCGGGCAGCGCGCCGCTGCCGGTACCGGTCTTCGAGCGGCTGCGAGAACTGACCGGTCATGCGCCGGTCGAACGCTACGGCATGAGCGAGACCATGATCACCCTGTCGACGCGCGCGGACGGTGAGCGCCGTCCCGGCTGGGTGGGCACGCCGGTCGCCGGTGTCGAGACCAGGCTGCGGGACGAGGCGGGCGACCCGGTGACCCACGACGGCGAGAGCATCGGCGGGCTGCAGGTGCGCGGCCCGATGCTGTTCGACGGCTACCTGAATCGTCCCGAGGCCACCGCCGCGAGCCGGACCGACGACGGCTGGTTCGTCACCGGCGATGTGGCCGCGATCGATCCGGACGGTTTTCACCGCATCGTCGGGCGGGAATCGGTGGATCTGATCAAGTCCGGCGGCTACCGTATCGGCGCGGGGGAGATCGAGACCTGTCTGCTGGGCCACCCGGCGGTAGCCGAGGTCGCGGTGGTGGGTGTGCCCGATGCCGATCTCGGGCAGCGCATCGTCGCGTACGTGGTGTCTTCCGGTGGTTCGGTGACCGACGAAGGCGCGCTGATCGATCATGTGGCGCAACAGCTTTCCGCGCACAAGCGGCCCCGGGAGGTGCGCTGGATGGAGTCGTTGCCGCGCAACGCCATGGGGAAGGTGCAGAAGAAGCTGCTGGGTTGACGCGGCGGCCCGGTGCTCGGAGGTAGTCAGACGATGTCGCGTACGGCCCGCTTGACCGTTGTGCTGCTGTTCGTGGCGTGGACGATCGACTTCGTCGACCGGCTCGTGATCAACTTCGCGCTGCCCGCTATCGCCGACGACCTGGATCTGGACCACACCGGCACCGGGATGATCGTGTCGGCGTTCTTCCTGGCCTACGCGGCCATGCAACTGCCGGGCGGGCTGCTGGCCGACCGGTTCGGCGCGCTGCGCATGTGTGTGATCGGCATGCTGGCGTGGTCGGTGTTCACCGGATTGACCGCGCTGGCTTGGTCGTTCGGGGCGCTGCTGGTCGCCCGGTTCGTGTTCGGCCTGGTCCAGGGCGTCTTTCCGGCCGCGGCGACGAAGGCGCTGGCCGAGCGCAGCACGCCCGCCGAGCGGACCACGGCGGCGGGCTGGACCAATGCCTCCAACGCCTGCGGTGTGCTGCTGGCGGCGGTCATCGCGGCCGCCCTGCTGCCGACCATCGGGTGGCGGGGGATGTTCGTGGCGATCTCCGTGCTCGGGGTGCTGGTCGTGCTCGCGTGGTCGCGCTGGATGCCGCCGCCGCTGACGGAGGCCTCCCCCGTCGGCGGCGGGTCCTGGTCGCTGTTCCGGGTTCCGGCGCTGATCGGCTGCGCGGCAATCTATTTCGGCTACGGGGCGTTCAACTGGGGCCTGGTCTCGTGGGTACCGACCTATCTGCACGAGGCGCGCGGGCTGGAGCTGGACCGGGCGGCGCTGCTGGCGGTGTTCCCGACCGTGGCGGCGGCCGTCGGCATCGTGAGCGGTGGCTGGCTGTCCGACCGGCTGCGCGGGCGTCCGCGCCGGATCGTGGTGCCCAGCATGGCAACCGCCGCCGCGGGTCTGTTCGTGCTGCCCGCCACGTCCTCGGTTCCGGTGTTCATGATCGTGTTGACGGTCGCCACCGGGGTCGGGGCGCTGACCTACATGGCCGCCCTGGCCCTGCCGCTGCGGGCGCTCCCCAGCACCTTGATCGGGACGGCCGCCGGGATGATCGTCTTCGGCGCGCAGCTCGGCGGAATACTGGCCCCGCTGCTGTTCGGCGTGATCGTCGACCGGGTCTCCTATGCCGCGGCGTTCGGCGCCCTGGCGTCCGGCCCGCTGGTGGCGATCGTGGCCGCCTCGCTGATGCCGCAGTCCGCCGCCGCCTTCCTGGCCTCGGTGCGCGGAAAACCCGCCTTGGCGGCACATCTGGAGGAGGCGGCGCCGTCGGTTCCCCAGGACGCCGCGGATCGGTGAGTTCCCGATTGACCTCCAGTGCACTCGAGGTTGTACCGTCTGGCACATGATCGCCACGTTGTCGCCCGCCCAGATCGAGTACCTGCGCAGCCAGCGGCTCGGTCGGTTGGCCACGATCCGCCCCGACGGCTCGCCGCAGAACAATCCGGTCGGATTCCGCTACAACGAAGACCTCGGCACCATCGATATCGCGGGCTACAACATGGGCGCCTCACAGAAGTTCCGCAACCTCGACAAGGAGGAGCGGGTGGCCTTCGTCGTCGACGACATCGCGTCGGTGGACCCCTGGGAGGTCCGCTGCCTCGAAATCCGCGGCACCGCCCAGGCTTTGCGCGATATCGACACCTACATCCAGGGCGTGTCTCGTGAATTGATCCGCATCACTCCGTCCCGCGTCCTCGCCTTCGGCATCGAGTAGTCCCGCCGCCGCAACCGTATTGTCGCGCTCATGAGCGATACCCTTGCGCGTTGGGGCTCAGTCCTTCGGCGCGGGGTTGATCGTGTCGCCGTCCCAGCTCAGATCCGACTCCTCGGCGATCTCCAACGCCTCGAAACGATTGTCGGCCAGCACCGCATCGATCAGCGCGCGGGAACCGGCGACGATCGTGGAGTCGAAGTCGATCTCGCTGGCTACGACCCAGGCGTGGTCGGCGGGCCAGAGCAACTGGGGCATCTGGCCGGGGAAGTCGGCCGTCCATCCCAGGCCCGCCGCGTACACCCAGCCGGGGTCGGCGAGTTCGGTGAGATCGGTGTCGAACAGCACGAAGTCGCGTCCCGGCCACCGCAGGAAGGGGCCGACCGCCATCGCCCGTTCGACCTCCGGCACGACAGCGGCGGCCGCCTCGGCCTCCATGCGGGCTCGCTCGCGCTCGAGTTCCCGCGGATCATCGTCGTCGGTGGACGAGACGAACACGACACTCGAGGACGTGCCGCCGAAGCAACCGAATCCGTTCCAGGCCCCCGCCGTCACCGCTTCCGGCGTCCCGGTGGCCGCGCGGAGGTGAACGGTGAGCGCGGCCAGCAGGTTCGGGTCGAACCACCCTTCGACGGTCTGGCCGACCGACCAGCCGTCGTCGAACGACATCGCCGCCTCGTTCTCACCGTCGGTGAGGTTGCGCCACTGCACCAGCGGATGCATCACCCGGCCGTTGCGCGCGGCGACCTCCGCCCACGGCCACATCGTCTCCTCGATGATCGCGGCAGTGCCCCACTCGTCGGTGATCGTGGCGTCGCGGCGGGTCGCCTCGACCGGGTGCAGGATCCTCGCATATGCCTCGAAGCCGGTACCGGCGATTTCGCCGATGCCGTCCCCGCGGGCGCGCGTCAGCAGCCACTGACCGCGCCCGACATCCGTGGTGAACTTCACCCGGCCACTGTAGTCAGCCACGGGCCCGCCGCCCGGGCTCAATCGGGTTGAGCGACTACGTAATCAGTTGGCGTGCAGGGCGGCGTTGAGTTCGATGCCGGTGCCCTGGCGGGCGACGACCTGCACCGCGCCGGTGAGCGAGTTGCGCCGGAACAGCAGGTTGGACCGGCCGGAGAGTTCGAGGGCCTTGACCGTGCGGCCGTCGGGCAGGGCGACCTTGGTGCCCGCGGTGAGGTAGAGGCCCGCCTCGACCACGCAGTCGTCGCCGAGGGAGATGCCCAGACCCGCGTTGGCGCCCAGCAGGCAGCGCTCGCCGATCGAGATGACCTGCTTGCCGCCGCCGGACAGCGTGCCCATGATCGAGGCGCCGCCGCCGACATCGGAGCCGTCGCCGACCACGACGCCCGCGGAAACGCGGCCCTCCACCATGGAGGCGCCGAGCGTTCCGGCGTTGAAGTTGACGAAGCCCTCGTGCATGACCGTGGTGCCCTCGGCCAGGTGCGCGCCCAGTCGCACGCGGTCGGCGTCGGCGATGCGGACGCCCGCGGGCAGCACGTAGTCGACCATGCGCGGGAACTTGTCCACGCCGTACACCGTGACCGGGCCGCGGGCGCGCAGCTTGGCGCGCACCAGCTCGAACTCCTCGACCGAGCAGGGCCCGTGGTTGGTCCACACCACATTGGCGAGCAGCCCGAACTGGCCCTCCAGGCTCAGGCCGTGCGGCTGGACCAGGCGGTGCGAGAGCAGGTGCAGCCGCAAGTAGTTGTCGTGGGTGTCGGCGGGCGGCGCGGACAGGTCGGCGATGGTGGTGCGCACCGCGGCCACGTCCACGCGGCGGGCCTCGTCGAAACCCACCAGTTCGGCGAACCGGGCGTACTCGGGGTCGGCCGGGGTCAGCTTCGCGGTCGCGGACTCGGCGAATTCGCCGAGTTCCGGATACGGAAACCAGGTGTCGAGGACCGTGCCGTTCACGGTCACCGTGGCGAGGCCGACTGCGGATGCTCCCTGAGTACTCACGCAGGTCAGTGTATGGGGAGTCGCGTTAGGCTGCGTAGGGTGACCATCGATCTGCGCGCCGACCCCATCGCCCTCACCGCCGCCCTCGTCGATATCCCGAGCGTCTCCCGGGACGAGGCCGCGATCGCCGACACCGTCACCTGGGCGCTGCGCGAGCAGACCAGCGGATTCGAGGTGCTGCGGCACGGCAACACCGTGCTGGCGCGCACCGACCGCGGCCTGCCCACCCGGGTGATCCTCGCCGGTCATCTGGACACGGTCCCGATCGCCGACAACGTGCCGGGGCACTTCGACGTCGAGGGCGGCGAGCAGGTGCTGCACGGCTGCGGCAGCGTCGATATGAAATCCGGCGACGCGGTCTTCCTGCACCTAGCCGCCACCGTCGCCGACCCGGTCTGCGATCTTACGCTGATCTGCTACGACTGTGAGGAGATCGCGGCCGAGTTCAACGGCCTCGGCCGCATCGAGCGCGAACTGCCCGAATGGCTCGACGGCGACCTCGCGATCCTGGGCGAGCCGTCCGGCGGCTGGATCGAGGCGGGCTGCCAGGGCACCCTGCGGGCCCGTCTCACGGTGGTCGGCACCCGCGCGCACACCGCGCGAGCGTGGCTGGGCGACAACGCGATTCACCAGCTGGCCCCGATCCTGCAGCGCCTGCGGGACTATCGGCCGCGGCAGGTCGACATCGACGGCTGCGTCTACCGCGAGGGCCTGTCGGCGGTGCGGGTCTCCGGTGGCGTGGCGGGCAATGTGGTGCCCGACGAGGCCTCGGTGGTGGTGAATTTCCGCTTCGCGCCGGACCGTTCGCTCGACGCGGCGACCGAGCATGTGCGGCAGGTCTTCTCGGGCCTGGACCTGACCTTCGAGCGCACCGACGGCGCCCCCGGCGCCCTGCCCGGCCTGTCCGCGCCCGCGGCCGAGGACCTGATCGAGAAGGTGCACGCGCACGGCGGCGGCGGAGTGCGTGCCAAGTACGGCTGGACCGACGTCTCCCGCTTCGCCGCCCGCGGCATCCCCGCGGTCAACTTCGGCCCCGGTGACCCGAACCTCGCCCACAAGGTCGACGAGCGAGTCCCGACCGCCCAGATCACCACCGTCACCGAGATCCTCCGCAACTACCTGACAGGCGCCAACTGAAAGAACCGGAACAGGGTGCGGGACGGCGGGTCGATCGGGTTGCCGACCAGTAACGTAGGTTCCATGTCCACCGACTCCGAGCCCGTACCTGTCCGATCGCCGAAGTCGACTCCCACCTACCGCGGCCCGATAATGCTGCGCCGGGACCGGAAGAGCGAGACCGGGAACACCGACCAGCATCTGCTCGACGGCCGCGGCCCCAGCGACTGGGTGCACACCGACCCCTGGCGGGTGCTCCGCATCCAGAGCGAGTTCGTGGAGGGTTTCGGCGCGCTCGCCGAGATCCCCAGGGCGGTAGCGGTTTTCGGTTCGGCCCGCACCCAGGTCGATACGCCCGAATATCAGGCGGCCGGGGCCATCGGCGGCGCGCTGGCCCGCGCCGGGTTCGCCGTGATCACCGGCGGCGGCCCGGGCGTGATGGAGGCGGCCAACCGCGGCGCCTCGGAGGCGGGCGGATTCTCCATCGGGCTCGGCATCGAGCTGCCCTTCGAACAGGGCCTCAACGAATGGGTGGACCTGGGCATCAACTTCCGGTACTTCTTCGCCCGCAAGACCATGTTCGTGAAGTACTCGCAGGCGTTCATCTGCCTGCCGGGCGGGTTCGGCACCCTGGACGAGCTGTTCGAGGCGCTGACCCTGGTGCAGACCCGTAAGATCACCCGGTTCCCGATCGTGCTGTTCGGCACGCGCTACTGGTCCGGCCTGGTCGACTGGCTGCGTGATTCGCTGGCCGGGTCGGGCAAGGTCGCGCCCGGCGATCTGGGGCTGCTGCATGTCACCGACAGCGTGGAGGAGGTCGTGGAGATCGTGCTGGCCGCGGCCGAGAGCCGCGCCGGGAATGCGCGCGGGGCGGAGGACCAGTGGTGAGCGAGCGCCCGTACGCCGTGTGCGTGTACTGCTCGGCCAGCGCCACGGATCCGGCGCAGCTGCGGCTGGCGGCGCAGGTCGGCACCGAGATCGCCCGGCGCGGTTGGCAATTGGTGTCCGGCGGCGGGCACGTGTCGATGATGGGCGCGGTCGCGACGGCGGCCCGTGCGGGCGGCGCGCAGACCATCGGCGTGATCCCCAAGCAACTGGTGCATCTGGAGGTCGCCGATGTCGACGCCGACGAACTGGTCGTCACCGACACCATGCGCGAGCGCAAACAGGTCATGGAGGCCCGCGCCGACGCGTTCCTGACGCTGCCGGGCGGGATCGGCACGCTGGAGGAATTCTTCGAGGCGTGGACCGGCGGATACCTCGGCATGCACGACAAGCCGCTGGTCGTCCTGGACCCGCACGGGCACTTCCGCGGGCTGTTCGACTGGCTGGACGGTCTGCGGGAGGGAGACTTCGTCGGCAAGGCCGCACTTGACCGGGTCACCGTGACCCCGGATATGGCGACCGCTTTCGAGGCGCTGGTCGCCGAGCGGGACTGAGGTGCGGTCGCCGTGGCGCCCCGTCGTGAAGTACCACGGGTTGCGTCCAGAGGCATTGCCACGTTGTCGGGTGCCCCGGCATGCTTTGCCGAGATCTCGTTGGGAGGTTCATGTGACAGATACACAGACCAGCGTCACTCTGTTCGATATCGCCCGGCGGCTGCCCGGAATGGCATTGGACGCGCCCGGCATGCTGCGCGGTGCGCTGGGGATGCTGGTGCAGCCGGACAGCAAATCGTCCGTTGGCCTGTATTTCCAGCGGGCGGCGCGGCAGCGGCCGAACCGCGTGTTCATCCGGTTCGAGGGGCGTGAGTACACCTACCACGACGCCAATGCCGAGGTGAACCGCTACGCGAGCGTACTGACCGAGCGCGGGGTGCGGCGCGGCGACGTGGTCGGGGTGCTGATGACCAACCGGCCCGAGACGCTGCTGCTGGTGCTGGCCACCGTGAAGCTGGGCGCGACGGTCGGCCTGCTGAATCACCATCAGCGCGAACAGGTGCTGGCGCACAGCTTCGGGCTGCTGAACAGCGTGGTGAACGTGATCGGGGAGGAATGCCGCGAGGCGCTGGAATCGCTGCCCGAACCGCCGGACAACCTGCTGTTCACCGAGGATCTTCAGCAGTTGGCCCGCACCGCCGACGCCACCGACCCGCCGGTGTGCGCGGACATCCGGGCCCGCGAGAAGGCGTTCCTGATCTTCACCTCCGGCACCACGGGCCTGCCGAAGGCCAGCGTGATGTCGCATCTGCGGTGGACCAAGAGCATGGCAGGGCTGGGTGGGCTCGGTATCCGCCTGCGCGGCGACGACACCCTGTACTGCTGCCTGCCGCTGTACCACAACAACGCGCTGACCGTGGCCCTCGGCGCGGTGCTCGGAGCGAAGGCCACGTTCGCGATCGGGCGCAAATTCTCCGCGTCCGGATTCTGGAACGAGGTGGTCGGCAATCGGGCGACCGCGTTCATCTACATCGGCGAGCTGTGCCGCTATCTGATCAACCAGCCCGAAAAGCCCGTCGAGCGTGAGCATTCGCTGCGGCTGGCGGTCGGCAACGGATTGCGGCCGGAGCTGTGGGACGAGTTCCGCGAGCGGTTCGGGATCGAACGGATCGTCGAGTTCTATGCCTCGAGCGAGGGAAATACCGCGTTCATCAATGCCTTCGGCGTGGATCGCACGGCCGGGTTCGGCCCGCTGCCGTACGCGGTGGTCGAATTCGACGAGGAAACCGGCAAGGCCAAGCGCTTTTCCGACGGCAAGCTGCGCCGGGTGCGGTCGGGCGGGGTCGGGCTGCTGCTGTCGAAGGTGACCAGCCGCTCACCGTTCGACGGATACACCGACAGGTCCGCCACCGAATCCAAGCTGGTGCGCAACGCGTTTCGCGACGGCGACGCCTGGTTCGACACCGGAGACCTGGTGCGCGACCAGCATTGGCGGCACATCGCCTTCGCCGACCGGCTCGGCGACACCTTCCGCTGGAAGGGTGAGAACGTCGCGACGACCGAGGTCGAGGGCGCCTTCGACGGCATCGAGGAGATCACCCAGGCCGTGGTCTACGGCGTGGACGTGCCGGGCGCGGACGGCAAGGCCGGTATGGCCGCGGTGACGCTGCGCCCCGGCGCGGAGCTGGACGGGTCTGTCGTGGCGCGGCAGCTCTACGACCGCCTGCCCGCCTACGCCGTCCCGCTGTTCCTCCGCGTCGTCGACGAGTTGGAGACCACCTCGACCTTCAAGAGCCGCAAGGTCGAACTCCGCAAACAGGGCTACACTCCGGACTCCGCCAGCACGCTGTACGTCCTCGCTGGTCGCGCCGAGGGCTACGTCCCCTGCTACGCCGACTATCCCGACGAGGTCGCGACCGGCCGCGCACCTAAGCCCTGAGTCGCTCGAAGACGGCGGCCAGGCCCTGCCCGCCGCCGACGCACATGGTCTCCAGGCCGTAACGCGCTTCGCGGCGGTCCATTTCGCGCAGCAGGGTGGCGAGCATGCGGGCGCCGGTCGCCCCGACGGGATGGCCGAGCGAGATGCCCGAGCCGTTGGGGTTGAGGCGGGGATCGTCCGGGGCGATGCGCCATTCGGCCAGGACGGCGAGTACCTGGGCGGCGAAGGCCTCGTTGAGCTCGATGACCTGCATATCGGCGAGGGTCAGCTCGGCGCGGTCGAGGGCCCGCGCGGCGGCGGGAACCGGGCCGATGCCCATGGTTCGCGGTGCGACACCGACAACCGACCAGGAGACCAGGCGGGCCAGCGGCCGCAGGCCGAGCCGCCGGGCGGTCTCCGGCGTGGTGACCAGACACAGTGCCGCGCCGTCGTTCTGGCCGCTGGCGTTGCCCGCGGTCACGGTGGCGTCCGGGTCGACCGACGACCGGATCGGGCGCAGTGCGCCGAGCGATGCCGCGGTGGTGTCGGCGCGGGGATGCTCGTCGGTGTCGATCACGATCGGATCGGCACGTCGTTGCGGGACGGTCACTCCGACGATCTCTTCCGAGAAACGCCCGGCCTCCTGCGCGGCGACCGCGCGCCGATGTGATTGCACGGCCAGCGCGTCCTGGTCGGCGCGGCTGATCGAGTATTCCGCCCGCAGGTTCTCGGCCGTCTCGATCATCCCCCCGGGCATCGGGAAGTCCCGGCCGCCCGCCGTAATCCGCGCTCGCGCAAGGCGGTCGACCATGTCGAACCCGTCACCGCGGACGCCCCAGCGGATCCCGGTCGCGTAGAACTCGGTCCGGCTCATCGATTCCACACCACCGGCCAGGACGAGATCGCTGCCGCCCGTGGAGACCTGCATGCAGGCCTGGAGGACCGCCTGCAGTCCGGAACCGCAGCGGCGGTCCACCTGCAGGCCCGGTACGTCGATGCCGAGGCCCGCGTCGAGCGCGGCGATGCGCCCGATGGCGGGGGCTTCGCCGTTGGGGGAGGCATGCCCGAGGATCACGTCGTCGATGCGGGATCCGTCGATTCCGGTGCGCCGCACCAATTCCGTGATGACGGTGGTGGCAAGCTGCTGGGGCGCAATATCTTTCAGGACTCCGCCGAAACGACCGACGGGGGTGCGGAGGGGTTCACAGATGACGGCGTCGGGCACCGGCGGGCTCCTTCGGTGGATGCGGCGGGGCAGGTCACATGGCGTCGATGCCGGTCAGGGCGCGCCCGATGATCAGCTTCTGGACCTGGCTGGTGCCCTCGTAAAGGGTCAGCACGCGGGCGTCGCGCAGGTATTTGCCTACGGGGTATTCATCGATGAACCCGTATCCGCCGAAGACCTGCAGGCAGTTGTTGCTCACCCGCACCGCGCAGCAGGGCTCGCCGATGGGCAACCTGCTGGCGACCGGCATGTTCCTGCTCGTGTCGCGGCTGCCCGACGAGCAGTTCATGTCCTGGGGCTGGCGGGTGCCGTTCCTGATCTCCGCGCTGCTGGTCGTGGTCGGCCTGGTGATCCGGCTCGGCGTGGAGGAATCCCCGGCCATGCGGACGATGCTGGCCACCAAGACCGTGGTCAAGCTGCCGATTCGCGAGGTGCTGCGCACCCACAAGACGATGGTGCTGCTCGGTGTGGGCGCCTGCACGATCGGGGTGTCGGCCACCTACTTCAAGGGCACCTTCGCGCTCTCGTGGGCGGTGGAGGACCTCGGCTTCAACCGCACCAATTTCCTGTCCATCGTCACCATCGCGCTGGTGGTGCAGCTGATCGTGCAACCGTTCGGCGCGGTCCTCGCCTCCCGCATCGATCTGCGGCGGGCCGTGATCTGGATGCTGGTTCCCGAACTTGTCGCCATGCCGGTGATGTTCCTGCTGATCGGCACCAAGAGCTACGCGCTGGCCGTGGTGGGCATGGCGGTGGCGACCATCCCGCATTCGATGTACTACGCCGCCTTGGCGGGCATCCTCGCCCAGTCCTTCCCCGCCAACGTCCGCTACACCGCGATCTCGCTGTGCTACCAGTTCTCCAGCATGTTCTTCGCCGGTACCGCTCCCATGATCGGCCAATTCCTGCTCAACGCAACGGGTTCCATCGTCGCGGTCATCGCCTTGGCTTTCGTCCACGTGGTGCTCACCCTGGTATGCGGGCTGCTCCTGCTCGCCCGCGCGGGCGAGCAGGCACCGGCCGAGGAACCCGCCGCGATGGACCCGGCCCGCATCGGACACCCCTCACTCACGACCTAGCCGCACTCACACCCGCGGGGTGCGTGAGATCGTCCGGTGGCGCTCGGAGGATCGGGTGGGACAGGGGTCGGTACAGTCGGGGCATGAGTTCGACCTCGCCGTTGTCCACACTGTGTGGGAAACCGGTGGCTACGGATCGGGCGCTGGTGATGGCGATCGTGAATCGCACGCCGGATTCGTTCTACGACAAGGGCTCCACCTTCTCCGACGAGGCGGCCATGGCGGCGGTCGCGCGGGCGGTCACCGAGGGCGCCGATCTGGTCGATATCGGTGGCGTGAAGGCCGGGCCGGGCGACGAGGTGGACGCGGCCGAGGAGGCGCGGCGGACGGTGCCGTTCGTGGCGGCCATCCGGGAGTGCTACCCGGCCCTGCTGATCAGCATCGACACCTGGCGCGCCGAGGTGGCCCGGGCGGCGGTGGCCGAGGGCGCGGACCTGATCAACGACACCTGGGCGGGTGCGGATCCGGACCTGGTCGGGGTGGCCGCCGAGACGGGCGCCGGCGTCGTCTGCAGCCACACCGGCGGGGCGCGGCCGCGGACCAGACCGCACCGGGTGCGCTACGCCGACGTGGTCGGCGAGGTTACCGAGACGCTGGTCCGCTCGGCCGAAAATGCTGCGGCCGCCGGGGTGGGCGAGGATTCGATTTTGATCGATCCGACCCATGATTTCGGCAAGAACACGTACCACGGGCTCGAACTGTTGCGGGCAATGGACGTTCTTGTAAATACCGGATGGCCTGTCTTGATGGCGCTGAGCAACAAGGATTTCATCGGAGAGACTCTTGGTGTCGGTCTATCCGAGCGATTGGAGGGCACATTGGCAGCGACCGCATGGTCGGCCGCGGCCGGCGCCCGGGTCTTCCGAGTCCACGAGGTGGCCGCGACCCGGCGCGTGGTGGACATGATCGCGGCAATCCAGGGCATCCGGCCCCCCGCACGAACTCTGCGAGGTCTGGTATGACAACCAACCCCGAACTGATCACAACGGACTGGGCGCTCACCAATACGTGGGACAGCCCGGAGTGGACGGTCGACGAACTGATCGCCGCCAAACAGGGGCGCACCGTCTCGGTGGTGCTGCCCGCGCTGAACGAGGAACGCACGGTCGCCGACGTGGTGGCCAGCATCCGGCCGCTGGTCGGCACGCTGGTCGACGAGCTGGTGGTGCTCGACTCCGGCTCGACGGACGCGACCGCCGAGCGCGCCCGCGCCGCCGGGGCCCAGGTGGTGACGCGCGAGCAGGCGGTGCCCGAGCTGTATCCCGTGCCGGGCAAGGGCGAGGTGCTGTGGCGCTCGCTGGCCGCCACCACCGGCGACCTGATCGCCT
Source organism: Nocardia thraciensis (assembly GCF_054782435.1). Classification (NCBI taxonomy): domain Bacteria; kingdom Bacillati; phylum Actinomycetota; class Actinomycetes; order Mycobacteriales; family Nocardiaceae; genus Nocardia; species Nocardia thraciensis. The sequence goes on from NZ_BAAGSM010000043.1 coordinate 110,322, forward strand.
TCGTCGACTCGGACCTGATCGATCCCGATCCGGGATTCGTGCCCCGGCTGCTGGGCCCGCTGCTGATGGTCGACGACATGCATCTGGTGAAGGCCTACTATCGCCGCCCGCTGCGGCACGGCGACACGGTCGACCACAACGGCGGCGGCCGGGTCACCGAGCTGGTGGCCCGCCCCCTGCTGGCGGCGCTGCGCCCGGATCTGTCGAAGGTGTTGCAGCCCTTGGGCGGTGAGTACGCTGGCACCCGGGAGCTGCTCACCGCGGTCCCGTTCGCGCCCGGCTACGGCGTCGAGATCGGCCTGCTGCTCGACACCTACGACCTGCTGGGCCTGCCCGCGATCGGGCAGGTGAACCTGGGCGTCCGCACCCACCGCAACCGCCCGCTCTCCGACCTGGGCGTCATGAGCCGCCAAATCCTCGGAACGGTCCTGGGCCGCAGCGGAATCCGCGACTCCGGGGCCGCCCTGACCCAATTCCCCCTGATAGGCGAGGAATTCGCCGAACTAACCACCGAGGTCGCACTGACAGACCGCCCCCCGATGAACACTTTGCGCCCCGAGGAAGTAGCGGCCTGACACCAGCCACCCGCAAGACACCAGCACGCAGACGACAGCCCGACACCGTATCCTGGCTGGTCATCTGTCGTTCCGATGCTCGCGGCAGTCCCTCTCTCATTTCCCGCACCCATTGAGCCGCATCACCTTTCGTGGCGGTAGATCGGGGTGAGTAGGTCGGCCTCCAAGGGCTCGCCGGTGTTGCGGTCGTAGCGGACTCCGACGACGGCGGAGAACGGGTGCAGTCCGGCGCGTTCGTGGAGCGTGGCCAGGCGGGTGGCGAGCAGGCGGATGGCGCCCAGCGAACCGGGCGGGTGCAGGCCGTCGAGCACCAGGACGGTGCCGCGGCCGTCGGGGCGGGGCAGGCGGGCCAGATAGGCGATGTCGTACGGCTCGGTGCCGCCCGGCCGGTACACGCGGCGGGCGGCACGGTCCTCGATACCGCGCCGCACCCGGCCCGCGCGGGCGACCGTGCGGCGCAGCCGCGGATCGGCGGCCGCCAGGTAGCGCAGGCTCGGCGACAGCTCCGGACCGCCCAGCACGATGAGGCCGTCGCGATCCAGGTCGAGCGGCCGCCCGGGCAGGAATCGCTCCACGGCGACGGCAAATCCCAGCTCCCGCAACAGTTCCACCAGTCGGTGCGGCGCCGCGGCATCGGGTGCGCCGACCAGCGGGGCGGTGCGCGTCGTGCTGCGCACATCGGGAGTGAGAATGGTCAGCGGCCCGTGCCCGAAGAAAAGCCCCTCCGGCACCGGCCCCTGCGTGCTGACCTGATGAATCCGCGCGCGCGAAAGTCCCGCCGCCGCACCGATTCTGGCGAAGGTCCAGCCTTCGGCGTGCAATTCCCGGATGACCGCGCGCCGAATCCGGGTGAGTTCGTTGATGGTCTGCTGGGCCTGGGCGACGCCTTCGGTGGCCGCCTTGAGGCGCTCGACCTTGTCGTCGATTGCAAAAACCCGCGCCACCTCATCGGCCGACATGTGCGCAGTCTAGATAGCTCGACAGCAGGATGCGTCTAGCCCGGTTGACGAAACGCTTCGGCCGGCACGGAAATTGCGGACCGACATTTCCGAACGGTAATACCTGGCGCCCGGAATCGTCGGTGGTCATGGCCGAAACAAGGTCTGAGTACTACGTCGCGTCGAAATCGATCGGCGGTTTCTCATTCCGGGTCAACGGCTTCGGAGGTTCCGGCGGTGAATAGGCCGGGGGCGGTGAATAGTCCGAACCATTCGACGTACTGGACGGTTTGTCGAATTTCCCGGTGAACAGCGAATCATCGCCGTCCAGCAGATGTTTGGTCACCGCCGCGCGCGGCGTCATCCCGCGGAACTGGTCGAGCGGCTTGCGAAGTTCCCGGAGTTCCTCGATCGGCTTGCGGATCTCGTCGAACTCCGGACCCAGGTCGTTGCGCAGTTGGCTGGTGGCCCCGGTGGCGTAATCGCGGACCTGCCGCAGGCTCTGCGCGGTCCAGCGGATCGCCCCCGGGAGCCGTTCCGGGCCGAGGATCACCAAGGCGGCGACCACCAGGATCACCATCTCGGGCCAGCCCATATTGAACATGAGGCCAGCTTACTGCGGCTGCTTGGGAGCGCTCTCGTCGGATTCCAGCGTCACCGGCACATCGACCTGGCGGCCGTCGCGGATCACCTGGAACGGAACGGTCTCGCCGATCTGGCGGGACTGCACGGCGACGGTGAGCTCGGCCGGTTCGGTCACCTCGCGACCGGCCACCTTCACGATCACATCACCCTCCGCGAGCCCGGCCTTGGCGGCGGGGCTGCCCGCCACCACATCGGCGATCGCGGCGCCGCTCATCGCGTCGTTCTCCACCGACTTGGTCTTGGCGCTGACGCCCAGCCACGGGTGATGCACCTTGCCGTCGCGGATGAGCGTCTGCGCGATCCGCTGCACCAGGTCCACCGGGATCGCGAAGCCGAGGCCGACCGACCCGCCGCTCTCGCTGCGGATGGCGGTGTTGATGCCGATCAAGCGGCCCTCGCCGTCGACCAGCGCGCCACCGGAGTTGCCGTGGTTGATCGCGGCATCGGTCTGGACCGCGTCGAAGGCGCCCGCGGTGTCGTCGCCGGGCGTCGTGGGCTCGGCCATGGGCCGGTTCAGGGCGCTGACGATGCCGGAGGTGACGGTCTTGGTCAGGCCCAGCGGCGAGCCGATCGCGAGCACGTCGTCGCCGACGCGGACGTCGCCGGACTTGCCCATCCGGGCCACCGTCAGATTCTTGACGTCGACCTTGAGCACCGCGAGGTCGGTCTTGGGGTCGCGCCCGACGATCTGGGCGGGCGCCTTGGTGCCGTCGGAGAAGGTGATCTGAATCTTGCCCCGGCCCGACTTGTCCATCCCCACCATGGAGATCACGTGATTGTTGGTGACGATGTACCCGCTGCCGTCGATGACCACGCCCGAGCCCAGGGCGCCGTTATCGCCCACGGTCTCGCGGATCTGCACTACGGCGGGCACCACCGCGTCGGCGACCCGCGTGATCGGACCCTGCGTCTTGTCCGGGTCGCCCTCCTGCTGCAGCGCCACCTTGCGCGAGGTGAGGGCCGAGGCGGAATCGCCCGTGAGCCGGCCCACCAGCCCGCCGACCAGGCCGATCGCGAGGGCGATCACGGCCAGGATGGCCAGCGCGGCCGGGGCCACCTTGCGGCCGAAGAGCACGTCGCGGGCGCCGAGCCGGGTGCCCGGGGGGAGCGACTGCGCCTGCGGCGTGACGATCGCGGGCGCGCCCAGCCGGGCCGCCGCGTCCGGATCGCGCCACGGATCGGCCGGTCCGGCGGGCGGCGCCGAATCGGTTTCGGCGTCCGGATCCCGTTGTAGCAGTTCGTCGGAGCCCTCGGGACGGCCGAAGGCCTCGGCCAGCACCGCGTCCGGCGGCCGATTCACCAATTCGGTGCCGTGATGCTGGTCCGCGCCGGGAGCGCGGGGCGGCTGCGGAGCGAACGATCCGGTCTGGTTTTCGGGGCGCCGGAATACCTGAGCGGTCTGCGAGTCGACATCCGGCCGATAGACCGGCCGCGGGCCCAGCACGGGCGCGTCCGGCGGCCTCAGGTTCCCCCGTTCGGCCGCCGAATCCGAAACAGCGTCTGTCCCGCCGGGCCGTTCGGGTTGTGATCCGGTGTTCGTTGATTCGGTGGTCACGTGTCGAACTCTACTTGCGCCACCAACCGGTCCACCGCCTGCTCTCGGAAGTGAAGTCGCGATCGGTGGAAACGAATCGGAACGAATCCGCCCGCAGGCCCAGGAAACTCGCGCCGCGCGTCATCTCGTCCATCTTGCCGGGAAGGTTTGCCAGCGGAATTCGGCTCAGGGTGTCGTGCAGGTCCCCGGGCGCCGCGATCTGCCGCTGCGCGGCCTGCCGCAGGGCGATGCGCGCCTGTTGCTGCGATTCGACCTCGGCGGCGCACTCCGGGCATTTGGCGAGATGTTCGGCGGCGCGCAGGTAGGCGTTCATGCGCAGCTCGCCATCGACATAGGCGGCGATGGCCTCACTGGCCAAGTGTTCGGTCGGAGCGAAGCGAGGCGGACGTCCGGTATGGGCGCGCTGTGCTCGACCCGCCGCCGCGCCGGAGTCGCGGCCTGTTGCGGCGTCTTCGCCACCCATAACGTGCACACCCTTCCGACGGACAATCAACTGGCGCCGGGCGCCGCGCGTAGCGGCTGTGAATTACCCGACCTTCTCGGTAGCGGCGAACCGCTCCTGAGATCCATTATGCGCAAGGTGCTCCCGCAGCGCCTGGCGTCCGCGGTGGATACGACTGCGCACGGTGCCCAGTTTCACGCCGAGCGTAGCGCCGATCTCCTCGTAGGACAGGCCCTCGATATCGCACAGCACCACGGCGGCGCGGAACTCCGGAGCCAGCGCGTCCAGCGCGGACTGCAGGTCGGGGTCCAGGTTGGCGTCGTGATAGACCTGCTCGGGGTCGGGGCCCTCCGAGGGCACCCGATCGTAGTCGTCGGGCAGCGCCTCCATCCGGATCCGGTTGCGGCGACGCACCATGTCCAGGAACAGGTTGGTCGTGATGCGGTGCAGCCAGCCCTCGAAGGTGCCGGGCTGGTAGTTCGACAGCGAACGGAAGACCCGGATGAAGGTCTCCTGGGTGAGGTCCTCGGCGTCCTGCGGATCGCCGGTCAGGCGGTAGGCCAGCCGGTACACCCGGTCGGCGTGTTCGCGGACCAGTTCGTCCCAGGAGGGCATCATGGTGCGGTCGCCGGTGGCGTCGAAGGCCGCGGTGCCGGTCAGATCCTCCTCGGCGCCCTCTTGCCCCTCGGGCGGGGCGGCGTTCTCGGGCAACGCGATATCGCCGGATGCTGCCGGGGCGGGCAAACGGTATTCCGCCGCGCCATCGGTGAGGCTCGGCTCGGGCAGGGTGGCGTGCTCACGCGCCGCATCGACCATGTGGATGGGGTTACCTCCTACTCGGGACCGTGGGCCGGCGCTGCGACAGTGGGATCACCCACCCGTCGCGTACCGGGTACAACCGAAGACCTGTGTCCGGTGTTCCCGGGCGCCGCCCGGCGATCGGTCGGCCTTTGCGTTGTCCCTTACTTTGTCCGCTCCCGATGTGTCGGTGGTATGGGGATGCTGAGGGACACCTGAGAAAAATGGCGGCCTTACCGGCGCCCGCGGGCCCGTCGGTCGCGACGTGCGGGCGGTTTCGCCATTAGCCTCTTACCCGTGAGTTCCATACCGGCGGCGTCGGCCGTACAGCGCAACCTCGCCTATGTCGAGGAATCCGTTGTCGAGGACGAGATCCTGGTGGCCGCGCGCGAGCGGGCCACCGAACTGGGCGCCGCGCCCGTACCGCCCTCCGTGGGCGCGCTGCTGAGCATGTATGCCCAGGTGGCGGGGGCGCGAGCCGTTGTGGAGGTGGGCACCGGCGCCGGTATCAGCGGACTGTGGCTGCTCGACGGCATGCGCGAGGACGGCACGCTGACCACCATCGACTCCGAACCCGAGCATCAGCGCGCGGCCCGCGACGCCTTCCGCACCGCGGAGGTCGCGCCCGCCCGCACCCGGCTGATCAACGGCCGCGCGCTGGACGTGCTGCCGCGGCTGGCCGACGGCGCCTACGACCTGGTGTTCATCGATGCCGCGCCGCTGGAGCATCCGCAGTACGTGGAGCAGGGCGTGCGCCTGCTCCGCGAGGGCGGCGCGATCCTGCTGCACAACGCGCTGCTCGGCGGGCGCGTCCCGGACCAGGCCCAGCGCGATCCCGCCACCCAGGCGGTGCGTGCGGCCACCCGCGCCATCGCCGAGGACCCGGAGTTGACCAGCGTTCTGATCCCCGTGGGGGACGGACTGCTCTGCGCCTCGCGGGGTTAGCCCGGCCGTGTCGGTGCGCCCTCCCGGGCGTCAGCTGCCACCCCTGCCTTTCCGGCGTCAGCTGGACTCTCTGGATTTCCGGCATGCTTTCGGGCGGAATCGCCCTATCATCCGATGTTTCGTTAGCCCCTCTGATCTGCGTAGATGACGATTCGAACTAGGTGCGCGCCACCTCTTGCGTGACGATTGAACGAGTGTTTAGTATATTGAACATGTGTTTAAGGGAGCAGCCGTACCGGAAGGATCCGCCCAGGATCTGAGCACTCGCGCCCGCATCCGGGACGCCGCGATCGTCGCGTTCGGCGACGAGGGGTTCGGGGTCGGAGTTCGGGCTATCGCCAAGGCCGCGGGAGTGTCGCCCGGGTTGGTCAATCACCACTTCGGGTCCAAGGACGGATTGCGCAAGGCGTGCGACGAGCACGTCCGCACGATCATCCGCACGGCGAAGACGGAGTACATCCGGGAGCCCTCGGGCTACGCGACGCTGCAGGCGCTGACGGAGATCGAGGAGTTCGCGCCCTACGTCGGCTATCTGATGCGGACCTTCCAGGCCGGGGGGCCGCTGCTGGCGACGTGGTTCGACCAGATGGTCGAGGACATCGAGTCCTACCTGGCCATCGGGATCGAGGCCGGAACTATTCGGCCCCCGCGGGATCCGAAGGCGATGGCTCGCTTCCTGGCGACCCAGAACGGCGGCGGGTTCTTCTTCTACCTGCAACTTCACGCCGCTCGCAACGATGGCCAGCTCGACTACCGAAAAGCGTTGCGCGAGTACGCCGACCAGATGATGCTGCCGGCGATGGAAATCAACACCTACGGACTAATGACCGATTCGACGATGCTGGACACCTTGATCGCCGATCGGTAAACCTCCAATCTCACAAGGAGATTCGATGTCATCGGCAATCGTTGTCCGAGATCTGCACAAGCATTTCGGACAGGTACACGCCCTCGACGGACTCGACCTCGAGGTCGCCGAGGGCGAGGTGCACGGCTTCCTCGGCCCCAACGGCGCGGGTAAGTCGACCACCATTCGCATTCTGCTGGGCATCCTGGCCCGCACCTCGGGCGAGGCGCAGGTGCTCGGCCGCGACCCATGGGCCGACGCGGTCGGCCTGCATCACGAGATCGCCTATGTCCCAGGCGATGTCACGCTGTGGCCGTCGCTGTCGGGCGGGGAGACGATCGACCTGCTGGCCCGCATGCGCGGCGGCCTCGACCCGGCTCGCCGCGCCGAACTGATCGAGCGTTTCGAGCTGGACACCCGCAAGAAGGCCCGCACCTACTCCAAGGGCAACCGGCAGAAGGTCGCCCTGGTCTCCGCGTTCTCCTCGAACGCGAATCTGCTGCTGCTCGACGAGCCCACCTCGGGTCTGGATCCGTTGATGGAGCAGATCTTCCGGGAATGCGTCCGCGAGGCCACCGAGCGCGGTGTGACCGTGCTGCTGTCCAGCCACATCCTGTCCGAGGTCGAGATGCTGTGCGAGCGCGTCACCATCATCCGCTCCGGGCGGACGGTGGAGAGCGGCACGCTCGCCGAGATGCGGCACCTGAGCCGCACCTCGATCACGGCCGAAATGCTCGGGGATCCGGGCGATCTCGGCCGCATCCCGGGCGTGGAGGATGTCAACTTCGAGGACCACACGCTGCGCTGCCAGGTCGACAGCGAACATCTGGGTGAGCTGATCCGGGTGCTCGGCGATGCGGGTGTGCGCAGCCTGGTCAGCCAGCCGCCGACGCTGGAAGAGCTGTTCATGCGCCATTATTCGCTCAACGGAGACGACGCCGCGGCCGGCAGCGGCTCGGCCCGGCACTACGCGGAGGCGACGAAATGACGACCGCGGTCGCGCGTCCGCGCTTCGGATTCGCCGAATCCGCGCGCGGCGGATCGGATTTCACGGGAACCCTGGCACTGCTGCGGCTGTACCTGCGGCGCGACCGGATCGTGCTGCCGCTATGGGTGCTGCTGCTGTCCCTGCCGCTGGGCAGCGCCTACATCAAGAGCATCGAGGAGATCTACCAGACCCCGGCCGACCTGCAGAACTACGCGAACGGGATCCTTTCCAGCCCAGCCCAATTGGCGATGTACGGCCCCATCTACAACACCACGCTCGGCGCGGCCGGTGTGTGGAAGGCGGGCATGTTCTACACGCTCATCGCCATCGCCACCATCCTCACCCTGATCCGGCACACCCGGGCGGAGGAGGAGACGGGCCGCGGGGAGCTGCTGGCCTCCACGCAGGTGGGGCGGTTCGCCAACCTCACCGCCGCCTTGACCCTGACCTGCACCGGCGCCTTGGCCACCGGTCTGGTTGCCGCCGCCAGCCTGAAGGGGGCGGGCGTACCCGGTAGCGGCTCACTGGCATTCGGGCTCGGCATGGCCGGATCCGGCATCGTCTTCGCCGCGGTGGCCGCGGTGGCCGCGCAGCTGAGCGCGGGGGCCCGCACGGCGCGCGGTATCGCCTTCGCGGTGCTGGCGGTGACCTACACGCTGCGTGCGGTCGGTGACGCCCGCGCCGGCGACGGTCCGACCAACGTGCTCACCTGGCTGTCGCCGCAAGGCTGGTCGCTGCAGGTGCGGCCGTTCGCGGGCGACCACTGGGCGGTCCTGCTGCTGCACGTGGTCACGGCGGTGGTGCTGATCGCGGTGGCCTACGGGCTGCTGGCGCGGCGGGATCTCGGGGCCGGGCTGATCGCTGAGCGTCCCGGCGCACCGGTCGCCGGAGCCGACCTGGCCGGGCCGTTCGGGCTGGCCTGGCGGTTGCAGCGCGGAACGCTGGCGGCGTGGTGTGTCGGGCTGAGCCTGTACGGCCTGCTGATCGGCAGCGTGGTCGACGGGATCGGAGATCAGCTGGGATCCAACCAGACCGTGCGCGACATGATCTCCCGGCTCGGTGGTTCGCAGCAGATCGAGGACTCGATGATCACCATGGCCTACACGATGCTGGGGCTGGCGGCCGCCGCGTACTCGATTTCGGCTGCGCTGCGGCTGCATTCGGAGGAGTCCTCCGATCGGGCCGAGACGGTCCTCACCGGAGCGGTCGGCCGAATCCGCTGGGCGGCTTCCCATCTCGTCTTCGCCCTGGGCGGACCGGTTGTGCTGCTGGCGACTTCGGGCGCCATCGGTGGGCTGGTCTACGGTCTGGCCACCGACGACGTCGGCGGCAAGCTGCCGCGGGTGCTCGGCGCGGCGCTGGTGCAGCTGCCCGCGGTGTGGTTGTTCACCGGCGCCGCCGTGCTGCTGTTCGGCCTGGTTCCGCGGTATGCCCCGGTGGCCTGGGGCGTGTTCACGGGCGGGATCGCGCTGTTCCTGCTCGGTTCGATCTCGGGCATGCCGCAGTGGGTGATGGACCTGGATCCCTACAGCCATCTGCCCAAGCTGCCCGCGGCCTCGTTCACCGCCACCCCGGTGGTCATCCTGGTCGCGATCGCCGCGGCTCTGAGCACGGCGGGCCTCACCGCCTTCCGCCGCCGCGACCTCCGCTGATCCCAGTTTCACGCACCCCCTGTGTGTTCGCGCACCCCTTGCAAGCCATGCAAGGGGTGCGCGGGTGTGTAGGAGGTGCGGGAAGTCGCTGTCCCGGGCCGGGGGTTGCTGTGGCCGATATGATTGTGGGGACAGGTGATTCGCTACCGGTGGAGGCGCGGTGTTATTCGATCGCGGAGTGCTGCTCGAGATCGCGCCGCGCAGTTGGCTCGTGCTGGCTGTCGTATTGCTGGGGTTCATGGTGTTCGTGGCCCTGCTGGTGCTGTTGCTCGTCAACGGAAGCAGTTTCGACGACCCGGCCAGCAATCCGCCGATCACGCGCGGTTCCTGCTATCCGTTCTGCACGGCCACCACGGCACCGCCCCCGCCGCGCTGAATACGCCGGTTGCTTTGCGGTGCAGCCTGATTCGCTCCTGTTAGACCCAGATGCCCTTGCCCACCGTCACCACACCGCCGTTGCTGACGGCGAAGCGCTCCCGGTCCCGCTCCGTGTCGACGCCGATGATCTCGCCCTCGCCGACCATCACGTTCTTGTCCAGGATCGCCCGACGCACCACCGCGCCGCGACCGACCCGCACCCCCGGCATCAGCACGCTGCCCTCCACGGTCGCGCCGTCCTCCACGAATACGTTCGACGACAGCACCGAGTTGCGCACCGTCGCCGCCGACAGGATGCTGCCCGACCCGACGATCGACTCCTGCGCCAGCCCGCCCCGCGCGAATTTGGCGGGCGGCAGGTTCTCCGCGGCGCCGCGGATCGGCCAGTGCTTGTTGTACAGGTTGAAGATCGGATGCACCGACACCAGATCCATGTGCGCGTCGTAGAACGCGTCGATGGTCCCGACATCGCGCCAGTAGCCGCGATCGCGGTCGGTGGACCCGGGCACGTCGTTGCGCGCGAAGTCGTATACGCCCGCCTCGCCCTGCACGACCAGCGACGGGATGATGTCGCCGCCCATATCGTGATCGGAGTCGGCATTGTCGGCGTCGGCGCGGATCGCGTCCACCAGCACCTTGGTGCTGAACACGTAGTTGCCCATGGAGGCGAATGTGACGTTCGGATCGTCGGGCGTGCCCGGCGGGTGCACGGGCTTCTCCAGGAACTGGGTGATCCGCCCGGCCTCGTCGGAGTCGATGCAGCCGAACCCGCCCGCCTCGCTGCGCGGCACCCGGATCCCGGCCACGGTCACGCCCGCGCCGGAGCCGATGTGGTGCGCGACCATCTGCTCGGGATCCATCCGGTACACGTGGTCGGCGCCGAACACCACGATGTAGTCGGGATCCTCGTCGTAGATCAGATTCAGCGACTGCATGATCGCGTCGGCGCTGCCGGTGTACCAGCGCGGCCCGAGCCGCTGCTGCGCGGGCACCGGGGTGATGTACTCCCCGCCGAAGCCCGACAGCCGCCAGGTCTGGGAGATGTGCCGGTCCAGCGAATGCGACTTGTACTGGGTGAGCACGCACAGCCGCAGATATCCGGCGTTGACCAGGTTGGAGAGGACGAAGTCGATCAGGCGGTAGGCGCCCCCGAACGGGACCGCCGGTTTGGCGCGGTCCTTGGTGAGCGGGAAGAGTCGCTTGCCCTCACCACCGGCGAGCACGATCCCGAGTACGTGCGGCTGGCTCCTCACAACGCCAAACTTACCGCCGCGAACCGTGCTGTGTCCCCCGCCGGCCACGGCGCGGGTCGCCGACCGGCCGACAGGTTATCGCAGGCTGCCGTCCTGAGCCGACACCGTCGGCCGCTGCCCGTCGGCACCGGAGCCGCCACGCGTCCGGCGCGGGGCCCATGATCGCCTGCATACCCACGGCCGCCGGAGCGCCGGGTGTTCGGTCGCGGGGTGTGCGGGATCGGTCGCGTATCTACGGCGCCGCAACTGCCATGTGCTCGGTCGCGGGGCGCGTGGTCGGTCGTGTATCTATGGCCGCCGGAGCGCCGGGTGTTCGGTCGCGTATCCACGGCGCGGGAGCTGCCATGTGTTCGGTTGCCGGGTGCCTGGTCGGTCGTATGTCTATGGCCGCCGGAGCGCCGGGTGTTCGGTCGCGGGGTGCGTGTTCGGTCGCGTATCTACGCCGCCGCAACTGCCACGTGTTCGGTTGCGGGGTGCGGGATCGGTCGCATGCCTACCGGAGCCACCACCGTGTGGGAGTGGTCACGCCGGAGGTGAACGATTAGGTTGGACCGGTGAGTTTCGGCGCGGAGGGTGGACGCGAGCCGACCGAATCGCGGGAGCGGGCCCGGCTTCAGGTCGCGGTGTTGACCCGTGAGTATCCGCCGGAGGTGTACGGCGGGGCGGGTGTGCACGTCACCCAGTTGGTGTCGCGGCTGCGTCGGCTGAGCGAGGTGACCGTGCACTGCATGGGGATGCCGCGCACGGATGCCGTGGTGCATCAACCGGATCCGATGCTGTACGCCGCCAATTCGGCCCTGCAGATGATGTCGGCGCAGCTGCGCATGGCCGATGCCGTGGGCGGCGTGGACGTGGTGCACTCGCACACCTGGTACACCGGGCTGGCCGGGCACTTGGCCACCACCCTGTACGGGGTCCCGCACGTGCTGACCGCGCATTCGCTCGAACCGCGACGCCCCTGGAAGGCCGAGCAACTGGGCGGCGGCTACCGGCTGTCGTCGTGGTCGGAGCGCAATGCGATGGAGTACGCCGACGCCGTGATAGCGGTCAGCCAGGGCATGCGCCGCGATGTGCTCGACGCGTATCCGACCATCGACCCCGCGCGAGTGCACGTGGTGCACAACGGGATCGACGCCGACGCCTGGTGTCCGGGCGGTCCCGTCGACGGTGCCCGGGATGTGCTGGCCGAGCTGGGCGTGCGGACCGACGCACCGATAGCCGCCTTCGTCGGCCGCATCACCCGGCAGAAGGGGGTCTCGCATCTGTTGGCCGCCGTCCGGGATTTCGATCCTGATATCCAGGTCGTGCTGTGCGCCGGTGCGCCCGATACTCCGCAGCTGGAGGCCGAGGTGTCCGCCGCCGTCACCGACCTCGCGCGGCGGCGCGGCGGCGTGTTCTGGGTGCGGGAGATGCTGCCCACCGAGCAGGTGCGCCAGATCCTCGCGGCCGCAACGGTATTCGTGTGCCCCTCGGTGTACGAGCCGCTCGGCATCGTGAACCTGGAGGCGATGGCCTGCGGCACGGCGGTGGTGGCCTCGAACGTGGGCGGAATCCCCGAGGTCGTCGCGGACGGCGCCACCGGCCGCCTCGTCCCCTACGACGACGCCGTCCCCGAGGCATTCGAGTCGGGCCTGGCCCGCGCGGTCAACGCCATAGCCGGGGACCCCCGACTCGCCACCTCCCTCGGCGCCGCAGGCCGCGCCCGAGCCATAACCGAATTCGACTGGTCCCGAGTAGCCCAACAAACCGTCAACCTCTACGACCGAATCCGCAAGGGCTGAAGGCATCCCCCCTCCCGCCGGGAGCGAGATCCCGGCCAAAAACACGCCGGGAAATATGAGGGGCATTCTCATGCCGGAAATGTGAGGGGCACTGTCACGCCGGGCATTGTGAGGGGCACTCTCACGCTGGGGGATCTGCGGCGCACTCTCATGCTGGGGGATGTGCGGTGCACTCTCATGCTGGGGAATGTGAGGGGCACTCTCATGCTGGGCATTGTGAGGGGCACTCTGACGCCGGGCATTGTGAGGTGCATTCTCATGCCGGGCATTGTGAGGTGCATTCTCATGCCGGGCATTGTGAGGTGCACTCTCACGCCGGAAATGTGAGGGGGCACCCTGACGCCGGAAATGGGAGGGGCAGCCTTGCCGGCTGGGAGTGCTCTTATTTCCCGTGCTCGCGGCCCCTAGGCCGCGAGCACGGGATCTCGCGCACGGGGATGGGGTGCTCAGTGGGTCGTGTAGGTGGAGACCGTGACCGAGGCGGTGACCTGGACTTCCTCGGGGAGGGTGGCGATGTGGGTCGCGCGTTCGGCGGGGGCGTGGAATGCCGAGGGGCCCATGGCGGCGACGTGGGCGACGGCGGGGTGGCCGAGGAGCATCGGGTATTCGACGAGGCGACTGTCGAGACGGTCGAAACGGCCGGACAGGGCGTCGGCGAGGCGGGCGTCCTTGGCCGTGTCCACGCGCACCATATCGAGCGGGACGATCAGTTCGGACAGATGCCGGGGAGTCGGGGTGACGACGACGAATACGCCGCCGGGCCCGAGCACGCGCGCCACCTCGTCGGGGTTGCGGGGAGCGAACACCGACAGCACATGGGTCAGCGCGCCGTCCCGGATCGGCAATCCGCGCCAGGCGTCGGCCAGCACCGAGGCGGCACGATCGTGGGCGCGGGCTGCGCGCCGGGCCGCGGGTTTGGAGACGTCCAGGGCGATCCCGTACGCCGATGGCACCGCATCGAGCGCCGCGGCCAGGTAGTAGCCCGTGCCGGAGCCGATCTCCAGTATCGTGCTCGAGGGCGGGCCGACGGTGACCGCCGTCGCCACGGCCTCGGCGATCGGTGCGAAATGGCGGGCTCCCTGAAAGGCGGCACGGGCGTCCAGCATGTCCGCGGTGTCGCCGGACATTTTGGTCGACGCACCCGTCAGGAGGCTGACGTAGCCCTGCCGGGCCATATCGAAGCTGTGCCCGCGGGCACAGCGGAGCGAGCGGTCGCGCACGGTCATGGCGTCGCCGCATTCGGGGCAAGCCAGAAACCGCGCGACCGCGGCGAGCGGTGACGCGGTGTCCGCTCGCGCCGGGTTCACCGGCATGAGACGGGACGAGTGACTAGCTGCTGGTGACTTCGGTGAGCTCCTTGCCGAGGGCCGCGGCCTCGTCCGGCGTGAGCTCGACGACCAGACGCCCGCCACCCTCGAGTGGAACCCGCATGACGATTCCACGCCCTTCCTTGGTTGCCTCGAGGGGACCGTCCCCGGTGCGGGGCTTCATGGCCGCCATCCTCTGCTCCCTCCAGATCCGCGCGGTCTGCTGCGCACTTTCTTGGAACTCGTGTTGTCACCAACAGGTAGCCCGCGCGCACGGCCGGGCCGTGCCCGCGGCGCTACACCACGCCTATTCTTCCTCATCACGGAACTGGGCGGGTACCTGAGTTCCAAAACCGACCGGCGTGGCGCGGCCTCAGCCGCGCACATCGACCCAGCAATCGGCCAGATGATCATCCACCATACCGGTCGCCTGCATCAGGGCGTACGCGGTCGTGGGGCCCACGAAGCGGAACCCGCGCCGCTTGAGTTCCTTTGCGAGAGCAACCGATTCGGGTGTGGTGGCGGGGACGTCGCCGAGCGTGGCGGGGCGCGGGCGCGGCGGCGGCGCGAACGACCAGAGCAGCTCGTCGAGGCCGGTTCCGAGCTCGCGAGCAACCTTGGCGTTGGCGATGCAGGACTCGATTTTGGCGCGATTGCGCACAATGCCCGGATCGGCCAGCAGCCGTTCCGCGTCGGCCGCGGTGTAGCGGGCGACCCGGTCGATGACGAACCCGTCGAAAGCCGCCCGGAAGGCCGGGCGCTTGCGGAGGATGGTGATCCACGACAGGCCCGATTGGAACGCCTCGAGGCACATCCGTTCGAACATGGCGTCGTCGCCGTGCAGTGGGCGGCCCCACTCCCGGTCGTGGTAGTCGCGGTACAGCTGGGACGACTCCGCCCATCCGCACCGGATCTTGCCGTCGGCGGCCACCGCTCCGGCCCGCGGGGCGCTCACTTCGTGTCCTGACCGGCCGCTCCCGGGGGCTGCACCTCGGGAATGGTGCTGCCCGGACCCGTCGCCTGCGACCCGTCGTGCCCGCTCGTCGACATATTGAGGGTGTGGGACAGCTGTGTGCCCTGGTCGGCGGCCGTCGTGTCGGCCCCGGGCGGCGGCTGCGCGCCCTCCTCGGGCCGGGCCGGGCCCGGCCGCATCGGCTGCCCCGGATCGGAGGCGTCCTGCGCGGGGGAGGCGGGCTCCTGCCCGGCCGGTGGGGTGCCGGGTGCGACGGCCGGGATGGCCGCCGGGCGGCCGGTCGGCTGGGTGACCTCGGGACCCTGCCACCGGTCGGCTACCGGGGCGGGCGGGTGGCTGTGGGCCGTGGGAGCGCCGCCGTCCGGGATGCCGTGCCACGCCTGTCCGGGCGTCTGGTGCTGCGTGGTCGCCGAGTGGCCGGTCGGCCATTCGCGGGTTCGGGTCCACGGGCCGGTCTGGGGGGCCTGCGCGGGGAACGCGCCCGTGCTGCCGTTGCCGGGCTGGTCGCCCCGGACCTGAACCAGCTGCGTCTCGAGTTCGTCGATGCGGGCGGCGAGCCGGGCCAGGGCCCAGTCCACCTCACCGGTCTTGTAGCCGCGGAATACCTGCTGGAAGCGTAGCGAGCGCACATCGCCGCCGTGGATGCCGGTGGCGGGCAGCACGGTGGCGGTGGTGCCCTCCGGCAGCGGCCCCAGTTCCTCGCCCCGCCCGAACACCGCGCTCGCGACCAGGAACAGCAGCGCGGCCACCAGGCCGACGATCAGCACGTACAACAGCAGCGTGAGCATACCGACGAGGATATGCGGCCGCCCCGACAGCTTCGAAGCCCCCGAGGGTGCGGTCGCTGCGCGGGTACCGGCTCGCTCCCCCGAATCCGGACCGGTTACCGCGAATGATCAACCGCCCGTTCACCTTTCTCCGGTGCGGCGGAAGCAGTAGGCGGCGGCCGCCAGATATTGGCGGCAGCGCCCGCCGTGACCGGCGTGCACGGCGAGGATGAACCGGGCGCGGTCGTAGGTGAGGTCGGCCGGTTCGTGGGCGCAGTCACGGCTGTCCATCAGCCACCTGTCGCGGGCATCCGAGGGTGGTGCGTACATGGGTGGTACCTCCAACTGGGCGCGGAGCACCCGGCGCCGCGAAACCGGGGGTCTCAGGATCGCCGCCCTCGGTCTGCGTCATCTATGCGAAGGATTTTCGCCACGGCACCGGGTGCACCTTCAACTTTCGCGGTATTCGGTCCGTTGTGGAATCGCGCAGTGTTGGCGTTGGTGTTGGCTTACTGTTGGCATACGGGCGCGAAACATGGGAGTAACAATGGTGTTGGGTCGGCCCTGGACCGGATTCGAGGCCGTCGCATTGCAGGAGGCGACGCGAAAATCCGTGCGGGAGTTCGCCGCTCACCTCGGGGTCGAGATGACGACCGTCGCCAATTGGCGCTCCGGCCTGAGCGCGGTAACACCGCGGCCGCTCACCCAGGAACTGCTGGACACCCTGTTGGTACAGGTCGATTCGGAAGTCCGCGAGCGCTTCGAGACGATCCTCGCCGAGGGTGAACAGGCGCTGGGCCTGCGTCGGCTACCGGCCCGCCGTGCCGCGGCGGTCGCCGTATCGGTCCCGCCCGCCGCGGGGCACGATGTCGCCCTGATGTCCCGGCTCGACGATGCCCGGATCGTCATCGACCGCACCCTCGCCGCGGGGACGATCGGCCCCGCGATGGTGGAGCTGATGGAGGAGCGCGCAGCGGGCCGAGTGCTCGCCTACACGCGCACGCCGCCGACCGACGTGCTGTCCGCGGTGCTGCCGGATCTACTGGAGGTGCAGTCGATTTCGACGCAGCGCCAGCCCGCCGCCATCCAATCCCGGCTCTCCGAGGTCACCGCCGTGCTGGGGTTGCTGCTCGCCGACGCGCTGATGAAACTCGGGCAGATCGAGCGTGCGAACTACTGGTACGGCACCGCGCGCTTGGCCGCCGACGACACCGCCGACCGCCGCTTGCGGGCGCGGGTGCGGGCCCAGCACGCGATGCTGCCCTACTACTACGGCAGTCCGGAACAGGCCGTCGTGCTGGCCCGCGCCGCCCAGGCGCAGCTGCCGGAGACCGCCGACGACGCGACCGCGCTGGCGGCCGCGGCGGAGGCGCGGGCGCTGGCCCGGCTCGGCGATGCCGACGGCGCCGACCTGGCGCTGACGCGGGCCCGGCGGCACATCGAGGAACTCGGCGACTCGGTGACCGACGAGGCGTTCCGGTTCAGCGAAAAGCGTTTGCTGCTCTACCAATCCGGCACCCTGACCAATCTGGGTCGCACCGCCGCGGCACGGCGTGCGCAGGAGCGCGGGCTGCAGCTGTATCGGGGCAGCCCGGCCGTCGTGGTCGATCCGGCGCTCATCGAACTCGACGCGGCCATCTGCCACGCCCTCGACGGTGCGGTCGAGGAGGCCTGCGGGCTGGCGTCGCAGGTGTTGACCAGGCTGCCCGCCGAACATCGCACCACCATTGTGATGACCCGCGCGGCCGCGGTCGTCGAGGCGATCCCCGAACACAGCCGGGGCCGCCGGGTGGTCGACGAGTTGCGCCGGGCGGTGGCGGCCGGAGCCGGGGAGCCGCGGTGACCACCGTGTTCGAGGCGGCGGTCGACCGTGCGGCCACCGCGGGATTCACGCCGCAGCGGACGCGCTGGATTCTGGAAACAGCTTGCCGCCGTGGCGGATTCGACCCGTCCGGGGCCGAACTGCTGCGCCATCACACCAACGCCGTGTACCGCCTGGTGAGTGAGCCGATCGTGGTGAAGATCGACCGGCCGTGCGGGGGAGCCGCGCCGATCGATGTCGTCGCCCTGGTGCGCTGGCTGCGGACGCGGCGGGTGCCCGCGGTGCCGCTGGCCGGTGCGACGCAGCCGGTCGAGATCGACGGGTGTGCGGTCACCTTCTGGCGCTATCTGCCCCAGCAGCGGGAGATCGTCGCGGCGGACCTGGCCGCGCCGCTGGCCCGGCTGCACAATCTGCGCGGCCGCCCGGCGCAGTGGCTGCCGACGCGCCATCTCCGCGACACCTTCGCGCGCATCGCCCGGGCCATCGACGCCAACACGATCCTGCCGCCCAGCGATCGGCGGCTGCTGCGCGCGGAGCGGAACCGGCTCGCGGCGGATTGGGACAACATCACCTACGCGCTCCCCCCGGGGTTGATACACGGCGACGCGCACCATCGGAACACACTGTGGGACAACAGGTCCGAGCGCAGTGTGCTGTGCGATTGGGAAAGCGTCACGATAGGTCAGCCCGAGTGGGATCTGGTGACCCTCGAGGTGCACTGCCGCCGCTTCGCCCACCATCCCGCCGAATACGACACGTTCTGCCGCGACTACGGTTTCGACATCCGCACCTGGCCCGGCTTCGGCTGGCTCCGCGATCTGCGCGAACTCCGCATGATCACCACTAACGCCTGGAAGTCCGCGCCGGGCTCGGACAGCGCCCGCGAGGTCCGGCGGCGCATCGACGGCCTCCGCGAAGGCCTTCCCCTCACCTGGAACATCCTCTGATATCCCACCGCATCAAGCATTTCCGGCGCGCTTTGGCCGGAATCTCGCGGGATCCCGGCCAAAAGCGTGCCGGGAATGAAGGCCGTTCGTTATGCGTGTGCCGGGGTATGAAGGCCGTTCGTTACGCGTGTGCCGGGGTATGAAGGCCGTTCGTTACGCGTGTGCCGGGGTATGAAGGCCGTTCGTTACGCGTGTGCCGGGGTATGAAGGCCGTTCGTTACGCGTGTGCCCGGGAATGAAGGCCGTTCGTTACACATGTGCGGGTATGAAGCTGTTCGCTACATGTGGCGGGTGGTGTCGATGCCGAGGGACATGCCCGCCAGGCCGCGGCGGCGGACCGCCAGCTTGTCGGCGATGCCCTGGAGGGCCTGCGCGGCAGGGTCTTCGGGGGCGCGCAGCACGATCGGGGTGCCCTCGTCGCCGGATTCGCGCAGTTCCTGGGTGATCGGGATCTGGCCCAGCAGGGGGACCTCGGCGCCGACGGCCTTGGTGAGGCGGTCGGCGACGGACTGGCCGCCGCCGGAACCGTAGAGGTCCATGCGGCTGCCGTCGGGCAGGTCCAGCCAGGACATGTTCTCCACCACGCCCGCGATGCGCTGGCGGGTCTGCAGCGCTATGGCGCCCGCCCGCTCGGCCACCTCGGCCGCCGCGGGCTGCGGCGTGGTGACGACCAGGATCTCGGCGTTGGGGATCAGTTGGGCGATCGAGATCGCGACGTCGCCGGTGCCGGGCGGCAGGTCCAGCAGCAGCACGTCCAGGTCGCCCCAGAAGACGTCGGCGAGGAATTGCTGCAGCGCCCGGTGCAGCATCGGGCCGCGCCACACCACCGGGGTGTTGCCCTGGGTGAACATGGCGATCGAGATGACCTTCACGTCGTGCGCGACGGGCGGCATGATCATCCGCTCCACCTGGGTGGGTCGCTGGTCGGTGCCGAGCATGCGCGGGACCGAGTGGCCGTAGATGTCGGCGTCGAGGACGCCCACCGACAGTCCGCGTGCGGCCATGGATGCCGCGAGATTCACTGTCACGCTGGACTTTCCGACGCCGCCCTTCCCGGAGGCGACCGCGTACACCCGGGTCATCGAACCGGGCTGGGCGAACGGGATCACCGGTTCGGCCGAGTCGCCGCGCAGCTTCTTGCGCAGTTCGGTGCGCTGCTCGTCGCTCATCACGTCGAGTTCGACGCTGACCGCGCCCGCGCCCGGCACGTCGGCGACGGCCCGGGAGACCATATCGGTCAGCGTGGTGCGCAGCGGGCACGCCGCCGTCGTCAGGTAGATCTCGACGTGGACACTGCTGTCGGCGCCGACCGCGACGCTCTTCACCATGCCCAGTTCGGTGATCGGCTTGCGGATCTCCGGGTCGTTCACCTTCGCGAGGGCGCCCCGCACATCCGATTCCGTAACCACTGGCATACGGCCGAGTCTAACTGCGCGATCCCGGCCAAAAGCACGCCGGGATGACGAGGGTGACCACGCCGAGGATGACGAGGGTGGGCCACACCGGGATAACGAGGGTGGCCACGCGGGGGTGATGAGGTGCCACGTCGGGATGGCGAGGTGGTGCACGTCGCATGTTTCCCGGCGTGGTTGTTCCTTTATTTCCCGGCGTGCTTTTGGCCGGGATCAGATGCGGGGGAGTTGGCCGGACGAGGGGGCGACGCCGGTGCGGTAGGCGACCTCCCAGGCCATCACGTTGGCGACGTAGGCCATCGAGTTGTTGTAGCGCATGATGGCGCGGGACCGCTGGGACAGGTCGTTCATGTCCAGGTTGCCCGAGCAGAGGTACTTGCCTGCCGTGAGGGCGGCGTCGAACAGGTCCTGGGGGTCGGAGATGCCGTCGCTGTCGCCGTCGGCCGCGTACTTGCGCCAGGTCTCGGGGAGGAACTGCATCGGGCCGACGGCGCGGGTGTAGGACGACATGCCGCCGTCGAGTTCGCCGTCGGTCGCGTGCACCACCTGATTGCCGCCCAGGCTGCCGTCCAGCACCGGCCCGTAGATCGGATCGAGCGGGTAGCCCTTGGCGTCGGCCTTGCCGTAGGCGTGGTGCGACTCCACCTGCCCGATGCCCGCCAGCACCGACCACGGCATGTGACAGTTCGGATTCTCCTGCGCCAGCACGCGTTCGGCGTTCTGGTAGGCCGCCTGCGCGATGCCGGGCAACCCCAGCGGCCCGGCGGGGAGGTCGGCCGGGGCCCGGCCATCCGGCTGTGCAACGGTTTTCACGACCGGAGGCCCGGTGTGCTTGGCCGCCTTGAGCATTCCGTCCGACTCCGCGGACGGACCGGGTCTGGCGGCCTGCTCGTCCTGATCCTGTTGCAGGGCAGACAGAGTCGCGTGCTCGGCGGTGTTCACTTCCGCGGCCGAAGCCGCGCTCACGGCGACAACTCCCGCGGGTACGAGCCCAGTCAATGCGATAACAGATCCGCGTCCAACATTCCTAGCAGGTTGTTTGCGGTGACGTCCCACGGTGCGGTGACCCTCCATTGCTCGCTGTGAGCTTTTCGTGACACAACGAGATCAGGTTACCGCACCCGAGACCTTTTCGTTACTGCTTCGTGACCATCTTTCCGGTTTGGCAACGAGCCGGGATCTCTATGCCGCCGGGGGTAGCGGGATGACGATGCCGAACGGCAAGGTCATGGCCGGTGCGGGCGGCGGCAGCGGGGCCACCGACTCGGCCGGTTCGGCGGGCTCCACCGGACCGGGTTCCGGTGTCTTCGCCGGGATTTCGGCCTGTTGCTGTTCCGGTGCCGCGGCCTCCGGCGCGGGCGCCGGCGGCTGTTGTTGCGCGCCCGGCTGTCCCGGCACCGGCTGCCCCTGCGGTTGCGCGCAGGTGGCCGGGCGCGGCTGGGCGTCGGGATCGCGCGGCGCGTCGGGATCGGCCTGCGCGTCGGCGGGCCGGACCGGATCGCCTGGCGCCCACCGCTGCTCCGGCGCGACCGGATCGCCCGGTTTCGGCATCGGCGCCGGAACCACGACCTGATCGCACGGCTGCGGCGGGGGCGGCGGGCAGAAGATGCCGCACGGGATCGGCGGCAGGCCGGGGATGTTGATCATCACCTGGGTCTGCACCGGCGGCTGCACCGTGGTCGCCGCGGTTTCGGGCGGCGGCGTGTCCCCGCTCGGGGCCGGGACCGTGGAATTGACCGCCATCATGTCCGCGCCGGAGGGCGGCGTCTGCATGGTGCCCGGCGGAATCAGGTTGGGGGAGATGTCGACCTGGGTCGGCGCGCCGCCGGTCTTGTAGGCATTGGACCAGCTCAGTACGTTCGCCGCATAGGACAGCGAATTGTTGTAGCGCAGCACCGAGCGCAACTCCTGCTGCGGGTCGCGCAGGTCCAGCCCGCCCGAGCACAGGTACTTGGCGGCGCCGACCGAGGCGTCGAAGACGTTGTTCGGGTCTGATACGCCGTCGCCGTTGCCGTCGGAGGCGTAGTGCGCCCAGGTGCCGGGGAGGAACTGCATCGGCCCGACCGCGCGCACATAGCCGCCGTCGGAGGCCTTGATGATCTCGTTGCCCGGAAGCGTGCCGTCCAGCGCCGGGCCGAAGATGGTCCCGGTGGTGGTGCCCGCCGCGTCGGTCTGGCCGTGCCGGGCGTGGCCGGATTCGATGCGGCCGATGCCCGCCAGCAGGTGCCAGCTCAGTCCGCAGTTCGGCATCGAGGACTGCATCGCCAGCTCGGCGTTGCGATAGGCGGCCAGCACGATCTCTGGGATGCCCAGCGCGCCGCCGCCGGGTAAGGCGATATCGCGCAGCGGGACGGTCCCGGCGAACGGCGGCAGGCCGTCGGCGGGGGTGGTCATCGCGCGGAGTTTGCGCGGCGGTTCCGGGGCCGCCGGAACCAGGCCCGCCGATTGATCGGCCGGGGTGCTCCCGGGATCCGTCGGCGCCGTCGCGGCCGCCAACTGTGCATCCGCTGTCTTGGGCGCGCTGGTGCGGACGGGCGTGTGCTGCGCCGATCCCGAAGCCATCAACCCCGCAACCACCAGCGCCGACACGGTTATCGGACCAGACATTCGCATCGGCACACCAATCCCCTCGTAGCCATTCGGTGACTGACCATAGGTACTGTCTGAGTCAGTCACTTCCCGCAACGTGATCCAGGTTACCCGGCGGTCAGCTTGTTGTTATCGATATTTGCGGTCAGTTGCCATCGATTTGTGGCGAAATAGGTACCCGACCCCTCTTTCTATCGGTAACCTTCCTCGATTTGGGAGATGGAACAGAATCTTCGTCGTCCAGTGATGCACCCAGCTCGAGGCGCGTCAGCGCCTCTTTGATGTCCTCGAGCTCTCGACGTAGATAGTCTCGCGTGGTGACCTCGCCGACGGCGATCCGCAACGCCGCGAGTTCCCGGGCCAAGAATTCGGTATCGGCCTTGGTCTGCGCGGCGCGCGCCCGATCCTCCTCGAGGGAGACCCGGTCGCGGTTGTCCTGGCGGTTCTGGGCCAGCAGGATCAGCGGCGCGGCGTAGGCGGCCTGGGTGGAGAAGGCCAGATTGAGCAGGATGAACGGGTACGGGTCCCAGCGCAGCCGGATGGCGAACACGTTGAGCAGGATCCAGACCACCACGATGACCGTCTGGATCATCAGATAGCGGCCCGTGCCCAGGAAGCGGGCGACCCGCTCGCTGCTGCGCGCCAGCGCGTCGGCATCGAAGTCGAATCGGAACCGATTCTCGACCGGCGTTTCCAGCCGTCCGCGCGGCTTGTCGTTGCGTTCGGTCATGGTGTGTCCTCTCCGGCCAGCGTGAGGCCCTGCCCGCCGGGCGCCCCGTGTGCCCCGGAGGAAACCGCGTGCGACTCCTCGTCCTGCTCGCGCCAGTCCTCGGGCAGCAGGTGGTCGAGGACGTCGTCCACGGTGACCGCGCCCAGCAGGTGGTTCTCGGCGTCCACCACCGGCCCGCAGACCAGGTTGTAGGTGGCGAAGTACCGGGTCACCACGCCGAGGGGAGCCTCGGGCCGCAGTCGGGTCAGATCCTTGTCGACCAGGCCGCCGACCAGGGTGGCCGGTGGTTCGCGCAGCAGCTGCTGAATATGAACGCAGCCCAGGTAGCGGCCGGTCGGAGTGGAGGTGGGCGGGCGGACCACGAAGGCCATCGACGCCAGCGCCGGCGTCAGATCCGGGTCGCGGACCCGGGCCAGCGCCTCGGCGACCGTGGCGGCCGGGGCGAGCACCACCGGGGCGGAGGTCATCATGCCGCCCGCGGTGTACGGAGAGTATTCGAGCAGGCGGCGCACCGGCTCGGACTCCTCCGGATCCATCAGCGACAGCAGCGCTTCCGCCTCGCCGGTGGGCAACTCGCCCAGCAGATCGGCGGCGTCGTCGGGGTCCATCGCCTCGATGACGTCGGCGGCGCGCTCCACGCCCAACTGCTGCACGACCTCGATCTGGTCGGCCTCCGGCAACTCCTGCACCACATCGGCGAGCCGCTCGTCGTCGAGGGCGCGGGCCAGTTCGATGCGGCGCTTGGCGGGCAGTTCGCGCAGCAGATGCGCGACATCGGCCGCGCGCAGGCCCTCGTACTGCTCGAGCAGCGCGGCGACGCTCTGGCCGGGCATATTCAGTTCCTGCTGGGTCAGCCCGCGCAGATCGGACCAGTTCACCACGTGCGTGGCGCCGCGGCGGCGGAGCGCGCGGCCCAGCCCCCGGCGTTCGCGCACCGCCACCTTCGCCACCACCCAGTCGCGGGTGCGGGTCTGCTCGATGCCCAGGTCGACCACGAGCACATCGATACCCTGCAGATCGGGCAGCTCCGGTTTGTCGACCCGCACGGTGGAGTCGAGAAGCTGCGCCAGGGCCAACATTTCGCCGTGCCGCTGCTGGAAGCGGCGCAGGCTCACCGAGCCGGTGTTGAGGTTGACCGAGCCCGGCTCGACCGCGGTGACCCGCAGCATCGGCACGAAAATCCGCCTGCGCGTGGGCAGTTCCACGAGCAGTCCGAGCACCCGAGGCTGCTGGCGGTCGTAGCGGATGGAGATCACCACGTCCCGGACGCGGCCGATAGACTCCCCGTCCGGACCCAGCACCACCAGACCCGCCAGCCGGGCGGCAAAGACCTTCGTCGCTGCCATAGTGCAAGGCTATGTGGTGCAGCGCCCGAATCACGAACTTCAGGAGCCGTGCATGCCAACTCGCCGTACCGGGCTCACCCCGTCCCGGCGCTCGGTGCTCGCCGTACCCGGCAGCAACCCCAAGATGATCGAGAAGGCCAAGGGCCTGCCCGCCGACGAGATATTCCTGGACCTGGAGGACGCGGTGGCCCCGGCCGCCAAGGCGACGGCCCGGGCGAACATCGTGGCGGCGCTCAACGAACCCGGCTGGGGCCACCAGATCCGGGTGGTGCGGGTCAACGACTGGACGACGCAGTGGACCTACGCCGACGTGATCTCGGTGGTCGACGGCGCGGGCGCGGAACTGGATGCGCTGCTGCTGCCCAAGGTGGTCGACGCCGGGCAGGTGCGGGCGCTGGATCTGCTGCTGACCCAGCTGGAGAAGTCGGGCGGGCTCGAGGTCGGCCGCATCGCGATCGAACCGCAGATCGAGAACGCCCAGGGGCTGCGCAATATCGACGAGATCGCCACCGCCAGCCCGCGCGTGCAGACGCTGGTGTTCGGGCCCGCCGACTTCATGGCCAGCATCAACATGCGCACGCTGGTGGTCGGAGAGCAGCCGGAGGGTTACGACACCGGCGACGCCTACCACCACATCCTGATGACGATCCTGCTCGCCGCGCGCGCCCACGGGCTGCAGGCCATCGACGGCCCGTACCTGCAGGTGCGCGACCTCGACGGCTTCCGCCGGGCCGCGAATCGCACGGCCGCACTGGGTTTCGACGGCAAGTGGGTGCTGCATCCGTCGCAGATCGAGGCCGCCAACGAGATCTTCTCGCCGCGGCAGGCCGAATACGACCGGGCCGAGGAGATTCTCGACGCCTACGCCTTCCACACCTCCGTCGAGGGCGGCGCGCGCGGGGCGGCGATGCTCGGCGACGAGATGATCGACGAGGCGAGCGCGAAGATGGCGCAGGTGATCGCCGACAAGGGCCGCGCGGCCGGGCTGCAGCGCACGACGCGGTTCGTTCCGCCCGCACCGGCCGACTGAGCCCGGCGGCCGCGGCCCACGGGCAGCGGTGGGGCGCATTCCCGGTCGGCTCGACAACGGAGG
Source organism: Nocardia thraciensis (assembly GCF_054782435.1). NCBI lineage: Bacteria > Bacillati > Actinomycetota > Actinomycetes > Mycobacteriales > Nocardiaceae > Nocardia > Nocardia thraciensis. The sequence continues at coordinate 136,105 of NZ_BAAGSM010000043.1, forward strand.
GCGCCCGGCGGCTCTGATTCGTGCGCCGCGGGGGATGTGAGCCCGGACTGACACGCGGCGCGTTCCGGGCGTGTGGGTACACGGTTCGCGTGGGACCTAGCATGATGGGGATATGACCAATCCGTTGGGGAGCTCGAATCGCAATCGGCCGGGTCTGCCGACACCCCCGTCCGGCTGGCCGGTCGGGTCGTATCCGACCTATGCCGAGGCGCAGAAGGCGGTCGACTACCTGGCCGACAATCACTTCGCGGTGGAGAACGTGACCATCGTCGGCGTCGATCTGATGCAGGTCGAGCGAGTGTTGTATCGGCTGACCTGGGGGAAGGTCATCGGCGGCGGCATGGTGTCGGGGGCGTGGCTGGGTCTGTTCCTGGGTCTGCTGCTGAGCCTGTTCACCACCGGCGGCGCCCTCGGCCCGCTGGCGGTCGGCCTGGTGGGCGGTGTCATCTTCGGTGTCATCTCGACCTCGATCCCCTACGCGGCCACCCGCGGCCAGCGCGACTTCGCCTCCACCATGCAGCTGGTGGCCGGTCGCTACGACGTGCTGTGCGAGCCGAAGGCGGCCGAGCAGGCCCGCGACATGCTGGCGCGGCTGGCGCTGTAGTCGATGGACGTTCTCGGCAAGGTCCGAGCCGCGGCGCTCGGGCATTTCGGTGTGTCCACGGCCGATTCGGCATCGGTGACGTTCCTGGGGCTGGAGCCGATCGAGATCCTGCGCATCCCCGACGGCGAATTCGTGCACTACGTGACGGTGGGCGGGGCCCGGCATCCGATGACCGACCCCACCTCCGAACTGGCCGACCCGATGCGGGGCCCGCGCGCGGAACTGGTGCTGACGCTGCGCGGCGGGGTGGGCGGCCACGCCGGTCTCACCCGCGGCCTCGGCGTGCTGATCGCCTCGCCCGCGGTGGAAGGCGTTGTGCTGCAGGACGATGCGCTGCTGGATCTGGGAGAACCGTTGTGGCACAACGCTCCCTTCACCGCGGCGCTGCTGAGCCCGGCCGATCTCCCGGAGGTCGGCTTACCGGAACCCGCTGAGCCCGTACGGTTTCTGGCCGTTTCACCGATCACGGCGACGGAGGCCGCGTGGGTGCGCGTGCGCGGCGCGGGGGCGCTGCGGGATGCCTGGGCCGAAGCGGGGATCGACGTGCGCGACCCAGAGCGGGGTGCTGCGAACCTGTAGCGCACCGAAATGGGCGGCTACAGCCAGTGGTTGCGGCGCAAGGCGTACAGGAGCCCGCCGCAGACGGTGAGAATGATGGCCCACACCAGCGGATATCCGTATTTCCAGTGCAACTCCGGCATGAAGTCGAAGTTCATGCCGTAGATGCCCGCGGTCATCGTCGGCACGGCCGCGATCGCCACCCACGCGGAGATCTTTCGCATGTCGGTGTTCTGCTGCACGCTCACCTTCGCCAGTACGGCGTTGATCAGAGCGCTCAGCAACTCGTCGAAATCGCTGATCCGTTCGGCCACGGCGGTGTGATGGTCGGCGACGTCACGCAGGTAGCGCCGAATCTCCTTGGGCAGCGGGAGTTCCTGGCTGCGCGACAGCATCTGCAGGGGAAGCCCGAGCGGATTGACGGCTCGCCGCAGCTCGACGACCTCGCGCTTGAGCTGATATACGGCCTCGGTGGTGAGACGGCTGCGGGGCGTGAAAACCTCCTCCTCCATCGCCTCCACGTCGTCTTCGACCTCCTGTGTGACCGAGACGTAGGAGTCGACCACATGATCGGCGATCGCGTGCAGCACGGCGCCGGGCCCGAGCGCCAAGCGCTCCGAACCGGCCTCCAGCCGCCGCCGCACCTCAGCCAGCCCGGTGTGCTCGCCGTGCCGCACGGTGATCACGAAATCCCGACCCATGAAGATCATGAGTTCGCCTGTCTCGACGATCTCGCTGACGGCGTGCAGATCGTGCTCGACGTACTTCACGGTGCGCAGCACCAGGAACAGCATGTCGTCGTAGCGCTCCAGTTTGGGGCGCTGACGGGCGTGCACGGCGTCCTCGGCGGCCAGCTCGTGCAGGCCGAATGTCTGTGCCACATCGGCCATCTGGGCCTCGTCCGGTGCGTGCAACCCGACCCAGACGAAGCCCGCCTGACGCTCGCGGACCTCGGACAGCGCCTCGGCGTGGGTGAACCGGCCCGGCAACCGGTGCCCGTCCACATAGACCCCGCAGTCGACGATCGCCCGCGCCGTCGGGACCGGAATGCGGCGGGGCGACCGCTCGGTTTTCCCACGTCCACGGAACGATGGCATCGGTGGAATCTGCGGCATTGGGTGGATGCTAGTCGTCCGGCCCGGGTGTGCACGGAGATCGCGGTGCAGCACGCTGCTCGTCGGGGCCGCAGCGCGGTTGGGCAAGATGGACAGGGTGCGCATCGACCTGCATACCCACTCCACCGCCTCCGACGGCACCGATACACCCGCGGAGCTGGTTCGCCACGCCGCCGCGGCGGGTCTCGACGTCGTCGCGATCACCGACCACGACACCACGTCCGGCTGGGCCCAGGCCACCGAGGCGCTGCCGCCCGGGATGACCCTGGTGCGGGGCATGGAGATGTCCTGCGTCGGCCTGGGGGAAGACGGCTGGCCGGTGCCGGTGCATCTACTGGCGTATCTGTTCGATCCCGCCGACGCCGCGTTCGCGCAGGAGCGAGAGCGGCTCCGGGCCGAGCGGGCCGCGCGGGTGCGTTCCATGGCCGAGAGGATGGCGGCGGACGGCCTGCCGGTCGACCCGGACCAGGTGCTGGCCTCGGCGGGTCCGTCGGCGGGGCGCCCGCATCTGGCGCGGGCACTGGTGGCGGCCGGGGTGGTCCCGACCGTGGACGCGGCATTCGTCGACCTGCTGGCCCCGCGCGGCCGGTACTACGTGGAGAAGGCCGACACTCCGCTGCGCCGCGCGGTCGAGATGGTCGCCGCCGCGGGCGGGGTGACCGTGGTGGCGCACGCGCGGGCGCGCACGCGCGGCCGGATGCTGGCCGTCGACGACATCCGGGAGCTGGCGCCCCTCGGCCTGGGCGGGCTGGAGGTCGACCACCCCGATCACAGCGACGCCGATCGCGCGGTGCTGCGTGGGCTGGCCGACGAGCTCGGGCTGCTCACCACCGGCTCGTCGGACTACCACGGCGCCAACAAGACCATCCGACTCGGCGAATTCACCACGGCCCCGGATCAGTTCGAGGAGCTGGCGGGCAAGGCGTCCGGGGTTCCGGTGATCACGTCGTGAGTGCGGAGTAGGGGTATGAGGGTCTTCCGCGCACTGAGCGGAATCGTTGCCGGTGGCCTGGTGGTGCTGTCCGCGGTACTGATCGTGGCCGAGTTCCTGGGCCAGCGGCGGGGGTTCCCCGGGCCGGGCACGGCGACGCTGGGCTGGCATATCGGGCTGTCGATCGTCGCCGTGGCGGCGCAGCTTTTTGCCGATCGGCGTCGAGGTTTCGCCGTACTTTTCGGATCGCTGGTCGTTTTTGTGGCGGCGGGTTATCTGTTGGTTACGCAATGGTGGAATTGAGGTCCGCGTAACGGTTGCGGTTGTATGAATTGTGGCCGAATATTTTTCTTTGTGAGCGACACAGCGGCGGATGTCCTGGTGCTGGGTGGCGGCCCGGCCGGGGCCTGGGCCGCCCTCGCCGCCGCACACGCCGGGGCGCGGGTGGTGCTGGTCGACAAGGGGCGGTGCGGCAGTAGCGGTCCGACCGCGAAAGGGTCTGTCGCCCTGTGGAACATCCCGCCCGGACCGGCCCGTGAGGAGGCCGTCGACCGCAGCTTCCGCCATGGCGGCGAGCTGGGCGACCCCGAGTGGATGCACCGGGTTCTGCGGGAGACGTACCGCCGGGTGGATCAGTTGGTCCGCTGGGGCTATCGATTTCCGGGGGAGCGGGCCGGGCGGCCGACTCGAGTGAGCCTGGACGGCTCGAGATATCTCGGCCGGATGCGCCGCAGCCTGATCGTGGCCGGGGTACGCATTCTCGACCACCATCCCGCGCTGCAATTGCTCGTCGATTCCGACGGTGTGGTGTCGGGGGCCGCGGGGTTGCAGGCGCGCAATGGATTCGGCGCCTGGAGCGTGCGGGCGAATGCGGTGGTGCTCGCGACCGGCGGCTGCGCGTTTCTGTCCGGCGGCGCGGGCAGCGACGTCGACACCGGTGACGGTCTGCTGATGGCCGCCGAGGTCGGCGGGGAGCTGTCGGGTATGGAGTTCTCCAACGCCTACGCGCTGACGCCGGGGCCGGGCATTGTCCCGGCCCCCGACCTGGCCTTGCATTTCGCCACCCTCTACGACGAATCCGGCGCCGCGCTCGGCGGTGCCGGATTCGGTTCGCGGGCCGCGGCATTCGCCGCCATCGCCGACGGGCGGCGGGTCTACGCCGCGCTGGACGAGATTCCGGGGCCGCTGCGCAAGCAGCTGGCTCGGACCCCGCTGTTCACCGCGCGGGGGTGCGATCCCGTGCGGATACCACTGCGGGCGGTCCTGGAGGGCACCGTGCGCGGCACCGGCGGCGTGCGCCTGGTCGGATTCGATTGCGCCACCACGGTTCCCGGGTTGTTCGGCGCGGGCGACGTGACCACGCGCGAGCCCATCACCGGCGCCGTCGGCGGATTCGGCGGCCAGGGCGGGGCGTGGGCGATCTCGTCGGGCGTGTGGGCGGGTGCGGGCGCGGCGGGATTCGCGGGCAGGCGCCCGGGGTTGGGCAAGGTCCGCGCCGCGCCCGGTGCGGGGCTGAACGCCACGGCTGGTATAGATCCGCGCGCGGTGGTCGGGCTGGTGCAGGAGCACACACTGCCGCTGCGGCGCAGCTACTGGCGCAGTGCGGGCAGCCTGCGCGACAGCATCGGCGAACTCGACGGCATGTGGCCGGTGACCGAGGCGGACCTCGGCGGCAAGGGACCGGACCGACTGCGGGCCCGGCAGGCGGCGGCGCTGCTGGCGGTGGCGCGGTGGACCAAGTACAGCGCGCTGGCCCGCGCCGAGACCCGCGGCATGCACCGCCGCACCGACCATCCGGGCGCGGCCAGCGATTGGCGGGTTCGGCTGCGGGCTGGCGGAGTGGAGTCGGTGTGGGTGCGCCCGGAGCAGTGCGATCCGGGGGAGGCGCCGCAGCGGGCGGATTTGACTCCGGCGTGATCCCGGCCAAAAGCATGCCGGGATGATGGTGGGTGCATGTCGGGAGGGTGGTGGCTCGACCTCACACCGAGTTCGGCGCGCCCGGTGCGACAGTTCACTGTCCCCGTCTGCGGAGCGGCGAGTTTCCCCTTACGCAGGGGTAATTCGGGGTCGCTACCCTCGGGAGATGGCAGTACGTACCGGGAGGCGATTTGGCAAGCCGCCGTCTCGGCTGGCAGAATGTTGCGGATTCCCGGCCGACGCCACCGCCCGGTCCGGGACGGTTGGTGAACCTCGCCCCGTGACGCACGGCTCCGGGATCGCGGATCACCCCACAGCATTGCCCGGACCCACCCGTCCGGTTCTCGCTCGACAGCTCTGTGCAGCGATACGCAAACCGTATGCCGTAATGTCCCGTATTCCTTGCCGCGATGTAACCAGTGCGGGGTATCTCGCGCCATGCCCGAGCGTGGTCCGCGCACCCTGTCAGTAACCCGAAAAACCCCTAATCCTGATACCCGGCGGTAACCGCAGGCCGGGCTAGCCACCACCGAGCAGGAGTGAGATCGTGTCACCCGTGACTGACGCACCGAACGCCGCCACGGCGAGCCGTGAGAATGATGCGGCCAGCCTGTCCGCTATTACGCACGAAGAGATTTTCGCGGGACACCTCGGAGGCAAGCTCTCGGTGGAACTTGCGGCGCCCCTCGACACCCAGCGTGATCTGTCCATCGCCTACACCCCGGGTGTGGCGCAGGTCAGCCGCGCCATCGCCAAGGACGAGGCGCTGGCCAAGCGCTACACCTGGACCGACCGGCTGGTCGTGGTGGTCAGCGACGGCACCGCGGTGCTGGGCCTGGGCGATATCGGCCCGCGCGCCTCGCTGCCGGTGATGGAGGGCAAGGCCGCGCTGTTCAAGAAGTTCGCGGGGCTGGACTCGATTCCGATCGTGCTCGACACCAAGGATGTCGACGAGATAGTGGAGACGCTGATCCGGCTGCGCCCGAGCTTCGGCGCGGTGAACCTGGAGGACATCTCCGCGCCGCGCTGCTTCGAGATCGAGAAGCGGGTCATCGAGGCGCTGGACTGCCCCGTGATGCATGACGACCAGCACGGCACCGCCATCGTGGTGCTGGCGGCGCTCAACGGCGCCGCCAAGGTGCTCGGGCGCGACATCTCGGGCATGAAGGTCGTGGTGTCGGGGGCCGGCGCCGCCGGAGTCGCCTGCACCAATATCCTGCTGGCAGCGGGCGTGTCCGACATCGTCGTGCTCGACTCTCGCGGCATCGTCGGCCGTGACCGCACCGACCTCAACGACATCAAGGCCGACTTGGCCGAGCGCACCAACCCGCGCGGCCGCAGCGGCGGTGCCGCCGAGGCGATGGCCGGGGCCGACGTGTTCCTGGGGCTGTCGGCGGGCACCATCGCGGAGGACCTGATCGCGTCGATGGCGCCGGAGTCGATCGTGTTCGCGATGTCGAATCCCGATCCGGAGATCCACCCCGAGGTGGCGCACAAGTACGCCGCGGTCGTGGCCACGGGCCGCAGCGACTTCCCGAACCAGATCAACAATGTGCTCGCGTTCCCCGGTGTGTTCAAGGGCGCGCTGGACGCGGGCGCGCGGCGGATCACCGAGGGTATGAAGGTGGCCGCGGCCAACGCCATCTTCGGCGTGCTGGGTGACGAGCTGTCCCGGGACAAGATCATCCCGAGCCCGCTGGACCCGCGGGTCGCCCCGGCGGTGGCTGAGGCCGTGGCTTCCACCGCGCGTGCGGAAGGTGTTGCGTAACAGTCTGTTTCGCTGTAAGAAGGGCGCCTCGGTAAACGGGGCGCCCTTCGCATATCCGGGCATCGCGCAACGGTCGGCACTCGTATTTCCGGCGCGCTCCCTCCGTCCGGGATGACGGTGGACCGGGGTTGTGCGTCGTCCCGCCACGCCGGACCACGAGGTACCGGTTCGCGAACGCCGCGCTCGTGCCACCCGCGACCTGGCCGCGCTTGGTCGCCGGAACCGTCGTGCCGGTAAGGGGGTACGCCGCGACCGGATACTCCGGTGGGTCGATCGCGGGAGGATGCAGTGGAGGGCGGTGGCGAGTGAAGGGAGCGCGTCAGACGGCGGCCGCGCGGCGTAGGCGGCCGGTGCCGGGGGCGCTGGCCCATACCGCGAAGGCCAGGATGGCGTCGAGGACCAGAGCCAAGGCGGCGACGAGCAGAGCGCCGACCAGGACTCGGTCGTACTTGTACAGGCTGATGCCGTCGAAGATGTAGCGGCCGAGGCCGCCGAGGTTGACGTAGGCGGCGATGGTGGCGGTCGCGACGACGTGCAGCGTGGCCGCGCGCAGGCCGGTCAGCAGCACCGGTAGCGCGTTGGGGACCTCCACTCGGACCAGCACCTGGCGTTCGGTCATCCCCATCGCCCGGGAGGCGTCGACGACATCGGGATTCACGTTGGCTATCCCGGCGTAGGCGCCCGCCAGCAGCGGCGGAACGCCGACGGTGATCAGCGCCAGCAGCGGCGGAAGCAGCCCGAGACCCAGCAGCAGCACCACGAACGTCAACAGGCCCAGGGTGGGCAGGGCGCGCATCGCGTTGGCGAATCCGACGATCACGGCGGCGCCGCGGCGGGTGTGGCCGACCAGCAGGCCGATCGGCACCGCGATCACCGCCGAGAGCGCGACGGCCAGAAGGCTGTACCACAGATGTTCCAGCAGCCGGTGGTCGATACCGGAGCTGCCTCCCCAGTTCGCCGAGTCGGTCAGGTAGTGCCAGGCGTCGATGAAAAGGTTCATGCGTCAACGCCTTTCGCCGGGTCGACGGCCCCGCGCAGGCGGCGGGCGAGCGTAGGGCGGCCGGTCCGCAGCCACGGCGTGCACCAGCGGCCGATCAGATACAGCACCCGGTCCACGATCAGCGCCAGCACCAGCACGACGATGATCCCGGCGACGATCTCGTCCGGATAGTTGCGCTGATAGCCCTGGGTGAACAGCTTGCCCAGCCCGCCCACGCCGATCAGCGCGCCGACGGTCACCATCGAGATATTGGTGACCGCCACCACCCGCAGGTTGGCTACGAAAACCGGTATCGCCAAGGGGAATTCGACGGTCAGGGCCCGCCGCAGGCGGGAGTAGCCGATGGCGTCGGAGGCGTCGAGCACGGCCGCCGACACCGAATCCAGCGCCACCGGCACGGCGATCACCAGCAGCGCGATCGAGTAGATGCTCAGTGCGATAACGACATTCAGCGGATCGATGGCGGGGATCCCGACCAGCGGCGGAATGATCACGAACAGCGCGAGCGAGGGAATGGTGTAGGCGAGGCTGGCCACGGTGACGGTGGTGCGGCGGATCCAGGGGACCCGGCGCACCAGCGTGCCGACCGGAATCGCGATCACCAGGCCGATGAGCAAGGGCACCAGCGCCAGATACAGGTGCGTGCGGGTGAATCCGGCGATCTCGGAGAAGTTGTCGACGAGGTACCTCATCGCGGCCCTCGATTCCGGCGTTCGCCGCAACGACGGTGGAGCGTGCGCATCACCGCGCCTCCTCCTCGAAGAAGTGCCGGTTGCGCGCGGCATCCTCGCCGGATCGCTGCCGCGCCAGTAGTTCGATGATCTCGGTCGCGAGCACGCCGCCGCACGCAGCCCCCGAATTGTCCACGGCCACACCGACTCCCGACGGCGAGGAGATGGCCGCGTCCAGAGCTTGGCGCAGGTCGCCGCCGGGGACGAACAGCGAACCACCGGCGGACATGTTGTCGGCCCAGGCATGTCCGGCCCGCACGCCCTCGACACCGGTGACATCCACCCAGCCGAGGGGGTGGCGAGCCTCGTCGACGACCAGTACCCATTCGCCCGGCTCCAGGCGCAGGCCGGACACCTCTTCGGCGGTGGCGGTCCGGATATCGTGCAGCACAACGTCTTCGGCGCTACGGAACGACAGTCCCCGATAGCCGCGATCGCGACCGGCGAAGTCGGCGACGAAATCGGTGGCGGGCTGGGCCAGCAGATGCCGCGGCGGGTCGTACTGCTGTAGCACCCCGCCGCGGGCGAAGACCGCGATCCGGTCGCCGAGCTTGATCGCCTCGTCGATGTCGTGGGTGACGAACACGATCGTCTTGTGCAGCTCCGCCTGCAGGCGCTGCATCTCGGCCTGCAACTCCTCGCGCACCACCGGGTCCACGGCGCTGAACGGCTCGTCCATCAGCAGGATCGGCGGATCCGCCGCCAGCGCCCGCGCGACGCCCACGCGCTGCTGTTGCCCGCCCGACAATTGCGCCGGATATCGTTGTGCCAGACCTCGATCCAGGCCCACTCGGTCCAGCACGTCGAGCGCGGCCCGACGTGCGGCGCGGCGGGTCTGGCCGCGCAGCACCGGGACCGTCGCGACATTGTCGAGCACGGTGCGGTGCGGCAGCAGCCCGCCGCTCTGGATCACGTAGCCGATGCCCAGCCGCAAGCGCACCGGGTCGACGGTCGAGATGTCCTCCCCGGAGACGGTGATCGTGCCCGAGGTGGGCACGATCATCCGGTTGATCATCCGCATCGATGTGGTCTTACCGCAGCCGGACGGTCCCACGAATACGGTGAACGACCCGGAATCGATGCGCAGATCCAGATCGGTGACGGCGGTGGTGCCGTCCGGATAGGTCTTGGTGACGCCGCTGAACTCGATCGCGAGTTCGGCGGTATCCGCTGTCTCCTCACTCACCGGTGTGAGTCTCCTAACCGATCGGCTTGTCCAGCCCCTGCGCGGTCACCCACGCCTTGGCTGCCGCGGCGGGCTCGGTCTTGGCGGCGCCGGATACGGCCTCGTTGAGCGAGACCAGTTCCGCTGTGGTCAGTTTCGCCGAGACCGCGTCGAGCACCCGGACCGCCCGGTCGGACTTCTCCTTCGCGTTCAGCAGCGGCACCACGTTCTGGGCGGCGAAATTGTTCTTCGGATCCTCGAGCACCACCAGGTTGTTCTCCTTGATGGCCGGGGAGGTGGTGAAGATGTCGGCCGCCGTCACCTGGCCGGAGGTCAGCGCACGCACGGTGGCCGGCCCGCCGCCGTCGCCGATCGGGACGAACTTGTCCTTGGCGATGTCGACGCCGTAGTTGGCCTTCAGGCCGGGCAGCCCGTAGGTGCGCTCGGAGAACTCCGCGGGGGCGCCGAAACTCACCTCGGCCGAGTGCGGGGCCAGGTCGCCGATGGTGCGCAGGTTCCATTTGTCGGCGGTGGCCCGGGTGACGACCACGGCGTCGGAATCCTCGCCGGGGGCGGGGGCGCCGATGGCGAGCTGGTCGCCGAGTGCCTTGGTCAGGGCCTGGTTCACCTGGTCGGCGGCCGTGGCGGTCGCCGACTTGTCCAGATACTGCAGCAGATTGCCGGTGTAGTCCGGGATCAGGCCGATCGAGCACTCGCGCAGCGCCGGGATATAGGCCTCGCGGCTGCCGATACTGAGCTTGGTCTCGATGGTGAAACCATTGGCGCGCAAGGCTTCCGCATAAATGTTGGCGACCGTCTCGGATTCCGGGAAGTTCGCCGAGCCGATCGTGAGGCTGCTGTCGTTGCCGTCGCAGTCACCGGAGCCGCTCGACAGCGGATCGCTGTTGCCGCCGCAGGCCGACAGCGCCATCGCGGCCGCCAGGGCGACGGCGGTGGCGAGGAAGCGCGCGGCGGTCCAGGCGGGGCGCAGGCCGCGGCGGCGTGCGCTGGTGGGGTTCGAGGATTTCACTGCAGGTCCTTCCGATGGCCCGGTGCTCCGAGGCGGGCCGGTGCGCGCTCCGACTACGATTCGTCTGCGGGACGGCCGCCTTCTGGCTGTCCATACTGTCAGCCGGGTGTCGTTCTTACTATGTATCGGGAGTGGGTGTCGCCGGATGGAGTTGGCCGCATCGGTGCGGGTCTCGGTTCGTGCCGTGGTCGCGATCATGGCCGCTACGCTGGCGGTTTCCTGTTCGGGCGGCGATTCGGGGACGACGATCACCGTCGGCGCGGGGAATTCCGCGCAGTCGGAGTTGATTGCTGAGATCTACGCCGGTGCGCTGGCCCGCGCCGGTGCGCACACGACCACCAGAACGGGGCTCGGTCAACGCGGCGACTACCTGGCCGCCCTCGACGCGGGCACCGTGCAACTGGTCGGCGACGACAGCGGGGATCTGCTGACAGCCCTGGACTCGGGGTCGCAGGCGCGGCTGCCCGACAAGCTAGCGGCGGCGAAGACGGCGACGCCCGCGGTGCCGAAGCCCTCCGGGAGCACGACATCGGGGAGCGCGGGCACGGGAGACAAGGCACCGAGGCCGGATGTCGCCGACGCCGTCAGCCGGGCCCTGCCCGAGGGACTGGCGGTATCCGATATCGCCGACGGGACCGACCTGCGCCCCGCCTTCGTGTTCGGCGGGGCGGCAGCCCGGCGGTACCCCGATTCCCTGCAGGAACTGGCGCCGCGGTGCGGTGAGCTGGCCGTCGGTATCGCCACGGGGAGCGAACTGGACCCGCTGCGCCGTTCCCCCGATCCGCAACGGGACGTGCTCGATCCACTGCATGCGGTCTACGGCTGCGACATCACCCGCCACAGCGTCTACCCGAACGACTCCGAACTTCGAAAGGCATTGCAGGAAGGGAAGATTCAAGGCGGTGTCCTGACCGCTCCCGCCGCACTGCTGCCCGGCGGCGCGGGCGATCTGGTCCCGATCGCCGACCCCGGCTACGCCTTCCGAGCCCAGAGCGTGATCCCGCTGTACCGCAAGGGAACTCTCACGGTCCGCCAACTCAAGAAGCTGAATTACGTTGCGGGAGAACTCACCACGGCCGACCTCACTGATATGGTCCGCGCTCTCCGCGACGACCGTGCCCCAGCTTCGGACCTGGCCCGCACCTGGCTCGATTCCCACGACCTCTGACCCCAATCGCGGTGGGGCAACCGGAGCGTGGGCGCGTGCTGCTGGCGTCGAGATATCGGCGTGCGGTTCGACGCTGATTCGCGCAGGTCGTGACGCCGTTTGGTGAAAAGGCTGTGATTCCGCACGGCCGCCGGTGGCCGAACCTGTGAGATCTCCGGTTCTCGCGATATCGAAGCGGCTGTGGGAGTTCCTCAGTCGTCGTCTGCACCTTCGTGATTTATCCGGATTATCGCTGCGACAACGCAATTCCCGGATGGTCGGTTTTAGCGTCTGCGAAGTTCCTGTGCGGTGGCCGAATTAGCCGCCACCGGAACTGGATCGCACCCTTGTGCAGAAAGGTATCGAATGAGACGAACGACCATCCGCAGGCCGCTGCGCGCCGCCGTGATGATGGGCGCGGCGATCCTCGCGATCGGGCTTCCGGGGGTCGGCGTGAATGCCGATCCCGCTCCGGCGCCCACGGAGCAGCAATTGGCCGATCTGATCGGTGCGGGACTGAAGAATCCGGCCGCGCACCCGATCGCCGAAGACAGCGGCAGCGCCGGCAGTTCCGGGTCGGCGTGCACGTCCGGCAGCGGCGCCGGATCCGGTAACGGGTCCGGCGACTGCTATGGCGGCTCGGGGTCCAGCTCGGGCTCGTCGGGCGGATATGCCTCCGACACAAAGGGTTACGGCCCCGCATCGTCGTCGTTCCTGGCGGCGTTCGGCTACAGCCTACTGAATCCGGACGCGGCGCCGCCGGGTACCAACGACTGGGACTGCAAGCCGGGCGACGGGCGGAAGCCGGTGGTGCTGGTGCACGGCACCTGGTCCAATGCCTATGACGCCTTCGCGTTCATGAGCCAGCCGATCAAGGACGCCGGATACTGCACCTTCACCTTCAACTACGGCCGGTCGAACCTGGTCGAGGGCGGCGGTCTGGGCTCGGTGCTGCCGGGCGCCAACGGCACCGGCTACATCCAGGATTCGGCCAAGCAGCTGGCCACCTTCGTGGATCGGGTGCTGGCCGCGACCGGTTCGGACAAGGTCGATATCGTCGCCCACTCGCAGGGCGGGTCGATGTCGAACTGGTACACCAAGTTCGAGGGCGGCGGGTCCAAGGTGGATCACCTGATCACCTACGGCGCCACCCATCACGGGACGTCGCTGGACGGGATCGGTGCGCTGGGCCGGGCGATCAACAACTTCGGGATCGACGTCTTGGGATTGATCGAGATCTTCGTGGGCCACTCGGGGATCCAGCAGACCATCGGCTCGGATTTCATCAACCAGCTCAACGCCAATGGCGACACGGTGTCCGGAATCAAGTACACGAGTGTCGCCACCCGGTACGACGAGGTGACCAACCCCTACGACCTGACCTTCCTGAAGGCCGGGCCGGGGCGACGGTGGACAACGTCCTGCTGCAGGACGGCTGTGAGCAGGATCTGTCGGACCACCTGACGATGATGTACTCGCCGCGGTCGCTGTCGATCGCGCTGCACGCGCTCGATCCGTCGCAACCGCTGCAGTGCACCTTCAACCCGTGGCTGCTGGGAGGTGGCGGCAAACTCTGACGGTGCTCGAGAGCGATGCTCCCGCTCGGTGGCCCGACCATGCCTTCCAGCAGTCGAGCGGAGCACGACCCGCCGGGTGGTCCCACAGCGACCGCCCGGCGGGTTCTTTCTGTAAACGGTGGCGGGCGACCGCTCCGGCGACGAGGGTGATCCGGCCCGGATGATGTCCACCGCCACCTACCTGGAGACGTCGATGGTCATCGAGAGCCGATATGGCGAGGCTTCGTGCGCACCGATAGTGCTTCCGTCCAGCTGCCTGTGATCGAGGAGGCGGTCGAGGGCGAGGCCGATCAGCGGCGTGCGGGCTCAGTCGCGCAGCGCCTGGGATAGTTCCGGGCTCAATGCCAACGCGGGGAGGGATTCGACCAGCATGTCGATCAGTTGTTCGCGGGTGATGGTCTCGTGTCGCAGCCAGCTCAGGGTCGTCTCCTCCGCGAAGGCGATCCAACCGCGCACCGCCAGCCGCAGCCGCGGTTGATCGTCGTCCTCGATCGGGACCGGGACCTCGGCGAGGATGCGGTCGACAATGGCGCCGCGGGTCGCATCCACCAGCGTCGTCAGTTCGGGCCTGGTGCTGGCCGGGCCGCGCAGCAGCGCCAGGTACGAGGTGCGGTTCCCGGACACGTAGTCGACATAGCGCTGCATGGCGTCGCGCAGCATGTCGAACAGGCCGAGGCTCGGATCCGGTGCGGTGCGGGCCAGCAGTTCGGCATTGGCGCGCTGCGCGATCGCGAGATGGAAGTCCTGCTTGGTCGGGAAGTAGTGGAACAGCAGGCCCCGGGAAATACCCGCCTGCGCGGCGATATCGCCGATGGCGATGTCCTCGAGAGCGTGATCGCTCAGCATTCGGGCCCCGAGCGTGAGCAGCTGCTCGCGGCGCTCGTCCGGGCTCAGCCGCACCCGCTTGCCGTTCTCACCAGGTCCCTTGCTCACGGGCCCATCCTACTGAACGTGAGTCAATACTGTTGACTCCGGATCAATAAGCCCTTACGCTCGAGTACATGAGTCGCAAGGTTACAGACACTGGTGTCGCGCGGCATGTGCACGTGTTGATCGTCGGGAGTGGATTCTCCGGCCTGGGCCTGGCCATCCGGCTCAGCCAGCAGGGGCGCGAGGACTATGTGGTGATCGAGCGCGGCGGCGATGTCGGCGGCACCTGGCGCGACAACACCTACCCGGGCGCGGCCTGCGACGTGCCGTCCCAGCTGTACTCCTACTCGTTCGCGCTCAACCCGAACTGGTCGCGCTCGTTCTCCAAGCAGCCGGAGATCCAGCGCTACATCCAGGACGTGGCCGCTCGCCACAATGTGCGCGACAAGCACATCTTCGACTGTGAGATGACCGGTGCGCGGTGGAACGACGCCGACGCGCGGTGGGAGGTGCAGACCTCCAAGGGCGCCTTCACCGCCGACATCCTGGTCTCCGCGGTGGGTGCCCTGTGTGAGCCGAATCTGCCGGATATCAAGGGCATCAACGACTTCCGGGGGCAGATCTTCCACTCCGCGCGCTGGGATCACGAGGCCGACCTGAAGGGCAAGCGGGTCGCGATCATCGGGACCGGTGCCTCGGCGATTCAGATCGTGCCGTCGATCGCGCCCGAGGTCTCGCACCTGGACGTCTACCAGCGCACCGCGCCCTGGCTGCTGCCACGCATGGATCGGCCCTACACGCTGCCGGAGCGGCTGGCGTTCAAGCACGTGCCCGGGATGCAGAAGCTGGCGCGCACGGCCATCTACGCCGTGCGGGAGACCCAGGTCGTCGGCCTGGCCAAGTTCACCCCGGCCATGCGGGTGCTGGAGGCGGTCGCGCGTGCCAAGCTCGCCCTCGAGGTGCGCGATCCGGAACTGCGCCGCAAGGTCACCCCGAACTTCCGCATCGGCTGCAAGCGCATGCTGATCTCCAACGACTACTATCCGGCGCTGAGCCGCGACAACGTCGACGTGGTCACCGACGGCATCAAGGAGATCCGCGCGGATTCGATCGTGACGACCGACGGCGCCGAGCGCGAGATCGACGCGCTGATCGTCGCCACCGGCTTCCACGTCACCGACTCACCCGCGTACGAGGTCGTCGCCGGGCGCGACGGCCTCACGCTCGCAGAGGTTTTCGACGCCGCTGGGCAGCAGGGCTACAAGGGTTCGGCGATCGCCAATTTCCCGAATATGTTCTTCCTGCTGGGCCCGAACGTCGGCCTCGGGCACACCTCGATGGTGTACATGATCGAGTCGCAGATCACTTACATCGCGGACGCGATAGACGCGTTCGATATGCGCGCCCTGCGCACCGTGGAGGTGCGAAAGGATGTGCAGGACAAGTTCAATCGCGAATTGCAGGGTAAGCTGGTCGGTAGCGTGTGGAATACCGGCGGCTGCGCCAGCTGGTATCTGGACAAGCACGGAAACAACACCACGCTGTGGCCGGATTTCACTTTCCGTTTCCGTAGACTGCTGGAAAAGTTCGACGTGTCCGCTTACGACACGACCGTCAACGGGGCCGAGGACCGGCCCGATCTGAAAGTGGTGGCAAACAGTGAGCAATGAGGCTTACTTCGGGGGCAAGGTCTGCGTGATCACCGGCGCGGGATCCGGCATCGGCCGGGCGCTGGCGGAGAACCTGGCCCGCCGGGGCGCGAAACTCGCGCTGTCCGATATCGACACCGATGGTCTTGCCGAGACCGTCAGGCGCTGTGAGGCTTCGGGCGCACAGGTCAAATCCGACCGGCTCAATGTCGCCGAGCGCGAGGCGGTGCTGCTCTACGCCGACGAGGTGAAGAAGCACTACGGCAAGGTCAATCAGATCTACAACAACGCCGGGATCGCCCATCACGGCGATGTGATCCACACGCAGTTCAAGGACATCGAGCGGATCATGGATGTCGACTTCTACGGAGTCGTCAACGGCACCAAGGCATTTCTGCCGCACCTGATCGAATCCGGCGACGGCCACGTGATCAACGTGTCCAGCCTGTTCGGCCTGATCGCGGTGCCGGGCCAGAGCGCCTACAACGCCGCCAAGTTCGCGGTGCGCGGTTTCACCGAGGCGCTGCGGCAGGAGATGCTGGTCAAGGGCGAGCCGGTCCAGGTGACCTGCGTGCACCCGGGCGGCATCAAGACGGCGGTGGCGCGCAACGCGACCGTCGCCGAAACACAAGGGCTGGACCAGAAGAAGTTCGCCGCCCAGTTCGACAAGCAGCTGGCGCTGCACACCCCGGAGATGGCGGCCGAGACGATCCTGACCGGCGTCCGCAAGGGCCACGGCCGGGTGCTGATCGGCTGGGAGGCCAAGGTGCTGGACCTGTTCGTCCGCACCACCGCGTCCTACTATCAGCGCATCGCCAGTCTGGTGACCCGCCACGTCCTGCCCTGATACCGAAAGTTCCTGCTATGCCTGCTGTTTCGCTGCCGCTGCCGCTGGCCCGGGTGGTGCTGCACCCGATGTTCCGGTACGCCATGCATCATCGGGTGCCGTGGCGGTTCCAGCGGGCACTGCTCGACGCCGGTTCGGTGCTGCAGGTGCTGCCGCGGGGTGCTCGAGTGCACAAGCTGCGGTTGGGCGGCCGCCCGGCGGAGCGCGTTACCGCAGCACCCGATCCGCAGGCAGTTGTGTCGTCGGATGTCGTCGTGGGGCCGGGCGCCGTGCTCTATCTGCACGGGGGCGGCTACGCCGTCGGCTCGATCGCCACCCACCGCTCGCTGGCCGCGCACCTGGCGCGCGAGATCGGTTGCCCGGTCTACCTTCCCGACTACCGGCTGGCGCCCGAGCACCCCTTTCCGGCCGCCCTCGACGATGCCGAGGCGGCCTTCCTGGATCTGGTGTCGACTGGGCTGCGGCCGGAAGATATTGCGATATCCGGTGATTCGGCCGGGGGCGGCCTGTCGCTGGCGCTCGCGCTGCGGCTGCGCGACAAGCACGGAATCCGGCCCGCCGCACTGGGTTTGATCGCGCCGTGGGCCGATCCCAACGAGGTGCCCGACGGCTACCGCGATCTGGTCATCAACAAGCCGTGGTCGCGGGCCTGCGCCGCGGCCTACCTCGGCGACGGCGACGGCCTGGATCCCGGCTACGCGCCGCTGCTGGGCGATCTGCGCGGTCTGCCGCCGACCTATGTCCAGGTCGACGGTAGCGAGCTGCTGCACGACCAGTGCGGGCGGCTGGCGGCGGCGCTGCGGGCCGCCGGGGTGACGACGCAGTTCAGCGTCACCCGGGGGCTGTGGCACGTCGCGCAGCTGCAGGCCTCGATCGTCGAGCCCGCCGCGGCGGCGACGCGCGAGTTGGCCGCGTTCCTGAGCGCATCGCTGCAGGCAGCGCAAACGCGGTCCATAGGATAGAAATTTGGCGGCGTCACCACCTCGGACGTACACGGCCGCCGTGAGTGGCGTAAATTACCGGTGAGTAAACCACGTGGAAGGGCACCGATGCGAGAGTTCGAAGTCCCGGCGACCTACACCATCCCCGAGGACGCCAATATGTCCGACGGGGCCTTCCGGCATGCCGAGCGCACGCCGGGGCTGGTGGTGTTCAATCGCCCCGACGGCAAGGGCGGGTGGACCGACGTCACGGCCGCCGAATTCGCCGGGGACGTCACGAAGGTGGCCAAGGGACTGATCGCGTCGGGCATCGAACTCGGTGACCGGGTGGCCATCCTGGCCTCGACCCGCTACGAATGGGTGGTCCTGGACTTCGCCATCTGGGCCGCCGGCGGCTGCACCGTCGCCATCTTCGACAGCTCCTCCGCCGAGCAGGCGCGCTGGATCCTGGAGGACTCCTCGACCAAACTGCTCGTGGTCGAGACCGCCGCGCAGCGGTCGACCATCGCCGAGATCGAGTCGGGCCTGCCGGAGCTGCGCGAGGTGCTGCAGCTCGCCGACGGCGCCGTCGACCAGCTTGTCGCGAAGGGCGCAGAGCTGGACGACCAGGCCGTGCACGACCGGCGCGCCCAGGTCAAGGCCGCCTCCCCGGCGACGCTGATCTACACCTCCGGCACCACCGGCCGCCCCAAGGGCGTCATGCTCTCGCATGCCAACCTCTACGCGGAATCGGCCGCGGACCGGGCGGCCATGCCGCAGTTCCTCAAGCCGGGCAACAAGTCGCTGCTGTTCCTGCCGCTGGCGCATGTCTTCGCCCGCGCCGTCGCGCTCGCCGCCTTCGACGCCGGTGTCACCGTCGCGCACACCTCCGACTGGTCGACGCTGGTCGAGCAGTTCGGGCAGTACAAGCCGGATTTCATCCTGTCGGTGCCGCGCGTGTTCGAGAAGGTGTTCAACGGCGCCAAGCAGAAGGCGCACGACGGCGGCAAGGGCAAGATCTTCGACGCCGCCGCCGAGACCGCCGTCGCCTACAGCCAGGCGCTGGACAACGGCGGCGCCGGGCTGGTGCTCAAGGCCAAGCACGCGCTGTTCGACAAGCTGGTCTACGGCAAGCTGCGCGAGGCCATGGGCGGGCGGTGCAAGTCGGCGGTATCGGGCGGCGGTCCGCTGGGCGCGCGGCTGGGCCACTTCTTCCGCGGCATCGGCGTGACCATCTACGAGGGCTACGGCCTCACCGAGACCACGGCTGCCGTCTCTGTGAACACGCCCGAATTCATCCGCGTCGGCTCGGTCGGCCGCCCGCTACCCGGGCACGGGGCGAAGGTGGCCGAGGACGGCGAGTTGCTGGTGCGCGGCCCGGTCGTCTTCGGCGGGTACTGGAAAAACCCGACCGCCACCGAGGAAGCCTTCGCCGACGGCTGGTTCAAGACCGGCGACCTGGGCGCCATCGACGACCAGGGCTTCATCACCATCACCGGCCGCAAGAAGGAAATCATCGTCACCGCGGGCGGTAAGAACGTGGCCCCGGCCATGCTCGAGGATTCGCTGCGGGCGCATCCGCTGATCAGTCAGGTGATGGTGGTGGGCGACGGCAAGCCGTTCATCGGCGCGCTGATCACGCTCGATCCGGAGGCGGTGCCGGGCTGGAAGGACCGCAACGGGCTGCCCGCCGACCTGCCCATGGAGAAGCTGATCGAGCTGCCGGAGTTGAAGTCCGCGATCGACGCCGCGGTGGCCGACACCAACAAGTTGGTCTCGCACGCGGAGCAGATCAAGAAGATCCGCATTCTGGCCGTCGACTGGACCCAGGAGAGCGGCGAGCTGACGCCGAAGATGTCGCTGAAGCGGGCCGTGGTCATGAAGAACTACGCCGCCGATGTGGACGCCATCTACAACGGCTGAGTCTGCGCAAACGGACCACGGTCCGGCCGAAACGCCGGTGCCGGGCGCGATGAATTCGTAGAGTGGCCGTCGCCCCTACTAGGGGCGACGGCCACTGTCGTCCGTCCGGCCGTGTACTCATTCGAGGAGGCAATCCGTGACGGTCTTGAACCCCTATTTGATGTTCAACGGCAACGCCGAGGAGGCGTTCACCTTCTACCAGTCCGTTTTCGGCGGTGAGCTGCAGCTGATCCGCTTCAGCGAGATGGGCGACGGCGGCGGCCTGCCCGCCGCCGCGAAAGACCTGATCGCCCACGCCGCCCTGCCCCTGCGCGGCACCGACCACCTGCTGATGGCATCGGACTGCCCGCCGGGGCAGACCGTAAACACCGACAGCCCGGCCTACGCCGTATCGGTGGATGTGGACAGCCGCGAGGAGGCCGAGCGGATCTTCGGCCAGCTGTCGGCGGGCGGCGACGTATCCATGCCGATCGGCAAGACCGAATGGGCCGAGCTGTTCGGCATGGTGACAGACAAGTACGCGGTGCCGTGGATGATCGGCTACACCCCCGCCGAGTAGGCGGCGGCCGGCGCCATGTCTCCCGGTGACGGCGGCTTTCGTCTGTGGGTGGCTTCCGCCGGGCAATCCTCGTGGACGGTGTGGCCGCAGCCGGGGTGGTCACGCATGCTCCAGCAGTCGAGGCCGCGCTCGGCGGTCAGGGCCAGTGCCGCGCCGACGATCACCTCGCGACAGACCCGTGTCGTACGCGCGCCTGGAACCTCTGGGCATCCGGTGACCTCGACCGTGGGCGGAAGTGGAACCTCGATCCACAGCATAGGAAGCTTCGGGAGTTCTCAGCCGACGGGGCCCTGCGCCAGTTCGATCTTGCCGGTTTGGGTCCGGCCGGTGCGATCGGTCCAGGTGAGGTTCACGTTGTCGCCGGGATGGTGCTTGTCCATCGTGGCGATCAGGGCGTTGGCCGAGTCGATGCGGTCGCCGTCGATATCGGTGATCACGCTGCCGGGCGCCACGCCGAGTTCCGCCGCCGGGCCGCCGCGCACGATATCGCGGACCAGGGCGCCTTGGCCGTCCGCATCGCTGACCGTGATGCCGAGGAAGGCGCTCGGGCCGACATGTACGGTGCCGGAGCCGGTCCCGGCCTGGATCTGCTGGGCGATCGACCGTGCCTTGTTGATCGGGATGGCGAAGCCCTCGCCGCCATCGGCGCCGAGCCGAAACCCTTGGGAGGCGGCGGTATTGACGCCGATCACCTGGCCGTCCTTGTTCACCAGGGGACCGCCGGAGTCGCCGGGCCGAATATCAGCGGCCACCTGGATGAGCCCGGTCAATTGCTCCGAGCTGCCGGAGGATTCGTCACTGGCGGTGATCGAGCGGTGCAGCGCGGTCACCCGCCCGCTCGCGGCGCTGGGGCTGCCGGTGCCGCCCGCATTGCCCACCCCGACGATCTCGTCGCCGACGGCGACCTTGTCCGAATCGCCGAGCGGTGCGGTCTGCAGCCCCGAGGCGCCGGACAGGCGCAGCACCGCCAGATCGTTGGTGCGGTCGTAGCCGAGCACGGTGGCCGGGTAGGTCTTGCCGTTGCCGATGCTGGTCACCTCGATCCGGGTGGCGCCCTCGACGACGTGGTTGTTGGTCAGGACGTCCCCGTCGGAGGTGAGGACGATCCCGGTGCCCGCGCTGCCACCGCCCTGCAGGCCGAGTTCGGTGTTCACCGTGACGACACCCGGGACCACTCGTTGCGCGGCGTCGGTGAGATCGGACCGAGCCTGTGAATCGAATGCGTGCATGACATTGCCGGACTGCGCCGGTGGGGTCGTCGGAGTGTGCTGGGTGGCGCTCATGCGCGCGGCCACCAGGCCGATGACGACGGCTACGGCCAGCACCAGGGCCGCCACGACGCCGAAGTTCAGCGCCGGGCGATGCGGCCGCGGGGGTGGCCCGTACGGTCCCTGCGGCCCCGGCCAGCTGCCCTGATTCGGATGCAAGGTCATCACGTCCTCGAATGGTCAGAAGGTCTGCATCCATTAGGCGCGCGATTCCTGAGAACTGCCTGGGGAGCGCCCGTGGAACTGCCACGTGCCCGACCTCACACCGCAGTGATGCCGAGGGTCGGGCGGGGCCGCCGGTCGGTGCCGAGATCTGACGAATGTGTGACGGCCGGGCCTTCGTGCCTGTTCGGAGGTTCTGAGCGAGGGAAAGCGGACGTACGCTCACCGTATGACCGGATCGGGACTGCGCGCGGCCTGCGGGATCGTGGCCGCCGGGCTCACGCTGGGGGTCGCGGAACTGGTGGCGGTGCCCGTCGGCCAAGGTAGCGCGCCCCTGGCGGCGATCGGTTCCACCGTGGTGGACCGGACCCCCGACAGGGTGCGGGAATGGGCGATCGACACCTTCGGTACCAATGACAAGCCGGTGCTGTTCGTGTGCATGGGGATCGTCGCGGTGGGGGTCGCCGCGGCGGCGGGACGGGTCGAGCGCACGGATCGGCCGTTCGGCTCCGCGCTGCTCGCCGTCTTCGGACTGGTGGCCGCGGTCGTCGCGGCGAACCGGCAGGGGGCGTCCTGGACCTGGGCCCTGCCCACCCTGGTGGGCCTCGTGCTGGGACTCACGGTGCTGCGCTGGTTGATTCGACGCTGCGAGAAGGTCGAACCGGGGCGGGACGGCGTACCGGCCCGGTCTCAGGCCGCGCCAGGTGTGGGGCGCCCACGGGACGATGTGGTCGCCGCCCCGGACGCCTCGCGCGCGACAGCGGCGGGCCATCCGGCATCCGGCACACGGGATACCGCCGACGGCGCTGCCGCCTCCGGTGGTTCGACCGGGGCGTTGGACCGGCGGCAGGCGGTGCGAGGCATTGTCGGTGTCGGAATTGTGGCCGCCTCAACGGGATTGGCGGGGCGGCTGCTCGGTGCGCGCGCACACAGCGTGTCCGCGGAGCGGGCTGCGGTGCGGTTGCCGCTGCCGAATGTTGCGGCGCCGCCCATCGATCCGGCCGCCGACCTTCGAATCCCCGGTCTCACACCGTATCTGACGCCCAACGCCGACTTCTACCGGATCGACACCGCGCTGGTGGTGCCGCAGGTCAGCACCGACGCCTGGTCGCTGCGCATCCACGGCATGGTGGAGCGCGAAATCCGGATCGGCTATGCCGATCTCATGCGCCGCCCGGCGGTGGAACGGCTGGTGACGTTGGCCTGCGTATCCAATCCGATCGGCGGTGACCTCATCGGAAATGCGCGCTGGCTGGGCTACCGGCTGGACGAACTGCTCGCCGAGGCCCGCCCGCACCCGGACGCCGATATGGTGCTGTCGCGCAGCATCGATGGGTTCACCGCGGGTAGCCCGCTGCATACCTTCACCGACGGCGGCGACGCCCTGCTGGCCGTCGGCATGAACGGTGAGCCGTTGCCCGTCGCGCACGGCTATCCGGCCCGGCTGGTCGTGCCCGGCCTGTACGGCTACGTGTCGGCCACCAAGTGGGTGACCGAGCTGGAGGTCACGAGATTCGATCGCGCACAGGCATATTGGACCAAACGCGGCTGGTCGGCCCACGGCCCGATCAAGACCGGCACCCGCATCGACACCCCACGCGCGGGCGCCCGACCGGGCAGCGGCAACGTCGTCGTCGCGGGTGTCGCCTGGGCGCAGCACCGCGGCATCCGGGCTGTCGAGGTCCAAATCGACGACGGCCCATGGGAACCCGCCCGCCTGGCCGTCGAACCCACGATCGACACTTGGCGCCAGTGGTCCTACGACTGGGACGCCGTCCCGGGCCCGCATACGCTGCGCGCCCGCTCCACCGACGGCACAGGCCAGGTCCAAACCTCCGATGTCCGAGACGTCATCCCGGACGGTGCCACGGGATATCCCACCGTCTCGGTCCGGGTCGGTTGATCGGCGGACCGGCAAAACGTCGTCGGGCTCGCAGGGCTACCCTGGTCACCATTTCGGCCCGCACTCAGTGCCCGATGTCTACCGGGACCTTGGTGTTGGCTTCGGCGTCGGACGTCTTGGACTTGCCGCCGATGAACAGGGCCGAGGCGACGACGCCGATCAGGAGGATGGCGGCGGGGAGGAGCATCGACTGGCCGAGCGCGCTGCTGAACTTGTCGAGGATGGCCTCGGGGAGTTTTCCCATGGAGGCGCCGCCGCCCTCGGAGACATTGGCGCCGCCCAGACCCTGGGCCGACATGCGGGCGGAGATCAGCGCGCTGATCGCGGCGCTGCCGAGCACCGAGCCGAGCTGGCGGGTGGTGTTGTACACGCCCGCTCCCGCACCGGCCTGGGCTACCGGCAGGTTGCGTGTCGCTGTGGAGGCCAGCGGCGCCCAGATGCAGGAGTTGGACAGACCGGCGATCGCCGCGATCACCAGGAACAGCGGGATGGACCCGTCCGGCTTCATCAGCACCGAGAAGCCGAACACCGAGACGGCGAAGAGCGCGAAGCCGATGGTCGGGATGATGCGCGGCGGCATCCGGTCGGAGATCTTGCCGATGAACGGCGCGGTGAAGCCGGTGACGATCGCCATCGGCGCGAACACCAAGGCCGCCTTGGTCGGTGAGAACTCGCGCACCGCCTCCAGATAGAAGTACGCCGGGACCATCAGCGCCGTCACCGCGGCGCCCATGGCCGCGATGGCCACGCTGGACAGCGCGAAGTTGCGGTCGCGGAACAGGCTCAGCGGCACCAGCGGCTCGCCGGGATTGCGGGCCTGATTGACCACGAACAGTGCGAACACCACCAGACCGGCGACGATCATCGTCCAGATCCAGGCGTTCCAGTCGTGTGTGTTGCCCTCCTGGATCCCGAACACCAGCAGGAACATGCCGACGCCGCTGAGGACCACGCCGACCAGGTCGAACTTGTGCTCGTGGGTCTCCAGCGCGGGAACCAGCCAGACCGCGAGCGCGAAGGCGATGATGCCGATCGGCACGTTGATGTAGAAGATCCAGTTCCAGCCCTGCCAGTCCACGAGCACGCCGCCGAGGATCGGGCCGACCAGCGTGGCCAGACCGGCCACGCCGCCCCACAGCCCCATCGCCGCGCCGCGCCGGTCCGGCGGGAAGGTGCGGGTGATCACCGCCATGGTCTGCGGGGTCATCAGCGCCGCGCCCAGACCCTGCACCGCGCGCGCCGCGATCAACATCTCGACGGTGGTGGACATGGCGCACCACAGCGAAGCGAGGGTGAATACGGCCAGGCCGAGTAGGTAGATGTTCTTGGGGCCGAACCGATCTCCGAGCCGCCCCGTCACCAGCAGCGGCACCGCATAGGTGAGCAGGTACGCGCTGGTCACCCAGATGACCTTCGTCATGTCGGTGTGCAGATCGGTCATGATCGCCGGATTGGCGACCGCGACGATGGTCATATCCAGCAGGATCATGAAGAATCCGACGACCAGCGCGTAGAGCGCCAGCCACGGATTGCGTTGCGTCGTCATGAAATTCCCTTCCGAAGTTCTGCGAGCACGTCGTCGGTGACCGCCGCGCCCCAGCCGTGGCCGATGACGCCGGTCTCCGGTGTGATCCGGGTGCCGTCGGGGGTGAATGGTTCCCATTGCAGGACACCGGATTCCAGTTCGGCGGCGATGCGGCGCAACCAGGTGACCTCGGCGTCGACCTGGCCGCGCAGGTACTCGATCACCATCCAGTACCGCCGTGCGACCTTGTGTGTGAGCAGCCAGTCGTGCAGCGCGTCCAGTTCGGTGATGTCGCTGTCGAGCCAGCCGATGCGCTCGCGCAGCAGCGCGAGCACCTCGTCCCGGGGCAGGTTGTGCGCCTCGGACATGGCCAGCGGGAAGATCGGATATTCGCGCAGCGGGCGGCGGATGAGGTCCGATATCCGGGTGCGCAAGGCGGTGGTGCCGGATTCGGTGATCCGGTAGGTCGTGCGTTCGGGGCGGTTGCCCGCGCGGTCCGTGCCCTCGGCGTGCACCAGTTCCTGCTCGGCCAGCCGCGTCACCGTGTGATAGAGGGAGCCCGGGCGAATCTTGAGCAGGTAGTCCTCCCGGCGCTGCAGCAGCAACTGATACATCTCGTACGGGTGCATCGGCCGTTCCTCGAGCAGCGCTAGCACGGCGATCGCCAGCGGCGTCAGCGTGGCGCCCGGCTGCTTCGACATCGTCGCCACTCCCTCCTCCGAACCGAATACTCCACGCCGAATATACGGTGCGGAGGTTTTGCCGAACAAGGGAGGATGAGCGGGGTCACAGTGCGGCTTGCTTCCTCATCATTCCGGCATGGCTTTGACCGGAATCGCCACGAGATCCCGTCCAAAAGAGCGGCGGGAATGACGGGCGGCGGTCCGGGTATGACGGGTGGCGGGCCGGGAGTGACGGGGTGGGGCGTCGGGAATGACGGTGTGGAGCCAGGGCGGCAGGGGTGGTTACAGGTGTCGCAGGTACTGCTGGGGTGCATCCAGGAAGGTGCGCCAGTTGTGGACCATGTCGAGTCGGTCCCACTCGCGGTACTCGATGCCTTCCTCGGTGAGTTCCAGGATCTCCGCGTCCGGGCAGGCGGCGAGGAGGGGGGAGTGGGTTGCCATGAGCACCTGCGAGCCCTCGGCGGCAAGGTCGATCAGGACGCCGATCAATGCGAGGCAGGACTGGAAGGAGAGCGCTGCCTCGGGCTCGTCCAGTAACCAAAGTCCTTGTCCCACCGGGCGTTCGGCGACATAGCGCAGGAACGACCGGCCGTGGGAGAGCTGGTTCCAGACCTGATCGGTATCGCGCACTCGCATCGCATCGGCCGTCTCGAACAGGTTCAGCATGGCTTCCGCGCGCAGGAAGCCACCGTTCGTAGGCCGCGGATACATCCCGTCACAGCGCAGGTGGTACTTCAGGTCGGTATCGCCGGATGTGCCGCCCGGCGCCCACATCCGGTCCTCGGCCGCCCGCATCCCGGCTTGCCAGCTTCCGGCGATCGCCTCCACGAGTGTCGACTTCCCGACCCCGTTCTCGCCGACGATCACCGTCACCGGCTTCTCGAAAGTCATTCCTTCAGAACATATTTCGGCGATGACGGGGACGTCCATGTACCACGAGGCGGGATCGAAGCGCTCGGTCGGTGCGAATTCGACCCTGCGCAATAACAGTACAGTCATGCCGAATCGCTTCCGGCGCAGGAAATTTCAGTCAGCTCTGCACTCCCGGCGCGCCGAGATATGAGGTTCGGGGGTGTGCCGGGACGGTCCGGAGACAGTGAAGCGCCGGGCCGAAATGCTTCCGTGGGAAGCGAATTCGGCCCGGCGCACTGGTCAGACCCTTACGCGGTCGGCGTGAACGCCTCGGCGATGATCTCGGCCTGCTCCACCGCGTGCACCTTGCTCGAACCCGAGGACGGCGCCGACATGGCGCGCCGCGAGATGCGGCGCAGCTTGTTGAACCGGTCCGGCAGGATCTCCGGCAGGTTCAGGCCGAAGAACGGCCAGGCGCCCTGGTTCGCCGGTTCCTCCTGCACCCACGCCAGGTCGGTGGCGTTCGGGTAGGTCGCCAGCTTCTCGTTGAGCCGGTAGGAGGGGATCGGGTAGAGCTGCTCGACGCGGATGATCGCCACGTCGTCGCGGTTCTTCTTGGTCTTCTCCGCCGCCAGCTCGTAGTAGAGCTTGCCGCTGGTCAGCAGGATCCGCTTGACCTTGCTGCGGTCGCCGTCGCCGCTCTCGTAGGTCGGCTCCTCGAACACCGAGCGGAACTTGCTGTCGGTGAAGTCCTCGATATTGGAGACCACGGCCTTGTTGCGCAGCATCGACTTCGGGGTGAAGACGATCAGCGGACGGCGGATGCCGTCGAGCACGTGCCGACGCAGCAGGTGGAAATAGTTGGCCGGGGTGGACGGCACCGCCACCGTCATCGACCCCTCCGCGCACAGCTGCAGGAACCGCTCGATGCGGCCGGAGGTGTGGTCGGGGCCCTGCCCCTCGTGGCCGTGCGGCAGCAGTAGCACGACGTCGGACAGCTGACCCCACTTGGCCTCGCCGGAGGAGATGAACTCGTCGATGATCGACTGCGCGCCGTTGACGAAGTCGCCGAACTGCGCCTCCCACAGCACGAGCGCGTCCGGATTGCCCAGCGAGTAGCCGTATTCGAAGCCGACGGCGGCGTATTCACTCAGCGCGGAGTCGTGCACCGCGAACCAGCCCGGGTTGGCGCTGCCGATGTTGTGCAGCGGGGTGTACTCGGCGCCGGTCTTGCGGTCGATGACCACCGAATGCCGCTGGGTGAACGTGCCGCGGCGGGAGTCCTGCCCGGTCAGGCGCACCGCGCGGCCCTGGTCGATCAGGGTGCCGAACGCCAGCAGCTCCGCGAACGCCCAGTCGACCTTGCCCTCGTAGGCCATCTCGCGGCGGCGGTCCAGCACCGGCTTGACGCGCGGATGCACGCTGAAGCCCTCGGGCACGTCGATGAAGGCGTCGCCGATGCGGTGCAGCACCGTCTTGTCCACGGCGGTGACGACCGTCTGGGGGATGGTCTGTTCCTTCTCGACCGACTCGCTGGGCTCCGGGGTGTACTTCTCCAGCTCCCGGACCTCGTTGAAGACGCGCTCCAGCTGGCCCTGGTAGTCGCGCAGCGCGTCCTCGGCCTCCTTCATGGAGATGTCACCGCGGCCGATCAGGGCCTCGGTGTAGGACTTGCGGACGCTGCGCTTGGTGTCGATGACGTCGTACATGTACGGCTGGGTCATCGACGGGTCGTCGCCCTCGTTGTGGCCGCGGCGTCGGTAGCAGATCAGGTCGATCACGACGTCCTTGTGGAACCGCTCGCGGTAGTCGGTGGCCAGCCGCGCGACCCAGGTGCAGGCCTCCGGGTCGTCGCCGTTCACGTGGAAGACCGGGGCGCCGATGAACTTCGCGATATCGGTCGAGTACTCGGTGGAACGGCTGTTCTCCGGGGCGGTGGTGAAGCCGATCTGGTTGTTCACCACGATGTGCACCGTGCCGCCGACGCGGTAGCCGCGCAGGCCCGACATGTTCAGCGTCTCGGCGACCACGCCCTGACCGGCGAACGCCGCGTCACCGTGCAGCATCAGCGGCACGACGGAGAAGGTGCGCGCCTCCTCGCCCTTGGTGACCAGGTCCTCCTTGGTGAGCAGGTCCTGCTTGGCGCGGACCAGGCCCTCCAGCACCGGGTCGACGGCCTCGAGGTGCGACGGGTTGGCGGTCAGCGACACCTCGATGTCGTTGTCGCCGAACATCTGGATGTAGGTGCCGTGCGCGCCGAGGTGGTATTTCACATCGCCCGAGCCGTGCGTGGCGGCCGGGTTCATATTGCCCTCGAACTCGGTGAAGATCTGCGAATAGGGCTTGCCGACGATATTGGCCAGCACGTTCAGGCGGCCGCGGTGGGGCATGCCGATGACGACCTCGTCGAGCCCGTGCTCGGCGCACTGGTCGATGACGGCGTCCATCATCGGGATGACCGACTCGGCGCCCTCCAGCGAGAAGCGCTTCTGGCCGACGTACTTGGTCTGCAGGAAGGTCTCGAAGGCCTCCGACGCGTTGAGGCGGCTCAGGATGTACTTCTGTTGCGCGACAGTGGGCCTGGCGTGCTTCTGCTCGACCCGCTCCTGGATCCACGCCAGCTGCTCGGGATCGAGAATGTGGGTGTACTCCACGCCGATGTGGCGGCAGTACGCGTCGCGCAGCAGCGACAGCACGTCGCGCAGCTTCATCCGCTCCTGGCCGTGGAAGCCCGCGACGTTGAACTCGCGGTCGAGGTCCCACAGGGTCAGGCCGTGCTGGGTGACATCGAGGTCGGGGTGGCTGCGGAATTTGTCCTTCACCAGCCGCAGCGGATCGGTGTCGGCCATCAGGTGGCCGCGGTTGCGGTAGGCGGCGATCAGCTCCTGCACGCGGACGCTCTTGTCGACGCCGCGCTCCTTGATGTCCTTGCGCCACCGTACCGGCTCGTAGGGCACGCCCATGCCGTGGAAGATCTCGTCGTAGAACTCGTCGGAGATCAGCAGCTGGTGGATGGTGCGCAGGAAGTCGCCGGACTCCGCGCCCTGGATGATGCGGTGGTCGTAGGTGGAGGTCAGCGTCATCAGCTTGCCGATGCCGATCTCGGCCAGCTGCTGGTCGCTCATGCCCTGAAACTCCGCCGGGTACTCCATGGCGCCCGCGCCGATGATCGCGCCCTGGCCCGCCATCAGGCGCGGCACCGAGTGGTTGGTGCCGATGGTGCCCGGGTTGGTCAGCGAGATGGTGACGCCGGAGAAGTCCTCCGCGCCCAGCTTGCCGTCGCGGGCGCGGCGGACGATGTCCTCGTAGGCGGTGTGGAACTGCGCGAAGGTCATGGTCTCGCAGTTCTTGATGGCCGCGACGACCAGTGTGCGGTTGCCGTTCTTCCCCGGTAGGTCGATGGCCAGGCCCAGGTTGGTGTGGGCCGGGGTGACCGCGTTCGGCTTGCCGTCGACTTCCGCGAAGTGGCGGTTCATGTTCGGGAACGACTTGACCGCCTGCACGATCGCGAAGCCCAGCAGGTGGGTGAACGAGATCTTGCCGCCGCGGGTGCGGGCCAGGTGGTTGTTGATGACCAGGCGGTTGTCGATCATCAGCTTGGCCGGGATGGCGCGCACGCTGGTCGCGGTCGGGATGGTCAGCGAGGCCGACATGTTCTTGACGATGGCGGCGGCCGGGCCGCGCAGCACCTTCGCCTCGTCCGCCGACTCGGCGGCCTTCGGGGCGCCGGTGGTCGGCGCGGCGTTGGAGGCCGGGGCCGGGGTGGTCTGGGGCGCCCGCGCCTGCGGCGGGGCGGCGGCCGCCGAGGCGGCGGTGTTCACCTTCGGTGCGGGGGGTGTGGCGTTCTGGGCAGCCGGGGCCTGGGCGGGCGCGGGCGCGGCAGCCGGCGCCTGCGGTGCGGGCGCGGCGTTCGTCGGTGCCGCGGCGGTGCCTGCGACCGGCGTAGCGTCAACACCCGCCGCCCGGCCCGAGCTGTTGGTCTCGCCCGTCGTTTCCGGCGTGTAGTCGGCCAGGAACTCGTGCCAGCTCTCATCGACGGACGACGGGTCTTGCTTGTACTTCTGGTACATCTCGTCGACGAGCCACTGGTTCTGTCCGAACTGGGATGTTGAGCTGCTCACAGCAGGTGTTCGCCTCATTTCGTTCTTTGCGCTGCGACGTTTGTGACGTGCTCGGCACGGGTAATCGGCGTGTTGCGTGCCGATGCGCCCTTTCTGAGGATAGGCCCAGGCCCGGCCCAACGCCCCATGGCGGTCTCCGCGGGTTTCTTCGGATTGCGCAAAGTTTTCGCCTCCATCCCCGTGGTGCGTTGCCGCGAGGCGCCTATCGACTGCCGGACAGACCCAGCCTCATATGTGACGACTCGTCCGCAGACGAGAATATTCCTACCTCCGAGCGTGCCACCGACCACAGTCGGGAATAGATTCCCCCGGCCGCGACGAGCTGGTCGTGGGTGCCGATCTCGGCGATGCGCCCGCGGTCCACGACGGCGATGC
Organism: Nocardia thraciensis; assembly: GCF_054782435.1. Taxonomy (NCBI): domain Bacteria; kingdom Bacillati; phylum Actinomycetota; class Actinomycetes; order Mycobacteriales; family Nocardiaceae; genus Nocardia; species Nocardia thraciensis. The sequence continues at coordinate 167,305 of NZ_BAAGSM010000043.1, forward strand.
GGTCGGCTCGGGCGGCCGTGGCCAGGCGATGCGCGACGATCACCGCGGTGCGGCCGTGGCCAGTCCCCGCGCGTACCAGCGAACTGCTCGCTGCCAGCACCTTCTCCTCGCTGTCGGGATCCAGCACGGCGGTGGCCTCGTCGAGCAGGAGCAGGTCCGGGCCGACCAATTCGGCGCGGGCCAGGGCGACGAGCTGGCGCTGCCCGGCCGACAGGCCGCGCCCGCCCTCGCCGACCGGCTGCCGCATGCCGCCCGGCAATGCGGCGATCATGTCCAGCGCCCCGACCGTCGCGGCGGCGCGTTCTATCCGTGCCCGGGTGGCGAAGGGTTTCCCGAATGCAATGTTGCTGGCGACGTCGCCGGTGAAGAGGTGAGCTTCCTGCGGGACGACGCCGAGGCGGGCGCGGTAGTCGGCGAGGCGGTAGTCGCGGAGGTCGTTGCCATCGACGCGGATGGAACCGGAGGCGCCGGTGTGCGGCAGGTCATAAAGGCGCGCAAGGAGTTTCACGATCGTCGACTTGCCCGCGCCGGTCTCGCCGACCAGGGCGAGGGTGGTTCCGGCCGGGATGTGCAGCGAAACATTTTCCAGGGCGGGCGTTTTCGCGTCCTGATACCGGAAGCTCACGTCGTCGAAGGTGATATCGGCGCGCATCCGGTCCCCGACGACGGCCGCGTGGGCCGGGTCGGGCGCGATCGACGACGGGGTGCGCAGTAGTGCCTCGATCCGGCGCAGGCCCACCCGTGCCTGCTGATAGCCGTCGAACACCTGCGAGAGCTGCATGATCGGGCCGAACAGCAGGCCGAGATACAGCACGAAGGCCACCAGGGTGCCCGCGGTTGTCGTGCCGTGCGCCACCTCGCGCGCACCCACGTAGACCACGGCGGCCAGCGCCAGGTCGGCCCAGGCGACGACGAAGGCGAAATACAGCGCGATGGCGCGTTGCGCGCGCATCCGGGCGCGGCGGTAGGCGTCGGAATAATCGGTGAAGCGCCGCGCCGCATGCGGTTCGTGCCGGTAGGCCTGGGTGGCGCGGAGTCCGGCGACATTCTCCTGGAAGTCGGCGTTCACCGTGGCCACGCGCTCGCGCGCGGCCGAGTACGCGGCCGCCGATACCCTGCGGAAGATCAGGGTGGCCCCGATCAGCGGCGGCAGGGTGGCGAAGACCACCGCGGCCAGCCGCGGATCGATGACCAGCAACGCCACCGCGATGCCACCGGCGGTGCCGATGCTGATCAGCGCGTTGCCCAGGCCGGTCTGCAGGAACGTCGACAGCGCATCGATATCGGTGGTCATCCGGGTCATGATCCGGCCGGACAGCTCGCGCTCGTAGTAGTCCAGGCCGAGCCGCTGCAGGTGCGCGTAGCTGCGCACCCGCAGGCCGTACAGCACCCGCTCCCCGCCGCGCGCCGACAGCAGCGTGCCGATCGCCTCGACCAGCCAGCTCAGCGACACCAGCACGGCCCCGCCGAGGGCCGCCGCCGCCAGCACCCTCGCGCTGCCCGCGGTCACCCCGTCGTCGAGCGCGTACCTGGTCAGCGCCGGAAATGCCACGGCGATAACGGCATCCGCGGCCAGCGTCGTCACCACGGCCAGCAGCAGCCACCGCACCGGCTTCAACAACCGCACCAGCCGGAAGTTCGGCTCCGGCTGCTCCAGCCCGCGATCATCTAGCCCCGGCACCTCCGTCGCCGCGGGCAGCCGGGCGAGATCCCCCCGAATCTCCGGCGGCACCTCGACATCCCCGGAATTGCCGCCCGCCCCGGCACCCCCGCCGTCCCTCTCCGCACCCGATCCGCTCGCCCCAATTCCGGCACCCCCACGCCCCGCAGTACCGTCCTCATTTCGGGCGTGTTCGAGCCCTGTGGCGGGTTCCGCGTTTCGGGCACCCTCGTGCCCTGCAGCACCGTCCTCATTTCGGGCGTGTTCGAGCCCTGTGGCGGGTTCCGCATTTCGGGCACGCTCGTGCCCTGCAGTACCGTCCTCCTTTCGGGCACGCTCGCGCCCTGTGGCGCGCTCCTTATTTCGGGCGTGTTCGCGCTTCGCGGCGCGCTCGTTGTTTCCGGCACGCTCTTGGCTGGAATCTGTGGCGGTCAGGGTGGTTTCGTCGGGCTCGGGCCAGATTTGGCCGGTGGTTTCTGTCGTCTCCGTGGGGGTGAGGCGGATTATGCGGTCGGCGTGGGTGAGGGTGGACTCGCGGTGGGCGAGAATCAGTGTGGTGCGGCCGGTTTCGTTCGGCAGGGTGTCGAAGATGGCGGCCTCGGTGACGGCGTCGACGGCGGAGGTGGCGTCGTCGAGGATCAGGATGCGCGGCTCGGCCAGGAGTGCGCGGGCCAGGGCCAGGCGCTGGCGCTGGCCGCCGGACAGGGTGAGGCCGCGCTCGCCGACCATCGTGTCGTAGCCGTCCGGCAGTTCGCCGATGAAACCGTCCGCGGCGGCCAGTTCGGCGGCCCGGCGGATCTCCTCGGGCGTGGCACCGGGACGGCCCAGCGCGATATTGGCGGCGATCGTGTCGGAGAACAGGAACGGTTCGTCGAACACCACGCCCACGGCGGCCCGCAGATCGGCCGCTCGCACGTCGGCGATGTCCACCTCGCGGTACGGCGCTGCCGCAGCGTTCGTGGCACGCTCGCCGCCGGCGCGTCCCGGCGCGTCCTTCCTGCCATCCGGGGACTCGGGGCTCACGACCCGGGCGGCCGGATGTGATGCGCTATCGATTCGGGATCGGTCGTCTGTGGCGTGGGCGGTCGCGGTCCGGCCGTGCAGCAGGATCCGGCCGGAGTCGGGCGCGAACAGGCGGGGCAGAAGCAGTGCGAGGGTGGATTTTCCGGAACCGGCGGGGCCGATGATCGCGACGGTCTCGCCGGGTTCCACGGACAGGTCGAAATCGCGCAGCACCGGCCGGTCCGGGTCGAAACCGAAGGTGACCGAGCGCATTTCGACGCCCAGCGGGCCGTCGGGCAGGGGTTGCGGGTCGGGCGGGTCGGTTTCGGCGGGCGCCGAGTCCATGACCTGGAAGACGCGTTCGGCGGCGGCGCGGGTCAGCTGCGCCATGACGATCACGTTCGACACGATGCGGGTGCTGGAGGCCAGCATGGTGACGTAGGCGGCGAAGGCCAGGAACGTGCCCGCCCCGATCACGCCGCGCAGGGCCAGCGCGCCGCCGAGCGCGATCACCACGACCATGCCGATCTGTGGGATGGCCGCCACCGTCGGCGCGAACCGGGAGTCGATGCGCGCGGCCCGCATTCGCTCCGCGTACAACCGCCGCCCGTGCCCCTCGAGCAGGTGGACCATCCGGCCCTCCTGCCCGAAGCCCTTCACCACCCGGACGCCCGTGACCGTCTCCTCGACGTGCTGGGCGAGGTCGGCGGCGCGCTGCTGGGCCGACCAGGTGGCCGCGTGCAGCAGCGGCCGGGTGCGGTACACCACCACGCCCAGCGCGGGCACCGTCAGCAGCGCCACCACCGCCAGCAGCGGTGACAGCATCAGCATCACCGCGGCCGCCAGGACGAAGATCAGCAGCGAGGCCGCCGACAGCGGCGCCATGGCCAGGAGCCCCTGCACCAGTTGCAGATCGGTGATAGATCGCGACACCACCTGGCCGGTGCGCAGCGAGTCCTGGCCCGGCCCGTCGTAGCGATGCAGCGCCGTCAGCAGCGAGACCCGCAGTCCGTGCTGCACATCCAGCGCCAGCCGCCCGGCCAGCCACCGCCGCCCGTACGCGGCGGCGAACCTGGCCACCGCCAGCAGCACCAGCACGATCGCTATCGCACCGATGGCCCGCGTATCGCCCACGCGCGCGCTGTCGAGCGCCCGCTTGGCCGCCAGCGGTGCGGCGACCTCCGCCAGCGCGCCGCCGAACACCGCGGCGATCACGCCGGTCAGCAGCTTCGGGTGCGTTCGACACGCGGCCCACAGTCGGCGAATCCACCCGGGGCCGCGCTGTGCGGGTGCGTCGGCGTCAGTCATATGAGTTCGAAACTACCGACGCCCACCGACACCACTTTGTTCCGGCGGCTGCGCGGCCTCCTCCCATCCGCCGCCGCCGAAATCTCCCCCGTCGTCCCGGCGAACGCCGGGACCGCTCAGATCTCGCGCTCGCGCAGGTACCACCATGACGCGCCACCGGCGGCAGCGGTCCAGAGCAGCAGCACCACGACCGAGGCCGCGCTCGGCGGCAGGAACGGGCTCTTCGGGAACGAGTCGACCGCGACCGTGCCGACGGTCGCCGAACCCGGGAGCAGCGCCGCGAATCCGGGAACGCCCACCCCGTTCATGACCGCCCACAGCAGCGGCTCGACGACCACCAGCCAACCGGCCATCGCCGCGATCGCGGGGACCGCCGAGCGCAGCAGCAACCCGAGGCTCGCGCCGATCACGCCCCAGCACGCGGTCGCCAGCAGGCCGCCGCCGAACACGGTCGCCAGCCGCAGACCGAACTCGATCTCGTCTCGGCCGAATATCGCCAGCGCGAGGACGGCGCCCACCTCCGCCGACAGCGCGAGCAGCAGCGAATAGCCTGCGGCCACAGCGAGTTTCACACCGCACAGCACATCGCGATCGGGGGTGAACAGCGCGGTCAGCCGCATGCTCCCGGAGCGGTACTCGCCACCCGCCGCGAGCGCCGCGAACACGGCGGCCGCGGCCAGCGCCGCCGCTATACCCAGGTAGACGCCGATGCTGGCGGTGCCCGTCGCCAGCGCCTGGTCCCGCTGCGGTCCGGTGCCGGTGATCGCCGTGACGGCCGTGGCCACGAAGCCGATCGCGGCGCATGCCGGGATCAGCGTCCAGCCCGCGCGCAACGTGCCGATCTTGCGGATCTCGACGGTGGCGGCCCGGCTCACGTCCGTGGGCACGGTCAGAATCATGGTGGCGTCCCGTAAGGCATCGGAGGTTGGACGGGCGGGGCGGTTCGGGTGAGCGCGGCCAGCACCCGGTCGGGATGTACCGGTTCGGGGATCATCTCCGTCAGCAGCACCCGGGCGGTGGTGGCGGCGGCCTCGATCTCGGTCCGCGAGGCGTCGGCCACGGCCAGGCGGCCGTCGGCGCGCATCACGGTATCGGTGAAGCCCCGCGCGGCCAGGGTGGTGGCCAGCGCGATCGCGCTGGAGGCACCGACCACCAGGCGATCGGGATGGCTGCGCCGCAGCCGGCGCGGACTGCCCTGATACACCACCGATCCACCGCCCAGCACGATCAGCTGGTCGGCCACCGGCAGCACCGCCGCCAGGCTCTGCGCGGTCAGCAGCGTGGTTCCGCCGCGGCGGGCATGACCACGCAGATAGTCCGCGAGCCAGCCGCGTTCGGCCGGTTCGAGCGCGGCGAACGGGTCGTCGAGGACCAGCAGCGGCGGATCGTCGAGCAGCGCGACCGCCAGGGCCAGCCGTGTCTGCACACCGGCCGCTAGCGTGCGGATCCGTTCTCCGGCAACGGCTTCCAGGCTCATGAGTTCCAGCAGGGCGTCGACCCGGTCGTCGGAGACGCCCACGGCGGCGGCGTAGACGCGCAACTGTCCCCGCGCCGTGCGGAGCGGATGGAGCCCGCGCGGCTGCAGCACGGCCCCGACGGACCCGGGCTGCCGCGGCGCCTGTGAGTCGCGGCCGCCGAACGCCGCGCCGCCCGAGGTCGGCGGCAGCAGCCCCAGCAGCATTCGCACGATCGTGGTCTTGCCCGAACCGCCGGGACCGACCAGGGCGGCGGTGGTGCCCGCGGGCACGGTGAAGCTCACCTCGCGCACCGCGCTCACGGCATCGAATCGCTTGGTCAGTCCGGCGGCGGCGAAGGCGGGTGGCTGCGCCGCGCTCATTGCTGCCCGGAGGACTTGTCGTCCAGCGCCGGGAGCGGATCCGCGTCGATCACCGTCGGGCCCGGCCAGGTCAGCGGGGCCGGTCCGAAGGCCTGGCGGGCATTGGCGATGGTGTGCTTGCCGATCGCCCGGTTGCCGAAACCGCCTACGGCGGCGCCGATTCCGGCGGGCAGCACCTTGCCGAACATCAGCGCGCTGCGCTTGGCGATGAACTGCACGATGAACCGCTTCATCAGCGACTCGTTCATATTGCGGATGCCCGGAATCTGGTTGGCCAGCAGCGATCCCCAGTTCTTCGCGGAATGGCCGACGTTCTTCTCGACGATCTGCATCCCGCTCTCGCCCAGCACCACCGCCAGCACCAGGGCGCGGCGGCGCTCCTTGTCCTCGGGCGCGACACCGTGCACGGCGGCCACGGCCAGGGTGAACACCGCCGAGGCCTCGAGGAAGAACGTGGTCTCCGCGCTCATCGCCGCCAGGGAGGCGATGGTGCCGACACCGGGCACCGCCGCGGTCGCGCCGACCGCGGTGCCGCTGCCGGTCACCGTGGTCAGGTAGATCCGCTCGAGCCGTTCGATAATCTGGGCGGGACTCTCGTCCGGGTGCGTCCGCCGGAACCGGTCGACATACTTCGCGACGGCCGGAGCCTGCAGCTGCGCCCCATTGTCGAGCAGTGTCTTCACCGCCTTCTCCGCACCGCCCTTGAACATCGGCAACCTCTCTGTGTCTATTGCGACGCCTGCGGCGTCGCGGGTTCGCGACGCCTGCTGGCCGCAAACCTACGTGGTCTACATATGGTCTGTATATCCATAGATAGTGCAGTCATGCCCGTGTCGCCATGGCGGCGTCTTCTACCGAGAACGAGCCGGACAACGCGCGGGTTCCGGTGCTGGGCCTAATCTGGACTGCGTGAGTGGTGTCTCGGAGGGCGCCATGGGGCTGCCGGACCCGCGACTACGGGCATTCGTCCGCAGCTACCAGGGGTATCTGATGCGCGGCTTCGAGCCGGGCACGCATATCGGCATGCCGGGCACCGACCTCACCGTGATCATCACGATCGACGAACCGATCGATATTCCGGTATCGCCCCATCCCGCGCAGTCGGCGGGCAGTTGGGAGGCGATGGCGAACGGGCTGACCGTGCGACCCTGCTCGATCGAGCACCGCGGTTTCCAGCACGGCATCCAACTGGAGGTGACGCCGCAGGGTGCGCGTGCCCTGCTGGGGGTGCCGGTCGCCGAACTCGGGTCCTGGGTGGTCGACCTGGCCGATCTGCTCGGCGCGGACGCCCGTGAGCTGCGCGAGCGGGTGTCGGCCACCGCCGACTGGGTGAGGCGGTTCGAGATCCTGGACGAGATCCTGCTACGCCGCGTTGCCGAACCCGCGATCGATCCGAATCTGCGGCAGGCGTGGCGGCTGCTCACCGCCGGGACGGGCCAGGCCCGCGTGGCCGACGTGGCCACCGAGATCGGCTGGAGCCGAAGATATCTCGGTGGCCGGTTCGCTGCCGAATTCGGGATTACGCCGAAGGATGCCGCGCGGCTGGCCCGCTTCGAGTCCTCGCACCGGCTGCTGCGCTCGGTCGCCACCGCCGCCGCGGCGCAGACACCGGGACGACCGGAGTTGTCGATCGCCGAGGTCGCCGCGGCGGCCGGGTATTACGACCAGGCGCACATGGCCCGGGAATGGCGCGAGCTGGCGGGCATGCCACCCTCGGTGTGGCTGGCGAACGAGCAGTTCCCATTCGTCCAAGACCGGGAGCGGTTGCCGCTGGAAGGCTCGGCCACATGACCGAGACAACGACGCAAACCAGCAACACTCGCACCGGTGCGGCCCTGTGGCCGTGCTTCGTCTACCGTGACGCCCCGGCGGCGATCGAATTCCTGCAGCGGGCCTTCGGCTTCGTCGAACGGGCACGCTACGGCGAGGGCGACATCGTCGAACACGCCGAACTCACCCTGCCGGGCGGCGGCGGGATCATGCTCGGCTCGGTCCGAGCGGGTTCGGCGCTCGAGATGGCGCCGCCGGGCGTCGGCGCGGTGTACGTAGTCATCGACAATCCGGACGAGCTGTACGAGCGTGCCAAGGCAGCCGGTGCGACCATCACCCTCGAACTGCGCAACGAGGATTATGGCTCCCGCGGCTTCACCTGCCGCGACCCGGAAGGCGTCTACTGGAGCTTCGGCACCTACGCCGGGCACGAGAACTGACCGTCGCGCACCCCGCACGTGCTTACGCACCCGCTCCGTCTGCCGCACGGCGTGCGGGAACGCGCACGGGGTGCGGCAGGCGATCAGGCGCTGTGGTCGGCGGGGACGCGCTCGGCGGTCGGGGGCGGCGGGGGAGGGGCGCCGTCGCCGAAGGGCCTGCCGCCCAGCTTCTCCCGGCCGTGCGGGGTGAGCCAGTTCGCCAGGTCCGGGCCCTTGGGCACGATGCCGGAGGGATTGATGTCGGCGTGCACGAGGTAGTAGTGCTGCTTGATCTGGGTGAAGTCGACGGTGTCGCCGAAGCCCGGCGTCTGGAACAGATCCCGGGCGTAGGCCCACAGCACCGGCAGCTCTGACAATTTGTTGCGGTTGCACTTGAAGTGGCCGTGATAGACCGCGTCGAAGCGGACCAGGGTGGTGAACAGGTGGATGTCGGCCTCGGTGATGGTGTCGCCCACCAGGTAGCGCTGCCGCGCCAGGCGCTCGGACAGCCAGTCCAGCGCGGTGAACAGCCGATCGTAGGCGGCCTCGTAGGCATCCTGGGCGCCCGCGAAACCGCAGCGGTAGACGCCGTTGTTCACCTCGGTGTACACCCGCCGGTCGATCTCGTCGATCTCCGCGCGCAGCGGCTCCGGATACAACAGCGGCGCCCCGGGCCGGTGGAACCGCGTCCACTCGGTGGAGAAATCGAGGGTGATCTGCGCGTAGTCGTTGGTGACGACCTGGCCGGTCGGCACGTCCACCACCGCGGGGACCGTGATCCCGCGCGGGTAGTCCGGGAACCGCGCGAAATAGGCGTCGCGCAGGAAATGGATGCCCAGGACCGGATCCTCGCCGCGCGGATCGAGATCGAATGTCCAGCTGCGCTTGTCGTGCGTGGGCCCGCACAGCCCCAGCGACAGCACCTCCTCGAGCCCCAGCAGCCGCCGCACGATGAGCGTCCGGTTGGCCCACGGGCAGGCGCGCGCGGCGACCAGGCGATACCGGCCCGCCTCCACCGGATACCCCTCCCGCCCGTCGGCGGTGATGCGGGTGGTGATGTAGTTCGTGTCCCGCTTGAATTCGCCGGGCTCGATATAGGTGGCGCTGTCGGACGACGAGGTGCTCACCACCCCAGTCTCGCAGACACCACCAACCCGCCCCCACCCTCCCGGCGCAGCACCCCGCTGTTGCGGTGCAGCGTTGCGCTGTTGCGGTGCAGTGTTCCGCTGTCGTGGTGCAGTGTTCCGCTGTCGCGGTGCAGCGCCCCAGTATCCCGGCGCAGTGCCCCACCGATTTCCCGGCATGCTTTTGGCCGGGATCCACTGCCCGGGTCGTGGATTCCGGCCGAAAGCGTGTCGGAATTGCCAGGTCGGGGCGGGGTGTTTCGGGTGCCGGTGGTACATGGATAGATTCGGCGGATGAGCGATTCGAAACCCACCCGCCTGGAAGGCGTCGAGACCGACAACGGGGCGCGGCTGGCCGTCCTCACCATCGACAACCCGCCGCTGAACCTCTTCGACCAGGCGCTGATGGAGTCGCTGGCCGCCGATATCGCCGAGCTGAGCGCGGATCCGCCGCGCGCGGTGCTGCTGCGCGCCGAGGGCAAGATGGTGTCCGGCGGCGTGGACGTGCACGTCTTCGACGGACTGTCGCCGGAGCAGGGCGCCGAGCTGTGGCGCAGCCTGTTCTCGCGGATCATCCATCCGCTGGAGGCGCTGCCGTGCCCCGTGGTGTTCGCCGCGCACGGCCTGACCCTGACCGCCGCCTTCGAGGTCGCGCTGGCCTGCGACATCGTGCTGGCCGGGCCGAAGGCCAAGTTCGGCCTGGTCGAGACGGTGGTCGGGCTGACGCCCTCGATGGGCGGCCCGCAGCGGCTGGCCGAGCGCGCCGGATCCGGCCGCGCCCGCGAACTGGTGATGACCGGCGACATGTACGGCGCGGGCGAGCTGGCCGAGTGGGGTGTGGTCAACGCCGTGCACGAGGACGTCGACGCCACCGCCCGCGCGCTGGCGGCCAAGCTGGCCGACGGCCCCACCCGCGCGCACGCGGCCACCAAGCAGATCGTGGGGGCGTGGCGCTCCGGCGGTGTGGCGCATGCGGATTCGGTGACCCCGGAGGTGTCGGGCGAGCTGTTCGGCACCGCGGATCTGCGCGGCGCGGTGCGCAGCTTCCTGGAGGTCGGACCGGGTAAGGCCACCTATACCGGCCAGTGACCGGTATGACGGTGCGGACACGTTTGCCCGCTATCCGCCCGAGTTTGTGATATGCGTCATATAGTCACAGGTGCCTGCCGAATCGAGGCGCTCGGAGGGATCTATGGCGCAGCTCCTGGTCGAATATCCGCAATCGCGAAACCCGTGGTGCGACAACCCTCTTGCACGTGGCGCGGACGGAGTGCTGCGCTACGGCAATCTCAACCCCGCCCTCACCGAGCTACTCGACGTGCAGGTGCACGCCTTCTCCGGCCGGGAGGCGGTGGTGGAGATCGGCGGCCCGCGCCTGACCTACCGGCAGCTGTGGCATTCGGCCTCGCGGATCGCGGGCGGGTTGCAGGAGCACGGCATCGGCTACGGCGACCGGGTTGCGGTGCGGATGCCGGTCGGCGCGCGCTGGATCCAGGCGTTCCTCGGCGCGCTGCTGTCCGGGGCGGTGCCGGTGCTGGTGCAGGACGGGCTGCCCGACGACATCGCGGCCCAGCTCCTTTCGGACAGCAGCACGGATTTCGTGCTCGGCGGGCCCGGCTGCGCGGACTTCCCCGACGGCGCGGCGTTCATCGACGACGGCGCCTCGCTGAGCGAACTGGCGCTGCTGTGCTACACGAGCGGCGCCGTGGGGCAGGAGGATTCGGGCCCGCCCAAGGGCGTGGAGCTGACCAACGAGAACCTGCTGTCGGCGGTTCGCTCGATGGTGGGCGCTCTCGACCTGCCCACCGACGGGCTGCGCAACCTGGTGCTGCTGCCGCTGGCGCACGCCAGCGGATGCGTGGACCAGCTGCTGCCGACCTTCGCCGTCGGCGGCACCGTGGTGCTGGCCCCGGATCCGACGCTGATCGCGGAGGCCATCGTGTCCGAGCGCGTCGATACGGTCGCGGCGACGCCCCGCATCTTCGCCGGTCTGCTGCCCGAACTGGCCGGGCTGCGGGCCGAGGGCGTGCGGCAGGTCTGCAGCGCCGGGCACCGCGCCGAACTGGCGGCGACCGATCCCGGCACCTCGGAGGTCGTCGCCGCCGCGTTGCGCGAGGTGTTCCCGCTGGCCCGGCAGTGGTCGGTCTGGGGCGCCACCGAAACCAGCGGCATCGGCCTGGCCCTGCCCGACGGTGGCGAGGCTCCCCGGTGCGATCTGCTCGGATTCCCGTTCGGCGGTACCGAATTGGCGCTGTGGGGCCCGCAGGCCGCCGCGGGCCACGGCGAATTGCTCTGCCGCGGGCCCAATGTCACGCCGCGCTACTGGAACGATCCGGAGACCACCGAGTCCCGCTTCACCGGTTCCTGGTTCCACACCGGCAACCAGGTCGACATCGACGAAGACGGCCTCGTGCACCGCGCCGACTGAGCCCGGTTACTCGAGGAGGCGGTCGCGCAGGGCGGCGCGCAGGTCGTCGGTGAAGCCGATGGCGGTGAGGTAGCCCTCGAGGCCGCCGTAGAGCTGATGCATGGCGTCGGTGCCCGCGGCGAGGTAGTCCGGGGCGACGCCCAGGACGTCGAGCGGGAGGCTCACCCGGCCCTCGGAATTGTGTGCCACGTCGGCGCGCAGCGCATCGATGGCCTCGTTGCTGAGCAGATAGTCGTCGAGCAGATCGGTCTCGGCGACCCCCACCGCGCGCAGCAGGGTCGCGATCGCCCAGCCGGTGCGGTCCTTGCCCGCGGCGCAGTGCACGAGGACCGCGCCGTCGCCGTCGACCAGAGACCGCGCGATCGCTGTGATGGCGATCCCGGCCTCCGGCATGGCCGGGAAGGACCGATACACGTGCAGCATTTCCTGCCACGGCTCGTCGTGCACCACCTCGTGCGGTGGCTGCTCGCCGATCTTCGAGTCGAACGGGGTGAGCTCCAACCGCACGCCGTGCGGCAGGACGTCGGCGCCCAAGTGCCGGATCTCCTCCGGGCCGCGCAGGTCGTGGACGGCGACGACCCCGAGATCGCGCATCGTCGCGTGGCCCTCGGCGTCGAGTCGGCACAGCTGCGCCGACCGCAGCAGTGCGCCGGTGCGTACGCGCGGGCCGAGTTCGGTGCGCACACCCCCTACGTCGCGATAGTTGAAGGTGCCGGAGATCAGGAACTGGTCGGGGCGCGCGATGGTCACAAATCCAGGCTATCGGCGCGGTGGTATCGCCACGGTGTCGTTCTTCGATCGAACCGGCGAACACGGGGGCCTGTGTGATCGGCCACAGCCGGGCGGCGCCCGCCGACGTGAACGCGTAGAGTCTTGTCGGTTACGGGTTATGCCCGCGGGGTCGCCGGTCTCCGTTCGATTTCGGACCTGTCCCGGAGGGGTAACAAAACATTCTTTCAGTCCGGAAACACCCATCGAACCTGGTCGCGATCCCCGAAAACCCTCTAACATTGATGGTTGTTGAACGGGTCGACCGGGGTTGGTGCCGGTGCGATCAGTGAGGATCTGCAACCCGTTGAGCGAGCCGCGCAGGCGAGGTGCGCGCGTTCTTTCGCCCGAGGGAGTCGTCGTTGAGTGCTAGTGGAGAAATGATCGAGGTACGCCCGCGGCGGCCCGTGGAGGAGGCCGTCGAGAAGGCGGCCGCCGTCATCGACTGCACCGGCACGCGCGCGCTGCGGGTCCTGCTGCACGCCGGGGTGAGCGCGTTGTGGCCCGCCATCAAGGCCGCGCCCCACAAGCAGATCCGCACCTACGAGTCGACGATCGAGGCGCTGCGAAGGCAGTGGGCCGACCGCACCGACCCGGTCACCGATCCCGCCGTGGCCGCGCTGTTCCGGGACCTGGATGCCGAGGTCGGGGCGTTTCTGCGGTTGTGCGCGGAGCGGTCCCGCAGCGAATGGCTGGAGCCGGTCGAGGCGATCGCGGCCTATGCGGTGGCGGTGATGCAGGGGACGGTGCTGCGCTGGCTCGCCGACTGCGACGACGAGACCACCCTGGTGGTGCTCGACGATCTGGTCTCGAGCCTGTCCACCAAGGCGGTGGATCTGTAGCCGCCCATCCCGCCGGAGCAAAAGCTGGACGCATGACCAGTTACGTGGTTGAGTGGTCTGTGTGACAGATCTGTCGCCGATCGCCGCCCTGCGCGCGAGCACCGCGGACCTGGACCCGCCGCTGGCCGCCCTCGACCTGGCCGCCCTGCGCGCGAATGCCGCCGATCTGGTCCGGCGCGCCCGCGGCCTCCCGATTCGAGTGGCCGCCAAATCGGTGCGCTGCCGCGCCGTGCTCGAGGAGGTGCTCGGCTCCGAGTTGACGGCGGCCGGGGGATTCGCCGGGATCATGTCCTATTCGCTGCGCGAGGCGCTCTGGCTGGCGCGCCACGGCGCCCGCGACATCCTGCTGGGCTATCCGAGCGTGGACCGGGCGGCACTGGCCGAGCTCGGCGCGGACGAGACGCTGCGGGAAGCCATCACGCTCATGGTGGACGATCCGGCACAGCTCGACCTCATCAAGACCGCCGTCGGCACCGAGCGCGTATCGCCGCGGGTGTGCCTGGACGTGGACGCCTCGCTGCGGATCGGACCCCTGCATCTGGGGGTGCGCCGATCCCCGATCCGCACCCCGGAGCAGGCGGCGCGGCTGGCCCGCCGGGCGACCGAGCGCGGGTTCCGGGTGGTCGGCCTGATGACCTACGAGGCCCAGATCGCCGGTCTGCCCGACACCAATCCCGCTGTGCGGCTGGTGAAGTGGGCGTCGGCGGCGGAGATCGGCAAGCGGCGTGGGCAGGTGCTCGACGCGGTGCGGTCGGTGACGGGGGAACTCGAGATCGTCAACAGCGGCGGCAGCGGCTCCATCGAGGTGAGCGCCGCTAGCCCGGGTGTCACCGAGGTGACCGCGGGCTCCGGGCTGTACGTGCCGACGCTGTTCGACGACTATCGCAGCTTCGCGCCGAGACCGGCGCTGTTCTTCGCGCTGCCGGTGCTGCGGCATCCGGCGCCCGGCATGGCCACCGTATTCGGCGGCGGCTACATCGCCTCCGGCCCCGCGGGCAAGTCGAGGGTGCCGAAACCGGTGTGGCCCACCGGTTTACGGCTCATCGGTACCGAGGGGGCGGGTGAGGTGCAGACCCCGCTCACGGGCGCCGACGGGCTGGAGATCGGGGACCGGGTGTGGTTCCGGCACGCCAAGGCGGGTGAGCTGTGCGAGCGCTTCGACAGCATCCACATCGTCGACGCCGACGGTACCCGCAGCACCGTCCCGACCTACCGCGGCGAGGGCCGGAACTTCGGATAGTCGTCGCGGCGCCGCGCATTCGGCTACGGCGACACCAGCTCCAGGAAGGCCGCGAGATCGGCCAGCTGTTCCGGCGTCTCGGGCAGATACTCGGTGAGCAGGGGGGAGTGCACGACCAGGGCGGTCCACATCGCCCGGGAGACGACCGTGGTGAGCCAGTGCCGCGACAGCAGCGTGTCGATGCCGTGCGGCGCCTCGGCCGGGGACGAGGTGGTCAGCGAGACCAGGACCACCGCGGCCTCCCGGCCCGCGAAGCGCTCGGCCGTCCCGACCAGCACATCCTCGATCCGGGCGCGGGACAGCAGGGTTCGGATGCGTGCGGCCTGGGCGTGATAGGGCGTGACCACCAGGATGTCGTGCGGATGCAACCGCCGCGTCACCGCGCCCTGCCGCCACGGCAGGCCCAGCAGCGACCGCACCCGGCGCACGATCTCGCGGGCCTCCTCGGCGGATTCGGTGCCGTTGCCGTGGTGGTCGACCGGCACCGACCGCACGCCCGGCGGCACTCCCTCCAGATCGCGTGCGAGCGTGACGGTTTCGGTGGATCGCAGCCGGTTGCCGTAGCGCAGCCGCGATACCGGTTCGCACAGCCGCGGATGCATCCGCCAGGTGCGGTCCAGGAAGTATCCGAACTCCGTGGGCAGCGTGGGGTTGTCGCCGACCAACCGGCCGAGCACCGATTCGTGCACCGGTTCCGGATGGGTGCCGTGCCCCGGCAGCGGGGCGGGGTCGCCGAGCAGCAGCAGGTTGCGTGCGCTGCCCGCCACGGCGACCGCGTCGGCCAGCGGGAAGTGCCCGGCGTCGGCGACCATCAGTAGGTCGAGGCCGCCAGGCGGCACCCGCTCGGCGTCGGCGAGGTCGTTGGGCAGCCCGCCGATCACGCAGCCGTTGACGGCAGTGTCCAGAAAGCGGGGAAAGCGCGCGGGATCGATGGACAGCCACTCCGGCGCGACCGCGTGGGCATCGGATTTCGCCACCAGTTCCGGGAGCACACCGACCCGCACCAGCGCGTCGAGCACCTCCTCGACCGCCCAGTGCGACTGCGCGACGACGCCGACCCGCCACCGGTAGCGGGTGACCAGCCGCTCGATCACGCGCGCCGCGGTATCGGTCTTGCCGGTGCCGGACGGGCCCTGCACGGCGACGTACGAATCGTCGAGATCGAGGACGGCGGCGGTGATCGCGGCGGCGTGATCGCCGAACGCCTCCGGCAGCGCGTCCGCCGACCGCAGCCGCGGCGCGCGGCGGCACAGCAGGTCGAACGCGGCGGTCGCGGGCACCTCAGGCAGGCTCACCAGCAGGTCGTGTGCGGCGGATTCCAGTGCGGCCTCGATGTTCTCGTCGCGTCCGGGCGTTCCGGGGACGATCGCGACCGGCAGGTCGTCGTAGAGCGCGCACCCGTCCGGTAACAGTTCCTCGACGCGGACGAGGTCGTCGAAATTGTCGTCCAGCGCGCAGCCCAGGACCGTGGCGCGGGCGATGGCGCGGCGGCCGGGCACGGCCCGCATACCGGGGACCGGGCGGTCGTAGAGGGTGAGTACGGGCGTCCCCGGCGGCGGCGCGCTGCCGGTGCCAAGCCGTCCCGTGAGCTTCAGATAGCGCCGCATCGGCCCGTGGCCGGTGCTGTGCCACTTGGTGTCCACGGTGCCCCAGTCGGCGACGAGAACCCCTGGCGTATCGGCCCATTCGGCGACCGGCCGGTGCAGGCGGTCGGTGTGCGCCCAGTGCAGCGGCTGGCGCTCGCGGCGGCGGTAGCCCAGGGCGGCGGCCATCAGCGCCGCGGACCGCTGTGCGGGAGTGCGGATTCCGTCCCGGTCCGCCGCGGCGGGCTCCGCGGCGTCGCCGGTCGTCGCCTCCGGGGCGCCCGCCGCGGCCTCGGCGGGAGCCGGTTCGGTGTGCGCACCCCGATCGTCGAAGGCGAATTCGCGCAGGGCGTCCTCGACCGCGGCGGGCGATTCGGCCGGGGTGTCGCGCGGTGCGGGGCACGCGCGGATGTCGTTGTCGGCGGCCAAATCGCGCAGGCGGTCCCGCAGCCGCGGAATCTGCGCGCACTCCGATTCCAGATCGCCGACCGCGGTCCGCGTGCCGAGCAGGCCCGCCAGGTCGCCCAGTTCGTACGACCGCTCGCCGACGACCAGTGCCGCCCGCACGATCGGATACAGGTCCACCAGCGCGCCGAGCAGGTCGTCGGCGACCACCTCGTCGGCGCCGCAGCGCGCGCACAGCTCGGCCAGCAGCGGGCGGGCGGGCGAGCGGTAATGGTAGATGCGCAGGTCGGGATGGTTCTCCTGCCGCTCGGCCAGGAATTCGAGCAGGGCGGCCGGATCGTCGTGCAGGCCGAAGGCATGGAACAGGATGGCGGGGTCGCCGGAGTTGCGGAGGTCGCCGGGGTCGGCGTCGTCCTGCGGTGGACGCGTGGGCAGCACCCCGACGCCGACGACGGCGGCCGGGGTCCCCGCGACGGTGAGGAAGACATCGCCCGGCGAAGGGGTGGGCAGGGCCGCCAGGGCCGCGGGATCGACGAGCGCGTGCACCGGCTCGCCGGTGCGCTCGTGCCGGACCTGCGCCTCGGCCTGGCGCCGCAGCGCGGAGAATGTCTGGGTCGCGACCCGGGTCACCGCGGCATCGGCCCGCACCAGCCGCTCCACCGTCGTGATGCCCGCGTCGCGCAGCTGCGCCCGCACGGCGGGCCGCATACCGGCGACCAGCAGCAGATCGCGCCCCGCCACCAGTTCGGCGGTGCAGGCGGCGCAGCGGCCGCACGCCAGATATCGCCGATCGCCCCATTGCACGGGCAGTAGTTCGTCCTGTTTGGCCTCGATGATCGCCGCCAACCGGCGTCGCCGCGCGGCGTACACCCGAATGGCCTCCGCCAGCGGATGGGTCGACTCCGAGCCGTCCGAATGTCGCACCCGCAGCATGGGGTCTACCCGGAAGCCGCTGCGCCGCACCGCTTCCGCGCACGCCGCGAGTTCGATGAACAACGCCGTGGGCGCCTCGGCGCGCGCGGATCCGTACACGATGTAGGCGGGTTCGGCCGAGGCGTGCGAACCGCTCACCGCGGCGCCGATGCCTGCGGTATCGGCGCCCGTGTGCTCGGCCGCCGGGGCGGCGAGGGCCGCGGGCATGTCACCGGCGGCGTTATCGGCGGTGGCGTCCGGGGCCGCCGTATGCGTCCGCGCATCGTCACCGGGCGCACCGCCCACGCCTCCGGCCCCATCCGCGAACGAGCAACTCAGCGCGTCGCCGTCGACGACCTGGCCCTGGCCGCGGTGATCGATCGCGGCGCTGTCGGACCACTCGCTCGGCAGCTCCGAGGCGCCGTGGCCCGCCGCGGATTCCCGGATCGGAGATCGTTCGGCGACTGCCGTGCGGACCAGCGCCGCGCAGGAGGCGGCGAAGGCGCCGTCGAAGAAGGTGGCGCCGGCGATCACCTCCGCGCCGCGCCGCAGTGCCGACACCGTGTCCCGGTCGGCGCGAGCCAGGTCGGCGGTCGTGCCGGAGTCGGCGGGATCGATGCGGACGAAATCGGGTCCGGGCAAGTCGATCTCGCCGTGCTCGGTCAGCACGGCGCCCGCGCCGGTACCCACCGGCGCCACCAGTCCCCGTTCGGCGTCGAGTGCGCGCAGCACCGCGAACTCACAGCGTGCTGCCGCCACCAGGTCGCCGGTGCTGCACACGACACGATCACCGACCAGAATCAATCGCGGCCCTCCTGCGCCTCGGACACCCGCACCGGCCGCCGCATCCTTGCGTGCCGGGTCGCGACCCAGCGTAATCAGTCGAGGTAGTTCGGCGTGGCGCGAGGGGGGCGTGTCGTCGCAGGTGGTGGTCCGGATTTTCGCGCGGCGGCGCGCACGATCATGATGATCTTCCACGACGAGGCGCGGAAAGGACTGCGGGATGCCGTTTTTCGACGGTGTGCGGGGACGGTTGCATTTTCGGCGGTGGCGAGCGGACCGCCCGGCGGCGGTGGTCGCGCTGCTGCCGGGCTCCGGGCAGCACAGCGGGCACTACCATTTGTTCGCCGGTGGACTCGGTGTGGCGGGCATCGAGACCTGGGCGCTGGACGTTCCTGGTCAGGGCCTCAGCGAGGGCGATCCGCGGGCCCCCGGCACCCTGCCCGACCTCGCCGCCGACGCCCGGACCTTCGTCGAACTGGTGCGCGCCGATTGTCCCGGCGCCGCCCTGATCGTCGCCGGGCACTCCCTCGGCGCGGCCACCGCGCTGGCCGCGCGGCCCGATTGTGCGGGGCTGGTCCTCATCGGCACCCCGCGCCGGGCGATCACCCCGGCGCCGGAACTGCCCGCCGGGCTGCCGGTGCTGGTGCTGCACGGCGAAGACGACCGCCGAGCCCCTATCGATGCCGTTCGGGACTGGACGGGACGGCCGCGGTCGGTAGGGTTGCGCTTGCGCGAATATGCCGATGCGGGGCACGATTTGCTGCACGAACCGGTGCGGACACAGGTCACCGCCGACATCGTGGAGTGGATCCAGGGCGTCGTCGCGGGCCGCGCGCCCGCGCTGTGACCACGAGAAAGGGGGACCGGTGCAGTCACAAGAATCCGGGGACCTGCGCGGTGACGTCGCCGTGCTGACCCAAGCGGTCGACGACGGCCGGCTGTGGATCGACGGCGTGCTCGTCGCCGACGGGGTCCACGAGCGTTGCGCGCGTCGCTACGAACAGCTCGCCGATCAAGTGGAGCAGCAGATCCGGACGCTACGCGCCGCCGCGGCGCTACCCGGCTTCGGTGGTTTCGAATCCGGCGCGGCGCTGCGGCGCGGCTTCGAGGACAAGGCGGCGCAGGGCCTGCGGCGCCTGCAGGAGTACGCCGACGCCGCGCGGCAGCTGGCGCACACCCTGCGCGCGGCCGCCGCGGCCTACGATCAGCACGATTCGGATGTCTCCGCGGCGATCGGCCGGGTCGGGACGGCGACGGTGGGGGTCGGCCATGCATAGGATGACCGGGAACGCACCCGGGACCGGCGCGCCCGACCCCGATTATGCGCCGACGGTCGAGGTCTTCGACCAGATGCGCTACGACGAGATCTATCGCGGTGTGCTGCAGCTGAATCCGGAGGTGCTCACCGCCGGGCGGCAGGCCTGGCAGGGTGCGGCCACCGGTCTGGGGGACGCGGTCCAGCAGGCCCACGCCGAGATCCGCGGCGCCGTCGCCGACGGCTGGCGCGGTGGCGCCGCGCGGCAGGCCGTCGCCGCGATGCAGGCATTCGAGGAATTGGGCCAGCATGTGGCCGATGTGATGTCGGACGTCGCCCGGCGGCTCGGGCAGGCCAACGACGCGGCCGAGACGCTGCGCGCGGCGGTGTCGAAGCCGGCGTCCGCGGGGCCGGATCTGCAGGCGGCGCTGCTGGATCCCAAGCGCGCCACGCTCAATGTGTCGGTCCAGAAGCAGGCCGAGGGGCTGCGCCAGGATGTGGTGCGGGTGATGGAGACGGTGTACGCGGGGGCGTTCGTCCCCACCGGCAACGGCGTCCCCGCCTTCTACGACGGCGGCATGTTTCCGACGGCCGCGGCCCCGGCCCCGGTGCCCGGCGGCGACGGCGGCGGCCCGAACGCGACCGACTCCGCCGCGGGGCTGCGGGCGGCGACGGCGCCCGGCCCGGTCGTGGAGCCGGTGCGGCCGCAGGAGGCCGCCGAGCCGCAGGCGGTACGGCCCGAGCAGGCCGTGGGTGATGCGGTGGCGTCCGAGGCGGTGCCCGGCGCACCCGAGGCGACCGCCCCGGCGGCGGCCACCGTGCCCGCCGGAACCGGAACAGTCGCACCGGAACTCGATCGCCCCGCGGTCGCGAATGCCGCGGCGGCGGTGAGTGCCGCTGTCCCGCAATCGGATTCGGTCGTCGCGGCGTCGGCGGGCGCCGTGTCCGGTCCGGTGCCGACTCGCCCGTCCGCGACCGCCACCACGTCCCAGGGCTCCGATGACCAGCGCAAGCGCGAGGAGCACGAGCGGCGGCGCGACCCCGCCACGGATACCGTGAGCGGTATGGGCGCCGGTGTCGTGGGAGGGCTGGCGGGCGGTGCATTCGCCGCCGGGGACGCCGTCCGCTCCGGGGCCGGTATTCCCCTGCCGCCCAAGCGTTCCCAGGACGACGACGAAGACGACGAGGACGACGAGTTCTACTCCGACTTCGACGAGCCGACCTACCTGGAGCCCGCCGAACCCGGCACGGACCTGGTCGGGCAGCTCGACCCCACCACGCCGCCGGTGCTGGGTGAATGGGCCGAGGACTACTGACCGCGGGATGAACGAGATCACGACGATCGAGTCGGGCCGCCGCCGGTGAGATGGACGCTCACCCCGGACCAGTTCGCGCTGGCCTGGGAGCGCACCGACGGCGACCGTATCCCGTATCCGCTCGCCGTCCGGCTCTCGGCCCGCGACAGCGCCGAACGCGCCGCGCAACTGCCCGGGCTGCGCGACTGGTGTGACCGCACCCTGGATCCCGACCTGGAGGCGGCCCTGCGGGTGCTGGCGCGGCCCGCGATCCAGGTAGAGGTGTTCGGCGAGCACGGCCCGGGCGGCAAGGCGCAGCCGGTGCGGGTACTCGGGGCCGCCGCCGGGCACGTCACGGTGGTCGCGGCCCAGCGGGCCGGTGCCGAACCGGATCGGGGAGCGGAGGTCCGGCTGTTCGTCGGTACTCCGAAAACCCTGGCGGCGCGGGTGGTTTCGGTGCTTCCGGAGAACGTGCCGGGCGCCGGGCCGCGCCGCACCGCACCGGTGGACCGCGTGCGCGAGGACAGCCGCGACCTGGTGACGGTGCCGGTCGCCGGGCCGACGGAATCCGCCCGGATGCGGCGGATGCTGAAGCAGCCGCGCGACGGCCTCGGCCAGATGGTGGTCTCGGCGCGGCGCGCAGACGGGGCCATGCGCCCGCTCGGCGTGCTCTGCTGGATCGATCTGACCGGCGACGGGCGCTACACGGTGCGCACGCGTGGCGAGGTCGACATCGTCCCGGTGAATGCCGAGGCCTTCACCGCCCAGTTGCGGCCGCTGATCGCCGCGGCCGAGCGACTGGTCACCGAGACCGCCGACTGGTGAGGGCGGGCCGAGGACCGGGTCAGCCGTCCCGGGTGGCGGCGCTGATCAGCTCCAGCACCTCGTCGTCGCTGAGTTGGTGGAAGTCCTCGTAGGCGCCGCCGACCCCGCCGAGCACCCGCGGCACCAGCGGGCAGACGGTCTCGTCGGCCAGCTTCTCGATGCGATGCAGTGCCTCGGCCGACGAGACCGGCACGGCCACCGTGATCCATCGCGGATCGTGCAGCCGCAGGATCCGGCAGGCCACCGCGACAGTTGCGCCGGTTGCCATTCCGTCGTCGGCGATCACCACGGTGCGGTTCCGCGGCGAGATCGGGGGTGCGTGCGCGCGCAGGATCCGTTGGCGCCGTTCCAATTCCGCGCGCTCGAGGTCCTCGGTCTCGGCCAACTGCTCGGGGGATACCCCGCTGTGCCGCATCACATCCTCGTTCAGCACCCGCAGCCCGCCCTCGCCGATCGCGCCCATCGCCAGCTCCGGCTGCCACGGCACGCCGAGCTTGCGCACCAGCAGAATGTCGAGGTCCCCGCCGATCGTCTCGCGCAGCGCCGCGGCGACCGGCACCCCGCCCCGGGGCAGCCCGAGCACCAGCGGGTCCGACGCTCGCAGGTGCCGTAGCGACTCACCCAGCGCGCGACCGGCGGTGGCCCGATCGGGATAGATCATGGTCTGTCGAGTCTAGTTCCGATCGCCGTGCTCGTGGTCGAACCGAAAACAAACCGTGCCCGCGCGGGCCGTTCTTCGCCCGCGGCTACCGAGGTTCGACGGTGAACCGGCGCAGCGCCAGGCTCGGATTGGTCGCGCGCACCTGTTCGAGATGGCCGAGATCGACTCGGGCGGTGGCGATTCCGGTGCCCTCGCCCAGTTCGGCCAGCACCGTGCCCGTGGGGTCGACGATCATGGAGGCGCCCGCCCCGCGCGGCGCGGCCTGATCGGCGGCCGCCACGTAGACGGTGTTCTCGATGGCCCGGGCGCGCAGCAGCGTCGTCCACTGGTCCACCTTCGCCGGGCCCGGAATCCATTGCGCCGGAAGGACGAGCACCTGCGCCCCGGCGGCGGCGACGCGTCGGCAGCCCTCCGGGAATCGCAGGTCGAAGCAGGTCTGCAGGCCGAACGTCACACCGTCCACGGTGAAGGTCGCGGGGTCGGCGACCGCGCCGGGCGCCACGATGTCCGACTCGCGGAACCCGAACGCGTCGTACAGGTGCACCTTGCGATAGACGGCGACGAATTCGGCGTCGGGCGCCGCGGCGACCAGTGTGTTGTAGACGTGGTCGCGCTCTGCGCCGCCCGGGGCCTCGACCACGCCCGCCACCAGGTGGACGCCGAATTCGGCGGCGAGCCCGCGGAGCCCGTCCACCCACGGCCCGGTGATCGGTTCCGCCGCCGCGAGCACCCGCCGGTCCAGCCGGGTCACCGCGAACATCGAATACTCGGGCGCGACCACCACCCGCGCGCCGTGCTCCGCCGCCGCGCGCACCTCGGCCCGCAGCTGCGCCAGATTGGCGTCCTTGTCGGTGTACGGGGAGAACTGGACCACCGCGACGTCGATCGAGCGACCGGGTTGCGCCGCGGTCCGCGGGCGCGCGCCCGCGGCCGGTTCCAGCGTGGCCGAGTAGCTCGTGGCCACGCCTTCCCGCGGCTCGGCTCCGGGATCCGCGGGGGTGCGCCGCGCCGATGCGCCCCGGATCTCGGGCTCGGCGGCCGTGCCGGGATCGGGGGAATCGGCGGGCGGGGTCGTGGTGACGCCGGGCACGGTCGGCTCGAGCGGTTGCATAGGTCTCACCGTATTGGGCCGACGGTCGGTGCGGCCACCGCCAGGAAGTAAAGTACTGGTCAATGAGCACCTCACCGGTCGACAGTGATTCCCCAGCCGACGAGAGGGACGCAGCCGACCCGTCCTTCGCCGATCTCGGTATCGACGATCGCATTCTGGCGGCCATCGCCGACGTCGGTTACGAATCGCCGTCGCCGATCCAGGCTGCGACCATTCCGCCGCTGCTCACCGGGGCCGACGTGGTCGGCCTCGCGCAGACCGGTACGGGTAAGACCGCCGCGTTCGCGATCCCGATCCTGATGGGGCTGGAGGGCAAGGGCAAGCCCCCGCAGGCGCTGATCCTGGCCCCGACCCGCGAGCTGGCGATCCAGGTGGCCGAGGCGTTCGGCAAATACTCCGCGCACATGCCCGGCGTGCACGTGCTGCCGATCTACGGTGGCCAGAACTACGCTGTGCAGCTGTCGGGGCTGCGGCGCGGCGCGCAGGTTGTCGTCGGCACGCCGGGCCGCGTCATCGACCACCTCGAGCGCGGCACGCTCGACCTGTCCCAGCTGCGGTATCTGGTGCTGGACGAGGCCGACGAGATGCTCAAGATGGGCTTCCAGGACGATGTCGAGCGCATCCTCGCCGACACCCCCACCGATAAGCAGGTGGCGCTGTTCTCCGCGACCATGCCGGGCGCGATCCGCAAGATCTCCAAGCAGTACCTGAAGGACCCGGTCGAGATCACCGTCAAGTCCAAGACGGCGACGGCCACCAACATCACCCAGCGCTGGGTGCACGTCTCGCATCACCGCAAGCTCGACGCCCTGACGCGCATCCTCGAGGTCGAGCCGTTCGAGGCGATGATCATCTTCGTGCGCACCAAGCAGGCGACCGAGGAACTCGCCGAGAAGCTGCGGTCGCGCGGGTACTCGGCCGCGGCGATCAACGGCGACATAGCGCAGAACCAGCGCGAGCGCACCATCGGGCAGCTGAAGTCGGGGGCACTGGACATCCTCGTCGCCACCGACGTCGCCGCCCGCGGGCTGGACGTCGACCGCATCTCGCACGTGGTCAACTACGACATCCCGCACGACACGGAGTCCTACGTGCACCGCATCGGCCGCACCGGGCGGGCCGGGCGCAGCGGCGAGGCGCTGCTGTTCGTGGCGCCGCGCGAGCGCCGGCTGCTGGACGCGATCGAGCGCGCCACCCGCCAGCCGCTGACCGAGATGCGGCTGCCGAGCGTTGAGGACGTGAACGCGCAGCGCGTGGTGAAGTTCCACGACGCCATCACCGAGAACCTGGCCTCGCCGAAACTGGCGCTGTTCCGCAAACTGATCGAGGACTACGAGGCCGAGCACAACATCCCGCTCGCCGATATCGCGGCCGCGCTCGCGGTCGGCGGGCACGACGGCGACAACTTCTTCATGGAGCCCGAGCCGGAGCCCGAGCGTCGCGAGCGCGGTCCGCGCAAGTTCGACGATCGCGAACACCGCCGCGAGCCGGGCCAGCACCGCGCCACCGGCGCGGATATGGCCACCTATCGCATCGCCGTCGGCAAGCGCCATCGTGTGGTGCCGGGCGCGATCGTCGGGGCCATCGCCAACGAGGGCGGCCTGCGCCGCAGCGACTTCGGGCATATCAGCATCCGCCCCGACCACAGCCTGGTCGAGTTACCGGCCAACCTCCCGCCGGAAACCCTGGATGCCCTGCGCCGCACCCGAATCAGCGGCATCCTCATCCAACTGCAGCCCGACCAGGGCCCGCCCGGACACCGCCCCATGAGCCGCGGCCCCCGCCGCGAATACCGCCGCCCCGACCGCCGCAAACCCCGCTCCTGAGCGCCGCCCACCAGCTCCCACGCACCCCGCATCTACTCCCGCACCCGCTGCAACCGTTGCAGGCGGTGCGGGAACGAGCCATGGGTGCGGGAATGGCCAGCTGCGGCGTGGCGGCTGGCGCGCTACCCGGCGGGTGTGGGTGGCACCTGTTGTGGCTCTGACTACCCGGTGGGTGTGGGTTTGGGGGCGTAGGGGTCGGTGAGGGGGTTGGGGTAGACCGTGATCACGCCGACCGTGGGGGCCATGACGCAGGTGGCGCCGGGGTAGCCGATGGTGCCCCACATGCTGGCGATGATGGTGCCGGGGCCGCTGTCGACCGTCTTGGTCAGGCTGGGGGTGCCGAAGTCGGTGCGCTCGTCGAGGGGCGCGGTGCCGCTGCGGCCGTTGCCGGTGTTGAGCCAGGAGACCGTCAGGCCGGAGGCCACGGGGTAGCCCGACATGTTCGGGGTCGCCTGGAAACGCACCGTGCCGTACTCGCCCGCGATCCCGCGGTCCGGCCCGGGGACCCCGGCGGCACCCGCGACGGCGGTCAGCGAGACCGGAAAGTTGGTGCCGCAGCCGAACGTCGGCGCCTGGTACCAGAACGGCGTGAAACCGCCCGCGATGTCGTCCAGCTTGGCGGCGCTGATCAGGTGCGCCGTCTTCGCCAGCGAGTCGACACCGGCCCGGGCGGCGGTGTCCGCGCCCGCCTCGGCTGTCAGCCGCTCGAGGGCGGTGTCGATCGGCGAGGCGGGGGGTTCGGCGGCGGCATTGCCGAAGGTGGCCGCCGCGCTCAGTCCGCAGGCGGCCGCGACCGCGGCCAGGCGCGCGAAGGTCTTGCCGTTCACTCGTGGTGCTCCTTGTCGTGAACTCTCCGGCCGACGACGAGATGGGTCCCGATGTCGCTGAGCGCCGCCGGGACGAGCGCGGCCTATCCGCAGCAACGTACCAGTTCCCCGCCGGTCAGGTCCGGCCCACTGCGGAGTTGGCCCCACGAATCGCGCGTGTGGTCCACCTGACAGCGTCAGATTACCGAAGGGTAAGTTTGAGACGGATACCCGAACACGGTGGGAGACGCCCCATGAAACTTGCCCTGTCACCCGACGAGGTGGCCTTCCGGGACGAACTGCGCCGGTTCTACCGGACAGAGATCCCCGCGGAGATCCGCGAGAAGGTCGAGTACGGCCGCGAGCTCACCCGCGACGAGATCGTCACCTCGCACAAGATCCTGCACGCGCACGGCTTGGCCGTGCCGAACTGGCCCGCGCAGTGGGGTGGCAAGGACTGGACCCCGGTGCAGCGGCACATCTGGGAAGACGAGATGCAGCTGGCGTCCGTGCCCGAGCCACTGACGTTCAACGCCAACATGATCGGCCCCGTGATCGCCCAATTCGGTTCGCAGGAAATGAAAGAGCGCTTCCTGCCGCCCACCGCCGCGCTCGACATCTGGTGGTGCCAGGGCTTCTCCGAGCCCGACGCCGGATCCGACCTGGCCGCGCTGCGCACCACCGCGGTGCGCGACGGCGACTCCTACATCGTCAACGGGCAGAAGATCTGGACCACGCTGGCCCAGTACGCGGACTGGATCTTCTGCCTGGCGCGCACCGATCCGAACGCGCCGAAGAAGCAGGCGGGCATCTCGCTGCTGCTGTTCGACGTGCACACACCCGGCGTGACGATCCGGCCGATCAAGCTGATCGACGGACACCACGAGGTCAACGAGGTCTTCTTCGAGAACGTGCGGGTGCCCACCGACCAGCTCGTGGGCGAAGAGAACATGGGCTGGACCTACGCCAAGTTCCTGCTGGGCAACGAGCGCACCGGCATCACCGGCGTCGGCCGTACCAAGGTCCGGCTGGCGGTCGCGAAAAAGTATGCGGCACAGACGAAGGTGGGTGAGGGCACCCTGCTCGCCGATCCGCTGTTCGCGGCGCGGGTGGCCGAACTGGAGAACGAACTGCTGGCGCTGGAGCTGACCCTGCTGCGGGTGGTGGCCAATTCCAGTGAGGGCAAGCCGAATCCGGCCTCCTCGGTGCTGAAGCTGCGCGGTACCGAGCTGCAGCAGGCGGCCACCGAACTGCTGCTCGACGTCGCGGGCCCCGACGCGCTGCCCGTCGGCGCCGAGGACATCGCCTCGCCGGATTGGGCGCAGCGCACGGGTCCCGGATACCTGAACTACCGCAAGACCACCATCTACGGAGGCTCGAGCGAGGTGCAGCGCACCATCATCGCCTCCACCATCCTCGGGCTGTGATTTACCCGCCCCGGTCGGCTCCGCAAGCTCCGCCGACCTACCATCCCCCAGAGAGGCGTCGCCATGGATTTCGAACTCACTGAAGAACAGATCCTGCTGCGCGACACGGTCCGCGACCTGCTGGCCCGCGCCTACGACCCGGAGACCCGGCTGAAGGTGCTCGAGACCGATCTCGGCTGGAGCCGCGAGGTGTGGTCGCAACTGGCCGAACTGGGTGTGCTGGGACTGGGTTTCGCCGAGGAGGACGGCGGTGCGGGGGCCGGTCCGGTGGAGACCATGGTGGTCATGGAGGAGATCGGCAGGCGGCTGGCGCCGGAGCCGCTGCTCGACGCGGTGCTGCTGCCGGGCGGCCTGATCGCCCGGCTGGGATCGCCCGCGCAGCGGCAGCGCGTGCTGCCGGAGGTGGCGGCGGGCACCAAGCTGCTCGCCCTGGCCCATGACGAGCCCGGATCCCGTTGGCCCGCGACCCGGGTCGCGGCCGAGGCTGTGGCGGACGGCGACGGCTACCGCCTGACCGGCGTGAAGAATCCGGTGGCACACGGTGATTGCGCCGACGAGCTGGTGGTGAGCGCGGTGCTGCCGGACGGCGTGGTGGGGCTGTTCCTGGTCGCCGCCGAGGGCGATGGCGTGCTGCGCAAGCCGTACCGGACCTTCGACGGACGGCGCGGCGCGCAGGTGGAATTCACCGGCGCGGCAGCCGAATTGCTCGGCGACGCCGCCACCACCGGCGCGGCGCTCACGGCGGAGATCGGATCGGCGCACGCGAGCCTGTGCGCGGAATCGGTCGGCGCGATGGCGGAGGCGCTGCGGCTGACCACCGATTACCTGAAGACCCGCAAGCAGTTCGGCGTCCCGCTGTCGAAGTTCCAGACGCTGACCCAGCGCGCGGCCAATATGTACGTCTCGCTGGAGCTGGCGCGCAGCATGAGCCTGTATCTCACCGCCGCGCTCGCCGACGGCGCGGCCGACGCGGTGCTGTCGTCGCGCGCCCGGCTCCAGGTGAGCGGCGCCGCACGGCATATCGGCCAGGAGGCGGTCCAGATGCACGGCGGCATCGGCATCACGACCGAGTACCCGGTGAGCCACTACGCCGCGCGGCTGACGGCCGTCGAGCGAACCTTCGGCGGCGGCCAGGACCATCTGCGGGTACTCGGCCGACAGGTGGGCGACTACGGACTGGTCGAGCTCTAGCTCAGTTGTCCCAGCCGTCCGATGACGGCTCGTCCTGCGTGGTGGGCGCCGGTCGGGTCGTCGTCGGGCGCGGGGTGGTGAGCCGGGGCCGCGTGGTCGTCGTGGTCGGATCCGCGTCGGCCGATGTGGGCTCGCCGGGTGCGGGACGCGGCGCCGGAAGGGTGGTGTCGACGGCGGATATGGTCGCGTCCGCGCTCGTCGGTGTGCCGACGGGACTGCGCCGCGGCGGCGGATTGACCGCGACCCGCCAGCTGGGCGAGGGCGGGATGAGGATCCCGGGCGTCGTGGTGCCCGACGCCGTCGCACTCCTCGTCGGCGCGGATTGCAGGTCGGCCTGCAGCGGCGGCGGGGATACGTAGACGTCGTGCTGGCCCAGCCCGCAGGAGCCGATGAGCACCAACCCGAGCGATACCGCCCCGGCGGCGGCCGCCGGTCCGGCCACTCTGGGGTTCAGGCGGCGTGGGGTGTCGTCCGCGCGTCCCCCCGAACCCGCCCTGTTCTCCATGGGTCCGCCGCTCCTCGTACGTGTCGGGTGGCCTTACCTTAGCCAAGGCGGGGCCGTCGGGCCAGACGGCCGAACGCTTGGGCAAGATACCGGAAATGCTTTCTCAAACAGTGACGAGTCACATATCGAAACGGTCACTTCGGCGTGTCGTTCCGCCGTGTCGTGTGGCGATTCGGCAACGGGGAATTAACGTGTGAGAGAAGTTACACGTGCGACGCCTCAAGATTGCTGATGGCACCGCGGAATTCGCGGATCGGCGGGCGTCATCGAGGAGTGGTGATGGGAGCGTACTCGACGTCCCCGCTGCGCGCGGTGTCGCAGAACGATTCGGACGCGGCCGGATCGGGCCGCACAGTCTGGGCGATCGCCGCCCGCGTGGCGGCTTGGCTGATCTTTCTCGGGGGAGTGGTCGGCGCGGTGCTGGGCATCGCCGACCTCCGCGTGCTGATCACGGTCGCGGGCCTGATTCTGGCATGTACCGCCGGGCTGGTGCTGCTGAAGCTGCGCGCGGATGCGCACGCCCCACGCTGATCTCGCGGCACCGGAAACCGGTGGGCGGCGGCCGACAACGCGCCTACCGTGGGCGGGTATGAGGATCGAACTGACCGACGACGCGGCCGAGTTCCAGCGCCGCACGGCGGCGTTTCTGGGGCGGGATCCCCTGCTGCACACCGTCATCGCCACCGTCGTGGAGAGCTATGCGACCGGCCTGTCGGACGGCCCGGCCGTCTTCGCCGCGGTGCACGTCGACGGGGCGGTGATCGGCGCGAGCATGTGCACCGCGGGCCACAGCGTCTATCTGGGCGGCGTACCGGATCCGGCGCTGCCCGATCTGGCCGCGGCATTCGAGGAGCGAGTTCCCGCCGCGCCGGGCGTGGAGGGTCCGCCGGGGGCGGCGCTGGTATTCGCCGAACGCTGGAGTGCGCTGTGCGGCAGCAAGTTCCGGATAGACGTCGCGAGCAGGCTGTACCGGCTGGGGACGCTGTCGATGCCCGCGGCGCCCGGAAACGCGCGCCGCGCCGGTGAATCCGATATCGAGCTGTGTGCGCACTGGTCGGAACAGATGCGGCGCGAGGCGGGAATCGGCCTGAGCGCCGACGCCATTCGCGCGCGCATCGCGCTGGGGCGCTGGTGGCTGTGGGAGGACGGAGGACGGCCGGTGTGCATGGTGGCGCACCAGGCCCGGGCCTACGGCTGGACGCGCATCGGGCCCGTCTACACCCCGCCCGAGGCGCGCGGCCACGGCTACGCCAGCGGTCTCACCGCGCACGTCTCGAAGCTGTTGCGCGACAACGGCTCCGAGGTCTGTCTGTTCACCGATATCGCCAACCCCACCTCGAACAAGATCTACCGCGCGATCGGCTTCGAGCCGGTCCGCAATTTCGTGCACTACGAGTTCGTCTGAGGGTGGCGCCGCGGGCGCGCCCGGAGCTCGTTGCCCAATATCCGATCCAGGGCGGTTCGCAGTGCGGCGCCGGGGTCGTCCGGGGCCGCCGCCGATCGCCAGGCGACGATCTGGTCCGGCCGTACCAGTAGAGCGCCGGAGGTGGTGAGACCGGCTGCGGTGCACCATTTCCCGTCCAACTCGTGGACGTCGACCTCCGCGGCGCGCCCGCTGCTGGAACCGCTGCTGGCCGGCGGGCGCTATCCGGCGTTCGCCCGCTGGTTCCGCGGGCGCACCGGCGCCGGTCCGGCGGATCCGGTGTGCTGGACGCTGGGTTGACTGCTGGATGGGCTCGCCGAGCGGTTCGGATTGCCCGGGCCGACTTAGGGGCGTGTCACCTCGGCGTCATCCGGTCCGCTGCAGCGGCGCAGGTGCGAGCACGGCGGGCCCGGGGCCTTCGCGCAGGAGTTCGCGGACATCGTCGTCGTCCATGGGCTCGAAGTCCTCGTAGAAGCCGCCGATATCGGTCAGCCGGTCGCGGGTGTGCGGGCAGACCACCTTGTCGGCATCGCCGATCAGCTCGGCGATGGCGGGCTCGGCGCCCACCGGCGCCGCGACCACCACGCGAATCGCGCCGTGCGCGTAGGCCGCCCGGCAGGCCGCTCGCGCGGCGGCGGCCGCCTGCAGGGCCTCGTCCACGATCACGATCGTGCGCCCGGCCAGTTCGGGCCGCTGCCCGCCGGCGCGCAACTGCTCGGTCCTGCGCCGCAGCGCGTCTCGCTCCTGCCGCTCGATCCGGGTGAGTTCGGCGGCGCCGGCGTGCAGCCGCCGCGCCTGCTCGCCGTCGACCACCCGCACCCCCCGCTCGGCGATCGCGCCGAAGGCCGGTTCAGGGCGCTCCGGCGTGCGCAACTGGTGGACCACCATGACATCGAGCGCCACGCGCAATTCGGTCGCAACGGCCGACGCCACCGCGGTACCGCCGCCGGCGAGCCCGATGACCACGATATCGGGGGCCGCGGAAGGCCATCAGATGTCCGGCCAGTCGGCGGCCGGCGTCGCGACGATCGAGGAACAGCATGAAGCCTCCCGAGGGATCGTAGGAACGAATTCAGCTGTGCCGGGTGTGTTATCAGTGCTGCGAATCGGGCGGGGGGCCCGAAAAATGTACGTGCCGTTTGCAATTGCAATTCGGTGCGGGGGCAGTGGCGTCTCGGCCGAGCTTTCGAGTGGCCGAACTCGGTGGTCGCGCTGGCCTGGCGTGTCGCCGTGGGCGGGCGAAAAGCGTTGTGGCATAAGGGATTCTGGCTGCTCGCAGGGGTGCTCAGGACCCATCTCTCCTCCAGAGTCGCCAACCGCCGAGGGTGGGAACCACGCTTCGGGACTCGGGAAGACAACGGTGCAATTCTACGTCGAGGGTGTTGGCGTTCGTTGTGAAACGGACCTGAACTACATTCCGGGAGCCGTCATCGTACGGCCGAAATATGTTGCGCTGGGGGAATTTCCAAAGAAAACGGTATGTGGCGCCGAGTGATCACGTGCACCGGGTCGGTAAAGGACCTGGAAAACGATCGTCCGACGGTCCACATCCGCTCAGTTGCCTTCCAGCGCCCGGATTTCCGCCTCCGACATGCCGAGCAGCGTCGAGAGCACCTCGGCGGTGTGCTCGCCGAGATCCGGTCCGACCGAGCGGATGGGCAGCGATTGCCCGCCGATCACCGGCACGATGCCCGGGAATCCGACCTCCTTCGGTTCCGGATCGCCCACGTCGACGCGGAACGGCTGAATCATGTTGCGCGCCCGGTACTGCGGGTCGTCGACGATATCGGCGGCGGAGTAGATCGGACCGCACGGAATGGCGGCCTCCTCCAGGATGCGCAGCGCCTCCGCACGGGTGTGCCGCCGCGTCCACTCGGCGATCGCGGCGTCGAGCCGGTCGCGGTGGCGCCAGCGCCCGGCGTTGTCGGACAGCTCCGGATCGTCGGCCAGGTCCGGCCGCCCGATCACTCCCATGTAGCGCTGGAAGATCGCGTCGCCGTTGCCGCCGATGATGATGCTGGTGCCGTCGCCGCACGGGTAGGCGTTGCTGGGGGCGATGCCCTCCATCCGGCCGCCGACGCGCTCGCGCCGGATGCCGTAGGCGAGGTAGTCGGGGATCAGCGATTCCATGACCGACAGGATCGACTCGCTGAGTGCCACGTCGATCACCCGCTGCGCCAGCGGGATCGGTTCGTCGGAGCGGGTGCGCTGCAGCAGCGCCATCACGGTGCCGAACGCGGCGTAGATCCCGGCGATCGAATCGCCGATGGAGACCCCGGTGCGTACCGGCGGCC
Source organism: Nocardia thraciensis (assembly GCF_054782435.1). Taxonomy (NCBI): domain Bacteria; kingdom Bacillati; phylum Actinomycetota; class Actinomycetes; order Mycobacteriales; family Nocardiaceae; genus Nocardia; species Nocardia thraciensis. The sequence goes on from NZ_BAAGSM010000043.1 coordinate 200,005, forward strand.
GGTCCGGGTCGCCGACCAGTTCGCGCAGCCCGCCGACGGCCTCCGCGACCGCGGCGAAGCCGGGGCGCTGGGCGAGCGGACCGGTCTGGCCGTACGCGGAGATCCGGGTGATCACCAGGTCGGGATTCGTCGCGCCGAGCACCTCCGGCCCGAGGCCCCACTTCTCCAGCATGCCGGGCCGGAAGTTCTCCAGCAGCACGTCGCAGTGCCCGATCAGCTCGAGCACGACGCCGCGGCCCGCGTCGCTGCGCAGGTCGAGGGTGATCGACTTCTTGTTGCGGTTGACGGTGCGGTACAGCATCGAGGTGTCGCCGCCGTAGAGTCGCCAATTGCGCAGTTCGTCACCGGTTTTCGGGCGTTCGACCTTGATCACCTCGGCGCCGAAGTCGCCGAGGATGCGCCCGGCGGTCGGCGCGGCGATGTAGTTGCCGAGTTCCAGTACCCGAACTCCGTCCAGCGGCCGAATCTCCATGGCGACGATTCAACCACCCGGTGCGGAGGTTCACGCGGCCTCGGCGACCTCGTCGACGACCGAGTAGTGGTCGGCGTTTCCGGAGATCACCGTGGACGGGGTGCCGTCGACGCCGACCGGGATATCGCCCGCGAGGGTGATACGGGTGAGCTTGCGATGTTCGCTGCCGTCGTAGTCGTCGATCGCGTAGTGCTGGGTGGCGCGGTTGTCCCAGATGGCGACGTCGCCCAGCGACCAGTTCCAGCGCGTGGTGTGCTCGAGGCGGGTCACCCGCTCCTGGAACAACCGGAACAGCGCGTGCGACTCGTTGCCCGTGAGGCCGACCAGCTTCTTGACGAAATGCCCGAGCAGCAGGGCGCGTTCGCCGGTTTCCGGGTGGACGCGCACGACCGGATGTTCGGTCTCGTAGTAGGTGGACTCGAATTCGGTGCGATAGGCCTTGGCCTTCTCGTTCGGCGAATCGTCCTGGGCCGCGGCGTAGTCGTACTGGTTGGTGTGCCGGGCGCGCAGGCCCTCGGCCAGCCGCTTGAGCGGTTCCGGCAGCGAGTTGTAGGCGGCGACCGTGGAGGCCCAGGTGGTCGAGCCGCCGTAGCTGGGCAGCGAGACCGCGCGCAGGATCGACGCCTTCGGAATGCGGTCGACGAAGGTGACGTCGGTGTGCCAGCTGTTGGCGCGGCCGCGGTGCGAGTCGATGGCCAGGCTCTTCACACCGGCGGAGGTGACGGTCGGGTGCGGGGTGGTCGGGGAGCCGAGCAACTGGGCGAACTCGTACTGGCCGTCCTCGGTCAGGTGGTGCTGGTCGCGGAAGAAGATCACCTTGTGCTCGTTGAGCGCGGCGCGGATCGCGGCCACGGTATCCGCGTCCAGGTCGCCACCGAGCCGGACCCCCTCGATCCGCGCGCCGATGTGGGTGCCGAGCTTGACGACGGTCACGGTGCCTGCCTGAGCGACTGACATATCGGGGGCCCTTTCTCGAAACGTACGACGTTTCGAGGACACCACCGGCGGGGGTTGTCGGCCAGAGTTGCGGTCAACGCGATCGAAATGCGGGATTCCGGCCGGGAACTAGCCCACGTGCTCGCGCAGGTAGGCCAGATCTTCCGCGACCCCCTCGGCCGGAGTCTCCAGGACTACCGGTGCGCCCGCGGTGCGGCAGACCTCGGCGAGTAGCTGCGGGTCGATGGTGCCGTCGGCGAAGTTGGCGTGGCGGTCGGCGCCGGAGTTGAAATCGTCGCGGGAGGAGTTCAGGTGCACCAGGTCGATGCGGCCGGTGATGGCCTTGATCCGGTCGACCACGCCGATCAGCTCCTCGCCGCCCGCCCAGGCGTGGCAGGTGTCCAGGCAGAAACCCGCGCCGAAATCGCCGACCTGGTCCCACAGCTCGGCGATGGAGTCGAAGTGCCGGGCCATGGCGTGATTGCCGCCCGCCGTGTTCTCGATCAGGATCGGGACGGCGAAGCCGCCCTTCTCCTGCTGGCGGTCGAACAGCTTGCGCCAGTTGACGATTCCCGCCTCGATCTCGGCGTCGGAACGGACGTGGCCGCCGTGCACGACCAGGCCGAATGCGCCCAGGTCGGCCGCGGCCTGCGCCTGCTGCGCGACGGCGTTGCGGGAGGGCATGCGCAGCCGGTTGTTCGTGCTGGCGACGTTGATCTGGTACGAGGAGTGCACCACCACGTCGATCGGGCTGGCCTTGATCTCCTCGGCTCGCGGATGCGGCTGCGGCTTGTCCCAGCTCTGCGGGTCCACCACGAACATCTGGATGACGTCGGCACCGAGGCGTTCGCCGAAGCCGATCGGATCACTGTCTTGACGGACGTGTGCTCCAATGCGCATGCGTCGAGGGTATAGGTAGCCACCGACAACCCCGCCCGGACTGCTATGGTTTCGGTGTTTTCCGTGGTCCGCCGAGGCATTCGGGCGGCCACGGCGGTTCATCTGCGGTACTGCCGTTGCGCTGGCGGGTCCCGGTGCGCGGCACGGGAAATGGGAGCGGGCATGCTGGCCAACGGTGACGTCTTCGCCGGCTATGTCATCGAGCGGCAGCTGGGCCGCGGTGGCATGGGATCGGTCTATCTGGCCAGGCATCCGCGGCTGCCGCGGATGACGGCGTTGAAGCTGCTCAATCGGGAGATGGTGTCCGACGAGGAGATCCGCGCCCGCTTCGAGCGCGAGGCCGACCTGGTCGCCCAGCTCGATCATCCGAAGATCGTCACCGTCTACGACCGCGGTCTCGAGGACGGTCAGCTGTGGATCTCCATGCAGTACATCGACGGTATCGATGCCGCCAGCGTGGATCCGCAGCGGCTGCCGCCGGAGCGGGCGGTGCAGATCATCGCGGAGGTCGCCGAGGCGCTGGACTACGCGCACGGCAACGGCGTGCTGCACCGCGACGTGAAACCGGCGAACATGCTGCTGGCCAAGGCGACGGGCGGCAAGGGGGAGCGGGTCTACCTCACCGACTTCGGCATCGCCCGGCTGCGCGACGACGGCGGCCACCTGACCCAGACGGGAACGTTCACGGCAACGCTGACCTATGCCTCGCCCGAGCAGCTCACCGGCGCCTCGCTGGATGGCCGCTCGGACCAGTATTCGCTGGCGTGCAGCCTGTTCTGGCTGTTCACCGGCACCGGCCCGTTCACCGCGGCCAGTCCGGCGGCGGTGATCCGGGGGCATCTGCAGGGACCGCCGCCGGCGTTGAGCAGCGTGCGGCAGGGCCTGCCCGGGGCGCTGGATGCGGTCCTGCTGCAGGCGATGGCCAAGCGGTCCGACGATCGCTTCGCCACCTGTGCGGATTTCGCCGCCGCCGCCCGCCGTGCCTTCGCCGCGCCGAGTGCGCCGCCGATGCCGGTGGCGGGCCGGGGATTCACCGGGCACGCGATACCGCAGGTCGGGCAGTCGGGAGCGCCGATGGTGCCGCGGCCCGCGACAGGTCCGGGCGCTCCGCTGGCGCGACCTGCCACGGGATCCGGCATGCCGATGGGTCCTCGGCCGTCGACGGGTCCGGGCATGCCGCATGCGCCGCACCCGGCCACCGGCCCGGGGGCGCACACGGTCGGCCCGGCTCCGCAGCCGACGGCGGCCTCGGTGCGGTCGGCGACTCCGCCGCCGCAGCCGGTGTACCAGCAGGCGCCGCAGTATCCTCCGCAGCCCGGCGGGTACGGCTATCAGCCGCAACAGAAGTCGAGTTCGGGAACCGTCGCCCTGATCGTCGGCGGCATGGTGCTGCTGCTGGTGGCGCTCATAGTCATCGGTGTGCTGACGCGCTGACGTCCGCATCCTCGTGGTGGATCGGCGCCGGAGCGCCCGAGGGCCGGACGGCGCGGAGCACCGCGACACCGACGACGACCCACAGGACGCCGAGGGTCCAGCCCGCGAGCACATCGGTGGGCCAGTGCACGCCCATGTACACCCGCGAGGCCCCCACCGCGAGCACGAAGAGGGCGGCGAGCGTGCCCACTGCGATCTTGGCCGCGCGCCCCCGCAGCGACAGCACCGTCACGGTGGCGACCACCCCGACGATCGCCGTGGTGCTCAGGGCATGTCCGGACGGGAACGACAGGCTCGACTCGGTCACCAGATGATCGACCGGCGGGCGCCGTCGGCCGACCAGGTTCTTGACGGCCACCACCGTCACCCCGGCGCCCACGGCCACCGTCGCTATCAGCACCAGCTGTGACCAGCGGCGTTGCCATGCGAGCCAGGCGCAGGCGGTCACCGCGACGGTCGTCATCGACAGCGTGTCGCCCAGATCGGTGATCGTGTGCACGATCGGGGTCAGCGTGCCGGTGCGCTGCGCGACCGCCCAGTCCATCGTGGGCCCATCGATGCGCGTCGCGCCGTCGTTGTTCAACACGCCTTCCGCGAGTTCGGCGACGGTGGTGGGGAGTGCGACGACCGCGACCAGGATGCCGCCACCGGCTCGCGACAGCTGCCCGCGCCGGACGAACACGATCGCGACGATCGCGATCGTGAGCATCACCACCAGCAGTGCCATATTCACGAGGGTATGCGGAGGTCGCGGGGTTTCGCGAAGCGCTCCGCCCAGCGGCGGGAATGCTCCGTCCAAGGTATTGGGGGGGGGATCCCCGATGGCGAGAGTGCCGACGTCCCGGAAGACTGATGACATGACTGCCGATGCTCCGAGCACCGAACCGGCCGCCGAACCGACCACCGGCGCGGCCCGCGCGACCGACCTGGTGAAGCTCTACGGCGCGGGGGACACCCAGGTCCGGGCGCTGGACGGGGTGTCGGCCGACTTCGCGCAGCGCGAGTTCACCGCCATCATGGGCCCTTCCGGATCCGGGAAGTCCACGCTCATGCACTGCCTGGCGGGCCTGGACAGCGCCACCTCCGGCACCGTGCACATCGGGGACACCGATCTGACCCGGCTGTCGGACAAGCAGATGACGCGGCTGCGGCGCGACCGCATCGGCTTCGTATTCCAGGCCTTCAACCTGGTGCCCACGTTGACGGCGCTGGAGAACATCACGCTGCCTCTGGATATCGCCGGGCGCCAGCCCGACCACGAATGGCTGGAGACGGTGATCAAACGGCTGGGCCTCGGCGACCGGCTCGACCACCGGCCCAGCGAGCTGTCGGGCGGCCAGCAGCAGCGGGTGGCGTGTGCGCGGGCCCTGGCGGGCAAGCCGGACATCATCTTCGGCGACGAACCGACCGGCAACCTGGATTCGCGGTCGTCGGGTGAGGTGCTGTCGATCCTGCGGGCCGCGGTGGACGAGTTCGGCCAGACGGTGGTGATCGTGACCCACGAGCCGCACGCGGCCGCCTACGCCGATCGGGTGGTGTTCCTCGAGGACGGGCGCATCGTCGACGAAATGCGGGATCCCACAGCCGAATCGGTGCTGGAGAGAATGAAATCGCTGGAGAACCTCTGATGTCGGGCAAGCCCATGCGCAAGGTCGTCTTGCGCAATCTGGCCGCGCACAAGCTGCGGCTGGCGTTGACGCTGCTGTCGGTGATTCTCGGAACCGCTTTCATCGCGGGGTCTTTCGTGTTCACCGATACGCTGCAGCGCACCTTCGACGGCATCTTCGCCGGGCAGGCCAAGGGCGTCGACGTCCGCGTGGAGCCGAAAGAGCGCCAGTCCCTGGGGATTCCGAACGCGGAGATCGACAAGATCGCCGCGACCGACGGCGTACGCGCGGTGGCGCCCGCCGTGCAGGGCCCCGTGGTGCTGCTGAAGGACGGGCATGCGGTGCAGACAGGCGGCGCGCCCAGCCTGGGCAAATCGTATCTGCCGCCGGACCGGGCGATCGCGGAGCCGGAGAAGTTCGTCGATGGCGCCGCGCCGAGCCGGGCGGGGGAGATCGCGATCAATACCGGTGGCGCGGAGCGCGCGGGCCTGGCAGTCGGGGATCAGGCCAAGATCCTGATCCCCTCGCACGGCACCGTCGATGTCACCGTCAGCGGCGTCTACGACGTCGCCTCCGACACCGGCGGTTTCATCGCCGTCCTGTTCGAGGATGCGCAGGCGCGCCAGCTGTTCACCGACGGGCAGCACGTGGCGTACGTGGATGTCGCCGCCGCGCCGGGGGTTGCGGACCAGACCCTGCGCGACCGGATCGCGCAGCAACTGCAGCAGCCGCAGTACAAGGTGATGGACGGTAACCAGGTTCGCGAGGATCTGAAGGCACAGCTCGGCGATGCGCTGAAGTTCGTCAACTACTTCCTGCTGGCGTTCGGTTCCGTCGCGCTGCTGGTGGGCACGTTCATCATCTACAACACCTTCTCGATGATCGTGGCGCAGCGGCTGCGGGAACTGGCGCTGTTGCGCGCGGTCGGCGCCAGCCGAAGACAGGTCGGGACGTCGGTGGTCGCCGAGGCGGCCGTGATCGGGCTGATCGGCAGCGCCGCGGGGCTCGCGGCCGGGGTGGGTCTGGCTTTCGGTTTGTCGGCGCTGCTCAATGCCTTCGACCTCGGCCTGCCCACCGGCACCATGCAGGTGTTGCCGCGCACCGTGCTGGCAGCGTTCGTCGTCGGCCTGGTCGTGACCGTGGCCAGCGCGTACGCACCCGCGCGGCGAGCGGCGAAGATCCCGCCGGTGGAGGCCATGCGCGAGGAATTCGCGTCGGTCGGCGAGTCGCTGTGGTTGCGGACGATCGTCGGCGCGGTGCTGGCGGTGGCCGGTGTCGTGCTGGCCGTGCTGGGCGCCCGCAATACCGGTGACAGCGCGGCGCTGACGGTCGGAATCGGCGCCGCCGCATTGATTCTCGCGATGCTGTTCGCTTCCCCCGCGTTGTCGCGGCCGGTGGTGGGCGGCCTGGCGGTGCTGGTGCGGCCGTTCGGTCCCATCGGGCGGATGGCCCGCAACAACGCGACCCGCAATCCGCGCCGCACGGCCGCCACGGCCTTCGCGCTGACGCTCGGGCTGATGCTGGTGTCGCTGTTCGGCATGCTGGGCTCCTCGGCGAAGGCGAGCGTCGGCGAACTGGTGGACAAGGGCGTGAAGGCCGACTACGTGCTGGCGGGGCCGCAGATGATCGGGGTGCCGCTCGGTGCCGCGCAGGCGGTGAAAGACGTCGCGGGCGTGCGGGAGGTGGTGTCGCTGCGGGGCGTGGCGATGAAGGTCGGGGACGATCAGCAGTTCGGCACCTCGCCCAGCGGAGCGCTGGACCACGTGCTGAACTACGAGATGCGTTCCGGCACCGGCACTCTCGGCGACAACGACATCATGGTGTCGGAAACTGTAGCGGGGGAGCAGAATTGGCGCGCAGGTGACCGGGTGGAGGTCACCAGCCTGGACAACAAGAAGTTCGGCGTCACGGTATCCGGCATCTACAAGGACACCCAGCTGCTGGGGCCGCTGGTGGTGTCGCCCGCGCTGTACAACCAGGTGATGCCGGTGGCGTTCCGGACCGATGTGCTCACGCTGGTGACTGCGGTCCCGGGCACCGATATGGCCGAGCTGCGTGCGGGCCTGGAGAAGGCCACCGCGCCGTATGTGGTGGTGCAGGTGCAGGATCGGGAGGAGTTCAAGGGCGCCCAGGGGCAGCAGATCAACACCATGCTGGCGATCCTGTACGGACTGCTGGCGCTGGCGGTGGTGATCGCCATCCTGGGCATCGTCAACACGCTGGCGTTGTCCGTGGTCGAACGCCGCCGTGAGATCGGCATGCTGCGGGCGGTGGGGATGCAGCGTTCCCAGGTGCGGCGCAGCATCTATCTGGAATCGATGCTGATCGCGGTGTTCGGGGCGGTCGTCGGGGTCGTGCTCGGGCTCGGGCTCGGCGTCGGATTCCTGCGCACGCTCCGCGATCTGGGCCTGAGCACCATCACGGTGCCGTGGACCCAGGTGGTGGCGATGCTGATCGGTTCGGGCGTGGTCGGCGTGCTGGCCGCGCTGTGGCCGGGGGTGCGTGCCGCGCGCACCCCGCCGCTGGCGGCGATCGCGGACCTGTAGCGGCGGTGTCCGGCGGCTAGCTCCGTCCGGCATTGGCGTGCGCCCAGGCTTGTACGTCGCCGCGGTCGAGCGCGACCGCGAGCAGGTCGGGGAAGCTGTCGGGCGTGCAGGCGAAGGCGGGGACGCCGAGGCCCGCGAGGGCGGTGGCGTTGGTGTGGTCGTAGGCCGGCGCGCCGTCGTCGGACAGGGCGAGCAGGACCACCACCTGGACGCCCGCTTCCCGCAGGGCGGCGACACGTCGCAGCATCTCGTCGCGGATGCCGCCCTCGTACAGGTCCGAGATCAGCACGAACAGGGTGTCGGCCGGGCGGGTGATCAGCTGCCCGCAGTAGGCGATCGCGCGGTTGATATCGGTGCCGCCGCCGAGCTGGGCGCCGAACAGCACGTCCACAGGATCGGCCAGCCGATCGGTGAGATCCACCACGGCGGTGTCGAATACGACCAGTGACGTACGCAGCGAGCGCATCGACGCCAGCACCGCGCCGAACACCGAGGCGTACACCACGCTGGAGGCCATCGAACCGGACTGGTCGACAGCCAGCACCACGTCGCGATGCACCGCTCGGGCCTTGCGGCCGTAGCCGACCAGCCGCTGCGGCACCACGGTGCGATGCTCGGGCAGGTAGTGCGCGAGATTGCGGCGGATCGTGCGGTCCCAGTCGATATCCCGCAGCCGCGGGCGCGACGTACGCGCCGCCCGGTTCAGCGCACCGGACACCGCGGCGACGGTGCGGGCGGCGATGCGGCGCTCGATCTCGCGCACCACCCGCTCCACCACCGTGCGGGCGGTGGCCCGCGTGGTTTCGGGCATCGCCCGGTTCAGGCTCAGCAGGGTGCCCACCAGATGTACGTCGGGTTCGACGGCCTCCAGCAGTTCCGGTTCCAGCAGCAGCTGTGTGAGGTCGAGCCGCTGCACGGCGTCGCGCTGCAGCACCTCCACCACCGTCGAGGGGAAATACGTGCGGATATCACCCAGCCAGCGCGCCACCCTCGGCGCCGAACCGCCCAGCCCGGCCGAACGCCTCTCCGCCGCCGACTGCTCATCGGCGTTGTACACCGCCGACAGCGCCCGATCCATCGCGGCGTCCGCCGCGGACCCCGTCCCGCCCAACTCCGACTCCGCCGCCGATCCGAGCACCAAACGCCAACGGCGAGCCTGTGTTTCGTCCATGGAGGTCACCGTGCTGCCTCTTCGCCGTTCCGGGCCGTGCCGACGTTGCGGCCGGGTCCTGCTTCGGGCGGCGCGGTCCGGACCTCGCCGCTGTCGGGAGCTGTTGCCCCGCGGCGGGTCCGCGGTCCCGACGTCCGCGGTCGGCTCCCTCGGGAACGAGGCTCGCCCAGCGTGTTCGACGTGCGGCCGATAGGCGCCGCGACGGGTTCGGACTCGACGGATTCGGTCGGGATCATCCGGCGACCTCCAGGATGTCGGTGACCGCGCGCAGGGCGAGCATGCCGCGGTGCGGATCGTGGGCGGCACCGCTCGACGGGGCGGTGGCGACGGGCCCGCCGTCGCGCACGGCGTGGGCGATGGCTTGGCGCTCACCGGATTCGAAGGCGCCGAAGGTGCGGCGCAGCAGGGGGAGGGTGGCGACGAACTGGTCGTCGTCGAGGCCGCGCAGCCAGGTGTCGACGAGGCGCAGCAGTTCTCGGTCGTGCACGAGCGGCAGGCCGCGGCCGCCCAGGAAGCCGTCGATCCAGGCCGCCTTCTCGGCTGGGGCGGGACCGACCGACAGTGCGGCCGACAGCTTCCGGGCCGCCTCCGCATCATCGACAATACCTGCGTCGCACAGTAATCGGACCGCACGCCCGACCAGCGCCCCGTGCACGTCGGCACGGTCGGCGAGGGTTCGCAGCGCGGCCAGCCACTGTTCGGTCGCCCAGGTGTCCGCGCGCGTGGCGATGGCCAGGTGGGCGCCGTCGACCAGGGCGCGCACCTCGGTCGCGGCGTCGGTGTCCAGTCCCGTCACCGCGCCGGGCAGGCCCGCGCAGATCCGCACCAGCAGACCGTCGGCGACATGCGCGAGCGCCGCGACGTCGGTGCCGCGCACATCGCCGTAGCGCAGTGTGCGGACCAGGCCGGGCAGGGCGGCGAGCAGGTGGGTGACGTCGTGGTCCAGCGCCGCGGCCGATTCCAGCCGGGACACCAGGCCGCCGACGGCGCCGCCGAGGTCGGCCAGCAGGGCAAACTCGAGCGCACCGCTGAGATCGGCGACGGAGGATCCCGGCGCGGAGGCGGTGTCGAGCAGTCTCGCCTCGGCCGCCGTGCGGATCGTGGTCCCCCAGCGAGAGGCCTCGATGACGGCGACCGACAGCTCCGGATCCCACCGCAGCGTCCATGTCTCGCGGAAGGTGCCGGTATTGCGCACCTCGCCGACCGCCGGTGTTCCCCAGTCGATTCCGAGCAGGCGCAACCGGTGCAGCAGATGCGAGCGCGCCGTGTCCAGGTCACGGCGCAGATCCAGATCCAGCTGCCGGGCGGACGCCTGCCGGGGGAGCCGCAGCGAGCGTGTCCGGGCCCGCAGGTCGGCATCGAGCGGGACGGTCGGGGTGTCGTCGGGGACCGACCCCAGCGCCTCGCCGACCACCAGTTCCGTGGTGATCAGCCGCAGCATGGCCTCGTCGCCGTCGCACAGTACGGCCCGAGTGGCGTCGGTGACCTCCGACAGTCCGGGCAGCGGACGCTCCCGCAGCACCGCGAGGGTCTCGGCGAGCCGTACGGATTCGATGATGTGCGCGCTCGATACCGGCAGGTCGTGGGACCGCAGCGTGGTCGCGACCCTGGTCAGCCAGCGCGCGACCGGCCGTTCGGTCTCGACGAACAGGTGGTGGTACCACCCGGGCGAGGTGATCCCGGCGCCGTAGCCGGATGCTCCCGCCAGTCGCGAATGCGTCCACGGCACCCAGGTCAGCGTCGCCTTCACCTTCGGCATCCCCTTGAGCAGCCGCGCGTCCGGAGCCGCCGGGCCGAGCTTGCCGTCCAGCGCGGGTGCGTGCCAGGCCCCGCACACCACCGCCAGCCGAATAGCGCCCTCCTTCAACGCCTTTCGCATCGCCTGCCGCATATAGGCCTCGCGCCGCAAAGTATGCGCGTCGACCGGCTCGCGAATCGAATCGCCCCGCGGGGGTGCCCCCCGGTCGCTCGGATGAGGCGCTCCGTTCGCGGGCGAATCGATGGAATCGTCGGCCGCTTCGCGGGCGGTACGCGAAAGGGCCGCATCCGTTTCCGACTCGGCGATACCGGCGGATTCGCGCAGGGCCGCCATCGCCTCGGTGATCGCGTCGAAGGTGTCCGCGTCCGCGGTGGATTCGATGATCGCGTCCCACCAGCGCTCGGGATCGTCGTAGCCCGCCGCGGCGGCGAGTTCGGCGAGGGGGTCGGTGCGGTCGCCGGGCTCGGCGTCCATGGCGAGCGTGTGGGTGGCGGGTAGGTCGCAGAAGCGCACGGGCACAGCATGTTCCACCGCGTAGCGCAGGGCCTGCCACTCGGGGGAGAACGTCGCGAAGGGCCAGAAGGCGGCCCGCGCGGGGGAGTCCGGCACATAGGCCAGCAGCGCCACCGGAGGCTGCATGCCGTCGGACCCGACATAGCCCACCAGCGGATCGGCATCGGCCGGACCCTCGATCAGGATCATGTCGGGACGGAAAGCATCGAGCGCCAGCCGTAAGGAGCGCGCCGAGCCGGAGCCGTGGTGGCGAATGCCGAAGATTCGGGTCTCGGGGTGCGACCCCTCGTCCTCCGAGTGCGCTTGCGGCTGGGATCTGGGCGGCGGATTCCGGCCAAAAGCATGCCGGAATGACGGGGTGTTGTGCGGGGCGGGTTGGTAGGCAGGGGTGCTGTGCGGGGCGGGATCCTGGCTCGTATTCACCCGTGCACCTCGCGGCAGGCGCGGTAGAAATCCGCCCAGTCCGCGCGTTCGCGCACGACGGCCTCCAGGTATTCGGTCCATGCCACGCCGTCGGCGACAGGGTCCTTGACGACCGCGCCGAGCACCGCACCGGCTACGTCGGAGGCGCGCAGCACACCGTCGCCGAAATGCGCCGACAGGGCCAGGCCGCTGGTGATGACCGAGATGGCCTCGGCGGTCGACAGCGTGCCGGACGGCGATTTGAGCTTGGTGCGCCCGTCGGCGGTCATCCCCGAGCGCAGTTCGCGGAATACCCGCACCACCCGGCGCACCTCTTCCGCGGCGGCCGGTACCGCGGGCAGTTCCAGTGCGGCGCCGAGCTGTTCGACCCGGCGGGTGACGATGGCGACCTCCTCGTCCTCGTCCGCGGGCAGTGGCAGCACTACCGTATTGAATCGGCGGCGCAGCGCCGAGGACAGCTCGTTGACCCCGCGATCGCGGTCGTTGGCCGTCGCGATCACGGTGAAGCCCTTGACCGCCTGCACCTCCGTCCCGAGCTCGGGCACCGGCAGCGTCTTCTCCGACAGCACGGTGATGAGCGCGTCCTGGACGTCGGAGGGGATGCGGGTGAGTTCCTCGACGCGTGCGACGGCTCCGCGGCGCATGGCCGTCATGATCGGCGAGGGCACCAGCGCGCCCTCGGTGGGACCCTCCGCGAGCAGGCGGGCGTAGTTCCAGCCGTAGCGGACCGACTCCTCCGCGGTGCCGGAGGTGCCCTGGATCAGCAGCGTGGACGTCCCGCAGACGGCGGCCGAAAGATGTTCCGACACCCAGGTTTTCGCGGTGCCGGGCACGCCGAGCAGCAGCAGGGCGCGGTCGGTGGCCAGGGTGGCCACCGCCACCTCCATGAGTCGGCGCGGTCCGACGTACTTCGGGCTGACGACCGTGCCGTCGTCGAGGGTTCCGCCGAGCAGATAGGTCACCACCGCCCACGGCGAGAGCCGCCACGACGGGGGACGCGGGCGGTCGTCGATCGCCGCCAGGGCGCGTAGTTCGTCGGCGAACGCCTGTTCGGCATGCGGGCGCAGCAGATCGTCGGGTGCCTGGGTCGTGGTCACTGCAGCTCCTCGAGCATCGTGGTGCGTTGGGTCAGGTCGTGGGCGAGCCGATCGAAGGCGTGCTGCCAGGAGGGATCCCCGCAGCGCTGCGCCACGCCGGCGACGGTGCCCGCCACGGCGACCGGGAAGTGCGCGGCGGCGGACCGGAACAGGGTGCGGTACGAGGCCGGGGACAGGCCCGGGGCGCCGGGGCGTGCCGCCGCGAGCCGCTCGCGGTCCAGCAGCAGCCGGACCAGATGTTCGGCCAGCGGGACCGGCCAGGGGCGCGGCATCGCCGCGACCAGCAGTTCGAACTCCGCGAGCCAGCTGCTGTCCAGCTGCCGCAGATAGCGCACCCGGTCCTCCCGCGGGAGCAGCGCGAAAAGCTCTCGGCGCAGGTCCAGATCGGCGCCCAGCGTCGGTGTGGCGGTGAGCACGTCGAACAGCGTTGCCGCCCACCGGGTATCGCGCTGGGCGAGCGCGGCGTCGGCCCATCCGGCGAACATCGGGCCGAGCATCCCGTCGGGCATTCGTGTCCGGACCGCGGCATCGGGTGTGCGCAGTAGGGTCTCCCAGTGCCGCAGCGGAGTAGCGGCCACGACTCGGCGCAGCCATTCCGCCGCGGCGTCGGGCGCCCCGTCGAGCCGGTAGGCGGTGGCGGCGGGCCGGCCCGCGATGCCGTCGCGGCGGTCGGCGTCGTCGAGGGTGCGTGGGAGCCGGGCCAGCAGTCGCGCATCCGACAGCGTCAGCCACCGCGCCGCGCGCTCCTCCATGCGCCGCGCGAACATCGAATCGGGCAGGCGGGCAAGCAGATCCGCGGCGAGGCGGCGCACCTCGGCGCGGGAATCGTCGAGCGCGGATTCCAGCAGCGGCTCGTCGGCGAGAGTGAGCCCGTCGGCGACGACGGACAGCAGTTCCGCCCGTACCGGGCCGGACTCGGTGCGCCAGCTCTCCGTCAGGGTCCGGCGCGCGGCCTCGGGATCGCGACCGCGCAGCGCCGCCAGCCAGGCCCGCCGCTCGGCCGGGCGGCCGTGTGTCCACACGTCGTCGCCGGTGTCGGTGCGGACCAGGTGCCGCCACTGCGGGTTGTGCCGGGCCAGCCAGCGCCCCCGCTCTCCAGCCAATCGCAGCAGCGGTTCTCGCAGTGCCACTTGACTTCTCGCGTGCTCGAGCAGCAGGCCGCACAGCGCGTCCGGGGCCCGGCGGTCGTGCGGGGCGGCGGCCTCGAACCACTCGGTCAGGAAGGGGGAGCGCTCGGTGAGCAGCCGTGCGAGCCGGGTCGCGGCGGGTTTCGGCAGTGCCGGTCGGTCGTCGTCGGCGGCGGGCTCGGGCAGGTCGGCCGTGCCCGGGGCCACGCCGCCCCGCTCGAATGCGTCGAGCAGTGCGGCGGTTTCGAGCAGTATCAGCGCCGGATCACCGGTCAGCCGCGCGGCCGGAGTCGCGACCGGCGCGGGCAGCCGGGCCGGATCCGGCGACCGCCGGGCGGTCCCCAGCAACGCCACCGAGGTCAGCTCGTCGGAGGAGGCGGTGGCGGATCCACCGACCGCCTCTATACCGACGTCGACGATATCGCCCGCGGTGAACGCCGCGATCGGCACGAGCCCGTCGGCCGTCCACTCGCCGATCACGGTGACCGGATAGCCGCCGGACAGCCCGAGCAGCTGCCACGGCTGCTCCGCCGTGCGTGCGAGCGGCAGTGCCGTCCCGTCGGATTCGGCCACGCACCACCCGTTCTCGCCCGCCACCGGCGCCACCTCGCGAAGCAACATCGGCCACCCCCGCAGCCACGGATCCGCATCGAGCGCCCGCGCATGCTCGGCAAGCGCCGCGGCGATGCTGCCGGAGTGGTCTGACCCCGGCGCCCGCGCGTGCTCGGCATGTGCCCCGGCAGCGGTCCCCGAAGCCTCGTCGTCGAGCGCTCGGATGCCGGGTGCCGGCGTATCGGGGATCGTGGTGAAAGGCTCCGGTGCGCCGTAGCGCTCGCCCCACAGTGCGCGCAGCGCGGCCGCGCCCGGATAGAAGTGCAGCCCGGCGTCGATCATCAACCCGGGGGCGGGCAGGTCGGTGGGGAAGCCGGGGCTGCCGAAGCGGTGGTCGACGATTACGGCCCAGCGGCCGGTGTCGCGCCCGCGCAGCCAGGCTCGGCGGGTGTACAGCCGGTCGTCCTCGGTGATGCGGTGGCCCAGCACCATCCACCGATCGCGTACCGCGGGCTCGTTCCGCACCGAGTCGGCTGTCGTGGGGTAACCGAGATGAATGCGGGCGCTGGCCGCCAAGGCCGGTGCGAGCCCGTCCAGTCGCCGGTGGGCGGCGACCAGCAGGTGCAGGCGGCCGTACTCGCGCAGCAGCAGCGCGGGCCAGTCCTCGCGTACAACCACGTTGCGAGGAAGTTGCCGCAGGGCGGACGCAACCCCGGGCGCCTGGGCGTCCACCATGCGCGCCGCCACCGCCTCGAAGGCGGCGAAGGACCGATCGGCCTGCGCGAGCCCGGTGCGCACCTGATCGCACAGCCAGATGTCGAGGTCGTCCAGCCCGGCCGCCACCCGGGCGCGGCGCTGCTGCGCCGTCGCGGCCCTCGAAGTGCGCGCGGCCGGTTTCGCTGCTCGCGCCGCCCGCGTCACCATCCACTCCGCCGCGAAATCGGCGAGCTCGCACTCCGCCACGGCGCCCTCGGACCAGTTCAGCAGCAGCGACAGCGCGTGTTTGCAGGGGAACTTCCGACTCGGACAGGAGCATTTGTATGCCGGACCGCCCAGATCCACGATCGTGCGGTACGGGGTGGATCCGCTGCCCCGGCACAACCCCCACAGCGCGGATCCGTTCCATCCCGCGCCCTGCCATCTGCCCTGCAGCTTCCGCGCCGCCGGGAGCGAGGCGGCATCGGGGGCCAGCGCGGCAACCTGCTCCGCCGTCCACCTCATGGGCTGCATCCCCGCTCGTGTCATCGTCACCGTCGGCCCCCGCTCGCTCGTCTGACCCGATTTCTACTCCATCCCACCGACAAACTCGATCGCGTCCCCCGGCTCGCCGTGCGATCATCGCCCGATGCCGACCTCCCGCCGTGACCTGCTGCGCTGGCAATTCGACCTCACCTGGGCCCTGTTCGATCTGCATCTGCGCGAACTCGTCCCGGACGACTACCGCTGGGAGCCGGGCCCGCTGGTCTGGACGGTCCGGCCGGGCCCGGACGGCTCCTGGATCCCGGACTGGTCCGACACCGAACCCGATCCGATCCCGGTGCCGACCATCGCCTGGCTCACCTGGCACATCGGCTGGTGGTGGTCGGTGACACTGGATCACGCCGAGGGCGGTCCGGCCCGCGACCGCGGCGACGTGCACTGGCCCGGTGCGGCGCAGGTCCCCGCGTGGCTGGGAGATCTGTGCGATCGCTGGCGCCGGCGGCTGGACAGCTACACCGAGGCCGACCTGGACGCGCCCGCCGCATTTCCCTGGGGTGAGGACGCGGACAACACGATCGCCCACACGGCGGCATGGGTGAACGCGGAACTGATGAAGAACGCCGCCGAGATCGGTCAGCTGCGCCTGCTGCGCGCGGCCCGGTAGGTTCGCTGGCCGGTAGCGAACCAATTGTCGTGGCGCAGAGGGCGATTGCGACGTTAAGCATTCTTGCTTATCTTGCCGGACTCTGGCATTCTGATCTGTTCGGTTGATCCGAGCCACCCGATTTCGGGTGAACCCCGTAGAACTGCCCGGCCGGGACGGCCGAGGGGTGGACATCGGCCGGATCAACCGTATCGATGGCCATAGCGTCCCGCCCGGGCCGGTTCGCCCGGATACGCTGTCGTGGGCGCGGATTCATCGCCCATCCGGTAGCGTTCGGCACGACGTGGGGTCCGTCGCGGGCCGCACGACGTGGACGGCCGAGCGCGAGGAGGGCAGTTGGGGGAAGGGCCGCAGGATGTCGTGCCGCGGTTGCCCGAGTTGGTATCGCGCCGCCTGAACTCCGACCCGTCCGTCAGCCCCGATGTCGCTCGCACGGTGCTCGACGCCCTCGGCGGCGAGCCCGACCGCACCCACTCCGCACTCGGGCACACCGGAATATTCCTGCGCGCCATCCGCGTTCGCGGCTTCCGGGGCATCGGCCCGGCCGCGGCGCTGGAGGTGAAACCGGGCCCGGGACTCACGCTGGTGGTGGGCCGCAACGGATCCGGCAAGTCCAGCTTCGCCGAGGCCGCCGAGCTGGCGCTCACGGGCGTCAACCGCCGCTGGGAGGGCCGCTCCGCGGTCTGGCGGGAGGGCTGGCGAAATCTGCACGACGGCAGCGTCTCCCGGATCGATCTGGAACTGACCACCGCGGGGCAGGACGGCGAACTCACCATCACCCGGGAATGGCCCGACGGCGCCGACCTCCCCGGCGGCACCTGGACGCAGGGGCGAAAGGACGAGGCGCCCACCGAATTCCACGCCGAGGGCTGGGCGCGGGCCCTGGAGCTGTATCGTCCGTTCCTGTCCTACAGCGAACTCGGCGCCCTCGTCGACGGCCGTCCCAGCGATCTGTTCGACGCCCTGCACCAGCTGCTCGGTCTCGACGATCTCACCGCGGCGCAGGAGCGCACCCGCGTCCGGCGGCTCGAATTGGAGCGCGCCGCACGGCAATCGCGGGACGAACGCAGCGCCCTGCTGGTGGCGCTGTCCACCGTCGCGGACGAGCGCGCCACCCGGGTGGCGGAGCTGCTGCGCGCCACGCCGCCGGATCTGGCGGCGATCGGACGGGAACTGGCCGGCGCGCGGCACGACCCGACGGGCGCGGCCGCCCTGCAGGCCATACTCCGGCTGCGACTGCCCGAACCCGCCGAGGTCGACGCCGCCGCCGTCGACGTCGACCGGTGCGCCGTGGAACTGGCCGCGCGCACGACGGGAGACACCGAATCCGAACTGCGTGTGCTGGATCTGCTGCGCCGGGCTCGCACCCATGTCGACGCCGCCGGCGCCTGCGCCTGCCCGGTCTGCGGGCGCGGCGCCCTCGACCAGTCCTGGCAACGCGAGACCGACGCCCAGATCACCCGCCTCAGCGATCGCGCCGCCGCGCTCACGGCCGCTCGCGAGGCGCTGGAGCGTGCCGTGGACCGGGCCCGACTCCTGGTGAAACCGGTGCCGCCGGAACTGGATCCGCCCCCGCCGCAGGCGCCGAACGTGGATACCGGCCCGGCGCGGCGCACCTGGTCGGCGTGGGCTGCGCTGAGCGATACCGGTTACGACCCGGACCTGGCCGAACGCCTCCGGGTCGCGCACGCGGACGCGGTGCGCGGCCTGGAGACGCTGCGCCGTTCGGCCCGCAAGGAATTGGACCGCCTGGACGCCGTCTGGACGCCACTGGTGCCCCGCATCGCCGCCTGGCTGCAGGAGGCCACGGTGGTGGCCGCGGCCGAACCGGAACTGCGCACGGTGCGCCGCGCCGAGGAGTGGCTCAAGTCCGCCGCGGCGGGCCTGCGCGACGAACGGATGGCGCCGCTGGCCGATCACGCCCGCCGCATCTGGCGGGGGCTGCGCCAGCAGAGCAACGTGGACTTGGGCGCGATTCGCCTGCAGGGCAACGCCGGAGCCACCCGGAAGGTACTGCTGGACGTCACCGTCGACGACACCGGCGGCACCGCGCTGGGTGTGATGAGCCAGGGCGAGCTGCACGCGCTGGGGCTCGCGCTGTTCCTGCCGCGGGCCACCGTCCCGGAGAGCCCGTTCGGATTCGTCGTCATCGACGATCCGGTGCAGGCGATGGATCCGGCCAAGGTGGACGGGCTGGCCCGGGTGCTGGCCGCGGCCGCGCGCAGCGGCCGCCAGGTGGTGGTGTTCACCCACGACGAGCGCCTGGCCGAGGCGGTGCGGCGGTTGCGTCTGGACGCCACCGTGCTCGACGTGCAGCGGCGGGAGCGCTCCACGGTCGAGATCCGGGTCGCCGAGGATCCGGTGCGCCGCTATCTCAGCGACGCCAACGCCCTGCTGCGCACCCGGCAGCTGCCCCGGGCCATCGCGGCGGAGCTGGTCGTGACCTGCTGCCGCTCCGCGATCGAGGCGGCCGCGCTGGCCCGGGCACGGCGCACGCTGCTCGGCGCCGGGGTCGACCATCGGGAGGTGCAGCGCCGCGTCGACGCCGCCCGCACCACCTGGGAGAAGGTGTCGCTGGCGGTGTTCGGCGATCCGGACCGGGTCGACGATCTCAACGCCCTGCTCGACCGCGAGGCCGCCTGGGCGCGGGCGGTGCTGCGCGACGCGGCCGCGGGAGCGCATATCCGGATCGATCGGGGCGGCGGCGAACTGCTCTCCGGCACAAGGAAACTCGTCAAGTGGATCAATTCCTGACCCCGACCGTGTCCGAGCGCCTGGCCGCGGCCGACGAGTTGCTGCGCGGCTCGGTCACCGACGCGGGCGGGCTGTGGTCGCGCGCGACGGTGTGGATTCTGCGTATCGTGCTGGAGCAGTCCATCGATCAGCTGTGGCTGCGGGTGGCGCCGCCACTGGCGCGCTGCAGCATGCGGGCGCAGCTGCTCGCGCTCGAGTCCTATACCGGCGCCGATACCGCCGCTCGGATCGCCGCGCTGTGGGCGACGCTGTCGCGGGCGGGGCACCACCAGGACTACGAGCTGGCGCCGACGGTCGTCGAATTGCGCGGCTGGTACGACGAAACCACCAGGCTGGCCGAGGAACTGGAAGGTCTGGACGCCGCGGACGGCCGCGCCGCGCACGGTGCGGAGAGCCCTGGATAATCGACGAATGCCCGAACGTCCCGCAGCCACCACACCGTGCCCCTGCCGTGGCGGCGAGACGTTCGGCGACTGTTGCGGGCCCCGTCTGGACGGGACCCGTCCCGCCCCGACCGCCGCCGCGCTGATGCGATCGCGCTACACGGCCTTCGCCGTCGGCGACGCCGAATACCTGGTGCGAACCTGGCACCCGCGGACCAGGCCGCGGCAACTGGCCCTCGACCCGCAGCGGCGCTGGGTGTTCCTGGAAATCGAGCGCATCGAGCAGGGTGGGCCGTTCCACAACACCGGCATTGTCGAATTCCGCGCCCATTACCGGGAGGCGGGCAAACGCGGGTCCCTGCACGAATGCAGCAGGTTTGCCAGAGTGCGGGGCGCCTGGGTGTACATCGACGGTGATATCGAATTGTAACGTTTGCTATGAATGTGCTCACAAGGGTTGCGGTCGTCCTGCCGCGCCCATAATGTTCGGCGTAGAAATACGATGGGACCGAAGCAAAGGGGTTGCCGGAAGAACGTTTTCACGCATAGCCGCCCCCGCTGCCTCGCGTAGGGTTCGGATATGCCACACGTCGCGATCGAGTACTGCACCCAGTGCCGCTGGCTGTTGCGGGCGAGCTGGATGGCCCAGGAGTTGCTGAGTACCTTCGGCGCGGAGCTGTCGCAGGTCGCCCTGGTTCCGGGCTCGGGTGGGGTCTTCCGCATCACGCTCGACGGCGAACAGATCTGGGAACGCAAAGCCGACGGCGGATTTCCCGAGATCGCGGTACTCAAGCAGCGGGTCCGCGACCGCATCGATCCCGATCGCGACCTAGGCCACGTCGATCGCGCCTGACCGAGTGTCGCCGAATCGATACAGCCGTCGGACATGATCTCGGACGTACTCTCGTTGGAAGGGAGTACGAGGAGGTGCGGGAAAGATGAGCACTCAATACTTCGAGTCGGCCCTGGGGATGGACGAGGTGGGTCCGGGCCCCGTCGCACGGACCACGGCGGGCGATGTGCGGGGGGTGCGGCAGGGCTCGGTTCACGTCTGGCGCAGCGTCCCGTACGCGGCCGCGCCCGCCGGGCCGAAGCGGTTCCGCCGCCCCCAGCCGCCCGAGCCGTGGGGCGGGGTGCGCGACTGCACCGAGTTCGGCGAGATCGCCCCGCAGTCGATGGGTGCCATGGTGCCGGTCGACTCCGGCCTGCGGATGGGGGAGGACTGCCTGTGGGTGAACGTCTGGGCGCCCGCCGCGACCTCCGACGAGCCGCGGCCGGTGATGGTGTGGCTGCACGGCGGCGCGTACTGCCTCGGCACGGCGGCCCAGGGCATCTATGACGGCCGCAAGCTCGTCGAGACGGGCGGGGTCGTCGTGGTGGGGGTCAACTACCGGCTGGGCGCGCTGGGCTTCCTGGACCTGTCCTCCCTCGGTCACGACTTCGTGCCCAACCTCGGCCTGCACGATCAGGTCGCCGCCCTCGAGTGGGTGCGCGACAACATCGCGTCCTTCGGCGGCGATCCGGGCAATGTCACCGTCTTCGGCGAATCCTCCGGCGCCGGCTGCGTCACCGCGCTCCTCACCTCGCCGCGGGCCGCCGGGCTGTTCCATCGCGCGATCGCCCAGAGCCCGCCCGCGACAACCGTTTTCGGCCCGGAGCGGGCGGCGGGAGTGGCGCGCCGGTTCCTGGATCTGCTGGAGTTGCCGCGGGAGCGGGCCGGTGAACTGCTGGAATGCCCGATCGAGCGGATCACCGACGCCGCGGGCATCCTGCTCGACGAGGTGCCGCTGCAGTCGCCGGGCCGCCTGGCGGCCGCGCCCGTGGTCGACGGCGACCTGCTCCCGGCCTATCCGACCGACCGCTTCCAGGAGGGCCGCTCGCACCGGGTGCCGCTGATGATCGGCACCAATCGCGAGGAGGCCTCGCTGTTTCGGCTGTTCCGCTCGCCGATCATGCCGGTCACGCCGGATGCGGTGAACGCGATGCTGAACGCGGTCGCCGCCGACCATCCGGAGCTGCCCGCCGAGCGCATCGCCGAAATCACCTCCGCCTACCCGGATCTGGACAAGATGCGCGGCGCCCTGGCGATGTCCACCGACGCCGCGTTCCGGATGCCCGCGCACTGGGTGGCCGATGCGCACTCCCGCCACACCCGCACCTGGATGTACCGCTTCGACCAGGCCACCCCGATGCTCAAGGCGGCCCGGGTCGGCGCCGGTCATGCCACCGAATTGCCCTACGTCTTCGGCAATTTCGGCACCCTGAACCACGATCCGACATTCTGGCTGGGCGGCCGCAAGGCCGCGACGGAGGTGTCGGGCCGGATGATGCGCCGCTGGCTGGCCTTCGCCGAACACGGCGTGCCCGCGGCCCTCGACGGCTCCAAGCACTGGCCCCCCTACCGCGAGTCCACCCGCACCACCCTGGTCATCGACGCCGCCGACCGGGTGGAAGACGACCCGGACCACGACCTACTCACCGCCTGGGGCAACCAGGTAGTCGGCTTCAGCTGATTCCGGCCGGTCTCTAGGCGCTCCTCTTCCTTTCCCGGCATGCTTTCGCCGGAACGCTTTACACCGTTGCCGGCTGCTCGGCGCGCTGGCCGAGCATGACCGGCAGGTGGCTGTAGCCGTGCAGGGTGAACAGGGGGCGGCGCTGTGGCGTGCCCGCGAGTTCGAGGTCGGGGAAGCGCTCGAACAATGCCCGCAGGGCGTAGGCGCCCTCCATGCGGGCCAGGCTGGCGCCGAGACAGACGTGGATGCCGGACGAGAACGTCAGGTGCTCTTTGGCATTGGGTCGGGTGATGTCGAAGCGGTCCGGATTCTCGAAGACCTTCGGGTCGCGGTTGGCCCCGGCCAGCAGCAACACGACCGTGGCGCCCTCCCGTACCGGCGCACCGGCGAGTTCGAGGTCGCGGCCGGCGATCCGCGCGGTGTTCTGCACCGGCGCGTCGAAGCGCAGCACCTCCTCGACGGCGTTCGGCCACAGCTCCGGCTCCTCGCGCAGGCGCGCCAGCTGATCGGGATGGTTCAGCAGCTGGACGACGCCGTTGCCGATGAGATTCACCGTGGTCTCGAAGCCCGCGCCCATCAGCAGCGTGGCCGACGCCTTCAGCTCCCGGTCGTCCAGCTCGCCGGTCGTCACCAGGCCGGAGAGGATGTCCTCGCCGGGTTCGCGGCGCAGCCGGGCGATGTGGTCGTCGAGGTAGTGGTCCATCTCCACGATGGCGGCCGAGGCGACGCGGTTGGTGCGCCAGCTGGTGCCGATATCCAGCAGCGGCGAGGCCGCGTCACCCCAGGCGAGGAAGCGCTCGCGCTCGTGGTCGGGGAAGCCGAGCATCTCGGAGATGATCGCGATCGGCACCTGCGAGGCGTAGGCGGCGACCAGATCCGCCGAGCCCCCGGAGGGCAGGGCGTCCAGTAGTTCCGCGGTCACCGATTCGACCCGGTCGCGCAGCCGCCCGATCGCGCGCGGGGTGAACGCCGACGCCACCGGCTTGCGCATGCGGGTGTGGTCGGGCGGGTCGATCACCAGCATGGAGGGCGGGCTCACCGGATTCGGCGGCAGCTCGGTCCGCTCCATGAACCGCCGCAGCGGCTTGGGCACGAATCCCTCGGCCGCGGCGACGCCGAAGGTGTTGTCGCGCAGGACGGTACGGCACAGCTCGTGATCGGTGGTCGCCCAGCCGAGCGGGGTGCGCACGATCCGTCCCCGGGCGCGCAGCGATTCCAGCAGCGGTATCGGATCGTCGACCGAGGCGGGCGCGGACATCAACCGCGCCAGCGCTTCTCCGCGCCGGGAGTAGGTCTTCAAGACCAGTCGCGGCCCGCCCTGCACCACCAACCACCGGAACCAGTACCGCGGCTTCATCGCCCATCCCCGTTCGTCGTCCGACCTTGCTTTCACGGTACGGAACAACGCCCCGGAGTGAAACGTCCCGCGGTCGGAGCACACCACCTACCTGAGTAGGACGACTTACCAACTGTGTGGCTCAGGGGCGGGCGGCGGTGACTCGTTCCGTGCGGATGCGGTCGTCGAACTTGGCCGGGTCGGGATTGACGACCTGAACGAGGGAGGCGCCCGCGGCATAGACGGCGAGCAGGCCGTCGATCAGTTCGGCCGGGGTGTCCCACGCGATGCCGGACAGCACCCGGTCCTCGGCGGAAAAGCCCTGGCGGGCGGCGGATTTGCGGGCTTCGGCGAGCACATCGGAGACCTGCATGCCGTCCAGGGCGACACCCACCCCGCCGGGCAGGAACTGGTCGCCGTGCGTGCGCACCGAGGTCGCGAAGTCGGTGACGCCCAGCGGCAGATCGCGCACCGGGAGGCCCATCGGATCCAGCGACAGCGCCGCCACCTCGGCGACGTCCTCGACCTCGGTGAGTCGGTCGGCCGCGACCAGCGCCAGCTCGGCGTCCTCGTCGGGCCGCAGCACCACCTCGGCCCCGGCCCACCAGCACCCGAGCAGCACCGCCGCGGTCTGCCAGTGCGCGGGCAGCAGCACGGCGACCCGGCCGCCGGGCGTGATGCCGAATTCGTCGCGAATCAGGTTGGCGGTCTTGGCCGCCCAGTTCGCCAGCGTCAGCGCGGACAGCTCGATGCGGGCGCCGGTGGCGTCGTCGTAGTACGTGATCCGGGGTCCGGCGGGGTCGCGGGCGAGGATCGGGTCGAGCACCGCTTCGGTGACGGTCTGGTTCAGTTCACGCATTTCGGTCCGTTCTGGCCAGCGTCGATGGGTGGTGCGGGTGGGACCGGAGTCGCCGTGCCCGAGGACCCGGACAGGTCGAACATGCTGCCCGCCGCCGAACCCGGACCAGAGTAGTCACCGGCGATCACCACCCGGACCGCCCCCTCCGGCAGCCCGGCCTCCGCCCTCACGGGCAGCCCGCCCAGGGCCTTGGCCACCGCCTTCGCCTTCTCGTCGGAGGTGGAACCGGCCAGCACCCGGCTGCTCTGCACCGGCCCACCGATCCAGTTGTCGACGGTGCCGGTGCGAAAACCCTTGCCCACCAAGGCCTGCCCGACCTGCCCGGCCAGACCGGGGGTGCCGCTGGCGTTGTACACGTCGGCGGTCACCTCGGCCGGGGCGACCGCACCGGAATCGTCGCCCCCGGACTTCCCGCCGACCATCCCCGCGACGTAGGCCTTCACCGCCGACGGATCCACCTTCACCACCGATTCGCCGTCGGCGGTGCTGCCGTTGAGGTCCTTGACCGGAATGGTCTCGAACTTGACCTGCCCGCCGGACAGGTCCTGCAGCTGCTGCAGGAACTGCACCACGTCCCAGTCCTCGTCGAGCACGATGGTACGGCCGACCGCGTCGCTGAGCTGCTGCAATTTCCCCGGATTGGCGAGGATTCGCGCGCTCAGCGTCTGCTGTACCAGCGACGCCATGAACACCTGCTGGCGCACGATCCGATCCAGATCGCCGCGCGGCAGGTCGTGGCGCTGACGCACGAAGCTCAGCGCCTGCGGCCCGCTCAACCGCTGCTCCCCGGCCGGGAAGTCCGCGCCCGACAGCGGCTCGTCGACCGCCTCGTTCAGGCACACCTGGACACCGCCGACCGCATCGGTGAGCAGGACGAAGCCGAGCAGGCTGACCTCGGCGTAGTGGTCGACGGTGATCCCGGTGAGACCCGCGACCGACTTGATCAGCGCCTGCCGCCCGGTCTGGGTGGACTGCTGTTCCGCGTCGGCATCCGATCTACCCTGCGCGAGCAGCTTCGCGCGGGCGCTCTCCTTGGCGTTGCCGTAGGCCGAATTGATCTTGCCCATCCCGGCCCCCGGGATATCGACATAGGAGTCGCGCGGGATGGAAACGGCGGTCGCCGAGCTGCCGTCGTTGGGCACGCGAACCAGCACGATGGTGTCGGTGTTGGTGCCGACCTCGTCACCGGCGTGCAGCATGGCCCGCTCGTCGGCGGTGAGCGGGTTGCCGTGCGCGTCGGTGCGGCTGTCGATGCCGACCATCAGGATGTCGGTGGCGCCGTCCTTGGCGCCGCCCAGACCCAGGTTGCCGATCCGGTTGATCCCGGAGATCAGGCCGTCGACGCTGTGCCAGCCGAATCCGGTGACGACGAACACGATGGCGGCGGCGGCCACGGCCAGCGCCCGCGCCGATCGGTTGCGCGGCCGTCCCCCGGCGCCCGCCCGCGCCCGATTGCCGTGGAGCGGCGGCAAACCGGCGCTGCGCGGCCGCACCGACTCACTTCGGCTCTCCGGCACTCTTCCGTTCCTTTCGGGCATTTCGCCCAACCCCGGCCTGACGGCCCCGTACAGTGATTGGTTTCCCCGGAACGAGGCTAGCCAACGCTGCGGCGCCGACGGTTCAACCGCTGATGGCGCGGCGTGCCAGACTGGCCGCGTGACTGCTGTGCCCCCGCCCGCATCCCCTCGTGGCGCTGCCTCCACCGGTACCGCCCCGTCGCCGGGGAGCGCCGCCGGGGAAACACGGCGGCTTGTTGTCACCGGGGCCGCGGGTCAGCTCGGCCGTGCCTTGCTCGCACTGGCACCCGATGCCGTCGCACTGGGCCGCCGCGACCTGGACATCACCGATGCCGAGGCGGTGCGGGACGTGCTGCGTCCCGGCGACACGGTGGTGAACTGCGCCGCCTACACCGCCGTCGACGCCGCGGAGTCCGATCCCGACGCCGCCTTCGCCGGTAACGAGACGGGCCCAGCGGTGCTCGCGGGCGCCTGCGCCGAGGTAGGCGCCGGGCTGATCCACCTGTCCACCGACTACGTCTTCGACGGGACCGCCGACAAGCCCTACGAACCCGACGATCCGACCGGCCCCACGAGTGTCTACGGACGATCCAAACTGGCGGGCGAGCGGGCGGTGCTGCGGCTGGCCCCGGACGCCAACATCGTGCGCACGGCCTGGGTGTACACCGGCGACCACGGCGATTTCGTCGCCACCATGCGGCGGCTGGAACGCGAGCGCGACACCGTCGCGGTGGTCGACGACCAGCTCGGTTCGCCGACCTTCGCGCCCGACCTGGCCGCGGGGCTGCTGGACCTGGTCGCGCGCCGCGCCGCGGGCGCGGCCGTCCCGCCGATCCTGCATGCCACCAACGCGGGCCGGGCGACCTGGTTCGATCTGGCCCGCGCGGTCTTCGCGGGCGTGGGCGCCGATCCGGGGCGGGTGCGGCCGTGCACCAGTGCCGAATTCCCGAGTCCCGTTCGGCGCCCGGCCTATTCGGTGCTGTCGGACCGCGCCTGGGTCGACGCCGGACTGACCCCGCTGCGCGATTGGCGCGAGGCACTGGGGGACGCGCTGCGTCGCCTGGCCGACTAGGCTGCACGGTCGTGAGTGAGCGAACCCCCGACACAGCGCGCCCGAGCCTGGCGGTCGTCACGGTGACCTATTCCCCCGGTGCGCATCTCGAGCACTTCATCAGCACCCTGGCCACCGCCACCGACGAGAAGCCGCAGGTCATCCTGGCCGACAACGGTTCGACCGACGGAACTCCCGAACTGGCCGCCGAGGCGAACGAGCATGTCCGCCTGCTACGCACCGGTGGCAACATCGGCTATGGCGGCGCCATCAACCGCGCGGTCGCCGAGATCGATCCCGAGATCGAGTTCATCGTCCTCGCCAACCCGGACATCCGCTGGGGTACGGACTCCATCGATGAGCTGCTCGCCGCCGCGAAGCGCTGGCCGCGCGCGGGCGCGGTGGGCCCGCTGGTGCGCGAGCCCGACGGCAGCCTGTACCCGTCCGCGCGCTCGGTGCCGGGCCTGCTCGACGGCGCGGGGCACGCCCTGCTCGGCACCTTCTGGCCCGGCAACCCGTGGACCCGCAGCTACCGGCAGGAGAACGAGCAGATCTCCGAGCGCACGGTGGGCTGGCTGTCGGGCTCCTGCCTGCTGGTGCGCCGCGCCGCGTTCGACGCCATCGACGGATTCGACTCCCGCTACTTCATGTACATGGAGGACGTCGACTTCGGCGACCGCATGGGCCGCGCCGGCTGGCACAATGTATTCGTGCCGTCGGCGGAGGTCACGCACGCGAAGGGCCATGCGGCCGGGCGCAATCCGGAGGCCATGCTGCCCGCCCATCACGCCTCCGCATACCGTTTCCAGGCCGACCGGCATCCGCACTGGTGGCAGGCGCCGCTGCGGCTGGCGCTGCGTGCCGGACTTGCGATCCGTTGCAAGCTTGCGGTTCGATCTGCGCTGCGCGAGCAGCGTGCAGCCCAGCAGCAGTAGTGCGCGAAGAGTTGAACCACGCGCGCGTGGACCGAACCTGAACAGGGGAGATTGATGCCGGACACCGACACCAGGCCCGCCGCCGACAACGGGACCGATGCCGTGATCCTGGTCGGCGGCCAGGGCACCCGGCTGCGCCCGCTCACGCTGTCGGCGCCCAAGCCGATGCTGCCGGTGGCCGGTCTCCCGTTCCTGCACCACCTGCTCGCCCGCATCGCCGACGCCGGGATCACCCACGTCGTGCTCGGCACGTCGTTCAAGGCGGAGGTGTTCGAGGAACACTTCGGCGACGGGGCGGACCTCGGCCTCGAGCTCGAATACGTCACCGAGACCGAGCCGCTGGGCACCGGCGGCGGCATTCGCAACGTGCTGCCGAAGCTGCGCGCCGACACCGTGATGGTGTTCAACGGCGATGTCCTCGGCGGCACCGATCTGGGCGCGGTGCTCGACACCCACGTCTCCACGAACGCCGACGTGACACTGCATCTGGTGCGGGTCAGCGATCCGCGTGCGTTCGGCTGCGTGCCGACCGACGACAGCGGCCGGGTGACCGCGTTCCTGGAGAAGACCCAGGACCCGCCGACCGATCAGATCAATGCCGGGTGCTACGTGTTCCGGCGTGAATACATCGAGAAGATCCCGGCCGGTCGCCCGGTGTCGGTGGAGCGCGAGGTGTTCCCGTCGCTGCTGGCCGAGGGGGCGCACATCCAGGCCCACGTCGACACCTCGTATTGGCGCGATATGGGGACGCCGGAGGATTTCGTGCGCGGTTCCGCGGATCTGGTGCGCGGTATCGCGCCCTCGCCCGCGCTGCCGGGTCAGCGCGGAGAGTCCTTGGTACACAACGGCGCCGGTGTCGCGCCGGGCGCACTGCTGATCGGCGGCACGGTCGTCGGCCGCGGCGCGGAGGTCAGCGCCGGTGCCCGGCTCGACGGAGCGGTCCTGTTCGACGGCGCCCGCGTCGAGGCCGGGGCCACCGTGGAGCGGTCCATCATCGGCTTCGGCGCCCGCATCGGCCCGCGCGCCCTGGTCCGCGACGCCGTGATCGGGGACGGCGCCGAGGTCGGCGCCCGCTGCGAACTACTACGCGGCGCCCGAGTCTGGCCCGGCGTCGAAATCCCCGACGGCGGCATCCGCTTCTCCACCGACGTGTAGCCCAGCCCTCCCGCCCCGGCGCGCCCACACCCGCCCGGTGCCCTCCCCGCAGTGAACCGCCGGGTGACCCTGGTCATGGTCGCGTGCCGGGCCGTTCGGTGCGCATACAGTGGGGATATGGCAGACGCTGTGGTGGTCGGGTCGGGGCCGAACGGGCTTGCCGCGGCGGTGATTCTCGCCCGGGCGGGGCTCGAGGTCGAGGTGCACGAGGCCGCGGAGACGATCGGCGGGGGGTGCCGGACGGCCGAGCTCACGCTGCCGGGTTATCGGCACGATGTGTGCGCGGGGGCGCATCCGATGGCCTTGGCATCGCCGTTCTTCCGCGCCTTCGATCTGGCCGCGCACGGTGTCGACCTGCTCACGCCCGAGGCCTCCTACGCCCATCCGCTGGACGGGGGAGTGGCCGGGGTGGCCTGGCGCGACCTGGACCGGACGGCGGCCGGGCTCGGGCGCGACGGCGGCGCCTGGCGCCGGTTGTTCGGGCCGCTGGTGCGGAACTGGGAGCGGCTCGTCGAGCTGGGGATGTCGGATCTGCGGCATCCGCCGCTGGACGCGGTGACCGGGGTGCGATTCGGGCGCAGGCTGCTCGAGCAGTCGAGTCCGCTGTGGGACCTGCGTTTTCGCGAGGACCTCGCCCCGGCGATGTTCACCGGCGTCAGCGCGCACGCCATCACCCCGCCGCGGGCGTTCTCGGCCGCGGGCGTCGCCCTGCTGCTCGGCAGCCTGGCGCATGCGGGCGGCTGGCCGGTGCCGCGCGGCGGGAGCCAGGCGATCGTGGACGCGCTGGCCGCCGAGGTCGAGCTGCGCGGCGGCCGCATCGTGACCGGGCACCGGGTCGACTCGCTCGCCGAATTCGACAGTGCCCGAACGGTTCTCCTGGACACCGCCCCCGCCGAGCTGCTGCGCCTGGCGGGTGATCGGCTGCCTGCCCGGTACGCGCGGCGGCTGCGGCGATTCCGCTACGGCGGGGCGGCGTGCAAGGTCGACTTCGCGCTGTCGGGCCCGGTGCCGTGGCAGGCGGAGGGCTGTGCGAGCGCGGGCACCTTGCACCTGATCGGAACCCGCGCCGAGGCCGTCGCCGCCGAAAAGGCCGTGGCCGCGGGCGAACACGCGGAGCGCCCGTACGTCCTCGCCATCCAGCCCGGGGTCGTGGACTCGTCGCGGGCGCCGGAGGGCGGCCACACGCTCTACGCCTACGCGCATGTGCCCAACGGCTCCACCCGCGATGTCAGCGCCGCCGTCATCGCCCAGATCGAGCGTTTCGCACCGGGATTCCGCGACCTGATCCTGGCCCAGCATGTTCGCACGGCCTCGGCCATGCCCGCCTACAACGCCAACTACGTCGGCGGTGACATAGCGGCGGGCGCGATGGACCTGCGGCAGACCGTCTTCCGTCCCGCCCCGCGCTGGAACCCGTACGCCACGCCGGTGCCCGGCGTCTACCTCTGTTCGTCGGCCACCTCGCCGGGCCCGGGCGTGCACGGCATATCCGGCCTCTACGCCGCGGGACACGCCCTGCGCGACCGCTTCGACATCCGCACCGACCCGCTCGCCCTCCTCGGCGCCGCCGAGAACGCGCGAGCACCGCGTTAGCCGCCCTGGGCAGCCTGAGTGCGGTAGAGGTCGGGCTCGATGTACATGACGCGGGCGATCGGCACTTCCGCGCGCACCCGGTCCTCGGCCTCGTCGATCGCCGCGGCGATATCGGAGATCTCCAAGCCGGGCACGATGGCCACCTTCGCGGCGACCAGCAGTTCGTCCGGGCCCAGGTACTGGGTGCGCAGGTGGATGACGCGGTCGATGCGGGTGCCGTCGACCAGCTTCTCCCGGATCGTGCGGTCCTGATCCGGGGTGGCGCCCTCGCCGATGAGCAGGCTCTTCATCTCCACGATGAGCACGATCGCGATGGTGCCCAGCAGAATGCCGATCCCGAGAGTGCCGATGCCGTCCCAGACCGGGTCGCCGGTCACCATCGTGAGCAGGACCGCCGCCAGGGCCAGCACCAGGCCGACCAGCGCCCCGGTGTCCTCGAGCAGCACCACCGGCAGCTCCGGATTGCGGGAATTGCGAATGAACCGCCACCAACTCGCCCCCGCGCGCAGCGGTGCGGACTCGCGCATGGCGGTGATGAAGCTGTAGGTCTCGAGCCCGATGGCGACCACCAGGATCGTGACGGCCACGATCGGGGAAGTCAGCTCCTCGGGATGCTGGATCTTGTGGATTCCCTCGTAGATCGAGAACATCGCGCCGAGGGTGAACAGCACCAGCGCCACCACGAACGAATAGAAGTACCGGTTGCGCCCGTAGCCGAACGGGTGCAGCTCGTCGGCCTCCTGCTCGGCCCGCTTCTGCCCGAGCAGCAGCAGGCCCTGGTTGCCGGTGTCGGCCACCGAGTGCACGCCCTCGGCCAGCATCGACGCCGAACCCGTGATCGCCGCGCCGATGAACTTCGCCACCGCGATCCCGGCATTCGCGGTCAACGCCGCGAGAATCGCCTTCTTACCGCCGCCCGCAGACATGGTGCCGCATCGGTCCTTTCGTTCTGACCGCACGCCGGAGACCGCCGCCGTGTCGGATATGCCGGAACAACTTACCGCTGCCGTCCGTACTTCGCGTCACCGTAATACATTCCGGGCCGTTCACTCGTCCCCGACGCAGGCACAGAACAGCTGCGCGTCGCCGTCAACCGCCTGGGCGTGGATATTCGAGTCGGCGGCCGAGATCCAGGCCGCGTTGCCCGGTGTGATCCGCAATTCGGCGCCGCCCTGCCGCAGCCGCACGGTTCCGGCCGTGCACAGGATGATCCCCGGCCCGGTGCGCGGAACGACGGTCGGCGCGGCACCGGCCGTCAGATCGAAACGCCGCAGCGCGAACTCCGCCGCGGGGGCGCGGTATCGGAACGAGCCGTCCCCGACCGGCTCCGGCGCCACGATCGGCAGTTCCAGCGGCTCGAAGTCCAGCACCCGCAACAGTTCCGGGACGTCGACATGCTTGGGGGTCAGCCCGCCGCGCAGCACGTTGTCGGAGTTGGCCATGATCTCCACGCCGATGCCGCGCAGGTAGGCGTGCAGATTGCCCGCGGCCAGGAACAGGCCCTGGCCCGGCTGCAGCGTCAACCGGTTCAGCAGCAGCGCGGCCAACACGCCCGCATCGCCCGGGTAGGCCTCGGCCAGCTCCAGCGTGGTGCGCGCCTCGGCCGCGAATTCGGGGCCGTTGTTGTCCGACAGGTAACGCACACAGCCGTCCAGCACCTTCGGCAGCAGTCCGGCGAGCATCGCCTGCGGCAGCGTGATCCAGGTGGTGAACAGCGTCCGCAGGCCGTCCGAATCCGGTTGCGCGGCAAGCAGTTCGGCGTACCGGTCCAGCTCCGGCACGGCGAGCGCGCGCAGCAGCGCGACGGTGCGGCGCGGATCGCGGAACCCGGCCAGCGCCTCGAACCGTTCCAGCGCCACCACCAGTTCGGGTTTGTGGCTGTCGTCGCGATAGTTGCGCATCGGCGAATCCAGCGGCACCCGGGCGTGATTCTCCCGCTCGAAGCCGACGCGGGCCTGCTCGGCGCTGGGATGCGCCTGCAGCGACAGCGGCTCCTCGGCCGCCAGGATCTTCAGCAGGAACGGCAGCCGCCCGCCGAACACCGGTGCGACCGAGCCCAATTCGCGGTGTGGATCGGCCGCCACGATATCCAGCAGCGAGGTGCTGCGGCCGTCGATGCTGACCTTCGCGGGATCGGCCGGATGGGCGCCGAACCACAGTTCGGCCTCCGGATGCGCGGAGGGAACCGGTCGGCCGCACAGCTGAGCGAGTGCGGTGCGCGACCCCCAAGCGTAGGAACGCAACGCACCAACGAGTTCGTGCACTAGTAGCGTCCCCCGTCGTACCGCTCCGGACGGTCGGTGGCCGGTCCGCAGCTCAGCAGGCGTAAGTACGCTGCCGCCATCTCCAGCCGGACCACCAGTACCGCAAGCTGTTCCAGTTCGCTCCCCACCCGGAACATCGGCCCGCCGCCCGGTAGCGGTTGATCCGGCGGCGCCGCGGGCGGTCCGCCGGACTCGGTGCTCATCAGCTCCACGTCCACATTCACCAGATCGGCGTCGACCAGCCCCGCGCCCGCGCCGAACACCGCCAGCCGCCGCCGCGCCGCCACCTGGTCGGCATCCGCGCTGACCACGAAGACCCGCACCCGCTCGACCGGCGTCGGGCCGTCGAGCTGCTCGTCGTGGAACAGCGGATCGAACCCGGGCGCCGCCACACCCGCCGCCTCGACCATGCGTGGATTGGCGGCTACCGCGTCGGCCAGGTCGGTGGCAGCGGCGATCTGCCCCGCCGCGGGCAGCAGCACCTCGGCGGCGTGTGCGGCGACCTCCGCGGCCGCGGGCGAGTCGCCGGTCAGCACGATGCGCCGTTCCCGCATGCGGGCGGCGAGGGCCTTGGCCGGGTTGTGGAACACCTCGTTGTGCGGTCCGTCGCGCAGCGCCTCGGCGTCGAGCACGTCGGCGAGCGCGCTCAGGTCCGGCACCAGCGGGCCGATCCGGGCCGGATCGACGGCCTGCAGCACCGCGACGCCGACGGCCAGGAACCGCAGCAGCCGATTGTGGTCGAGCACCCGCACCCGGGGCGGCAGCAGCGCGGCCCGCCCCGCGGTCGCGGCCCGCAGCGGGCCCTCGTCCGGGGTCGCCACGACCACCTCGGCGCCGCGCTTGACGGCGCGGTCCACCGCGTCGATCAGTCGTGGGTCGCCCGCGTCGTCTCCGGCGACGAGGACCGCGTCCAGCGGGCCCACCCACTGCGGGATAGTTCCGGTGCGGACGATGGGCAGTCCGGCCCGGTCGCCCAGCGCGGCGACCAGCAGCGCCGCGGCGCGGTCGGCCCGTCCGGTGCCGGAGACCAGCACCAGGCTGCGGGGGCGCAGATCGCGCAGGCGGGCGAGGACATCCTCCTCGACCGCCGCGGCGGTGGCGCGCACCTGGGCGCCGCCGGAAGCGGCCGAGCGCAACGTGCCTCCGGAGTCGGCGGCCTCCAGCGAGGCGACGTCATCGAGGTCGAGTATCGGTGTCCCTGCGATCATCGGGCGTTGCCACCTCCCCTCAATCGGGTCACCTTGCCGGGTGTTCGCCCGGGTGAAGCTGTCACTGCGAACGAATTCGCACCTTGTGATTCCACTATTCCAGTCAGCCGCGGACGATGCTCAGGATCTCGGTTACGAGTGCGTCTACTTCCTCCTGCGATCGAGCCTCGACGTTGAGGCGAAGCAGCGGTTCGGTATTGGAGGCGCGCAGGTTGAACCAGGCGTGGTCGGGCAGTTGCACGGTCACGCCGTCCATCCGGTCGACCGACCTGGCTCGTCCCTCGAACGCCGTGACCACCGCCATGGTCCGCTCCTGTGCGTCGGCCACTGTGGAGTTGATCTCTCCGGAGGCAGCATATGTTGCATACGCCGATGCCAGCTCCGACATCGGCCGGTCCTTCTCGCCGAGCGCGGCGAGCACGTGCAGGGCCGCGAGCATGCCGGAGTCGGCGCCCCAGAAGTCGCGGAAGTAGTAGTGCGCGGAGTGTTCGCCGCCGAATATCGCCCCCGTGGCGGCCATCTGCTGCTTGATGAAGGAGTGCCCGACCCGGGTACGCACCGGGGTGCCGCCCAGCTCCGCCACCAGCTCCGGTACCGCGCGCGAGGTGATCAGGTTGTGGATGACCGTGGCGCCGGGCTCCTTGGCCAGCTCCCGCTCGGCCACCAGAGCGGTGACCGCGGAGGGCGACACCGGCTCGCCGCGCTCGTCGACGACGAAGCAGCGGTCGGCGTCGCCGTCGAAGGCCAGGCCGATGTCGGCGCCCGTCTCGCGGACGTGGCGCTGCAGGTCCACCAGGTTCTTGGGGTCCAGCGGGTTGGCCTCGTGGTTGGGGAAGGCGCCGTCCAGCTCGAAGTACAGCGGCGCGATGGTCAGCTGCGACACCGGGCCGAGCACCGCCGGAACGGTGTAGCCACCCATGCCGTTACCGGCGTCGACGGCGATCCGCAGGGGCCGGATATCGCCGAGATCGACCAGATCGCGCAGGAATTCGGCGTAGCCGTCGAGCAGGTTCTGTTCGGTCGCGGCGCCGCGCGGACCGTCGTGGGCGGGCACGCCGCCGACGAGTTCCTCGGTGATGGTGGCCAGGCCGGTGTCCTGCCCGACCGGGAGCGCATTGGCCCGACACAGCTTGATGCCGTTGTAGCGGGCGGGATTGTGGCTGGCGGTGAACATGGCGCCGGGACAGCCCAGGTGGCCGGAGGCGAAGTACAGCTCATCGGTGGAGGCCAGCCCGATCTGCACCACATCCAGGCCCTGGGACAGCACGCCGTCGGCGAAGGCGTCCGCCAGCCCCGGCGAGGATTCCCGCATATCGTGCCCGATGACGACACGCGTCGCGTCCTCGCCGCGCATCAGGCGCGCGAAGGAGGCGCCCACGTCCCGCACGAAGTCCGCGTCGATCTGCTCGCCGACCACACCCCGAACGTCGTACGCCTTGACAACTGCTTTCACGGACTCGGCAGACCGGGCGACTGTCATGGCCATAACCCTAGTCCGCAAGCCCCCCAGAACGTATTCGGTACACCAGGCGATACCCCACACCTCCCCGACTTCGCGGTAAGCGAACACCGAACGTGCCGTGTGGTGGTGCGGGGAACGTGGGTGGGCGGTGCCGGGGACGGGTGTGGTGGTGCGGGGAACGTGGTGTGGTGGGGAACGTGGTGCGGGGAGCGTGGTGTGGTGGCGCGGGGAACGTGGTGTGGTGCGGGGAACGTGGTGTGGTGGGGAACGTGGTGTGGTGCGGGGAACGTGGTGTGGTGGCGCGGGGGACGTGGTGTGGTGGGGAACTAGTCCGCGTAGCGGCGAACGAGACGCGTGGCGGGAACGAGTCTGCGTAGCGGAATGAGATGCGTGGCGAGGTTTGTGTATCCCGTCGAGGCCCTTCTTCCATTCCTGTCGTCGCGGCCCCTAGGGCCGCGACGACAGGATCAGTCGGCGGGGAATGTGATGCCCGGCAGGGGACGGGTGTCGCGAAATGAGGATGCCCTCAGCGAAGGGTTCTCAGTCGCGTTGTTGCGGTGTCGCTCACAGTCGCGTTGTCGCGGCGTCGCTCACAGTCGCGTTGTTACGGCGTCTTACTTTCCCGTTGTCGCGGCCCCCTGGGGCCGCGACAACGGGATCAGTTCGGCGGATCCGGCAACACCCGTAGGTGGCCGCGGCGACCGGTGCGTCCGGTGCGCCCGGGACGCGTGGGCGCGGGGGAGTAGTCGGGGTAGCTGTGCTGTTCGGGCTCGGGGGCGCGGCGGCGCATCCCGGCCTCCCGAACCGCCTCGGCGAGCGCGGTCAGATCGTCGTCGTCCGGTGTGCTGGAGGAGAAGCCGCCCTCGTGGCGGACCATATCCCAGCCCTTCGGCGCGGTGATCCGGGACGCATGGGTCTGGCACAGGTCCCAGGAATGCGGCTCGGCAACGGTGGCCAGCGGGCCGACGACGGCCGTCGAGTCGGAGTACACGTAGGTCAGCGTCGCAACGGCCGGGTTCTTGCAGGCCGGACGGCAGCAACGACGCAAGGGAATCACGCCAAGGAGAGTAACTCCCCACACGCCCGCGCGCCGAGAGACACGCTCGACCGGGGCGAAGGTTGCTGGTTCGCGGCGCTCGACACCTGTTGACTAGATTCGACACATGACCCGTTCACGGAAGCGGCGGCCGCCCACTGCGCGGTCGGTGATACGTCGTGGGCGCGGGGTTCGAGGACCCGTGCTGCCGCCGACCGTGCCCGCCTGGCGAACTCGGGGACAGCAGTTCGACCGCTTGGTGCTGGAGGCGTTCGCCCCGCTGGACGGCCGCTGGCACGACCGTCTCACCAAACTGGATATCGCGGTCGATGATGTACCGAAAATCCGTCCGCTGCACCCGGATTCGGTCTCCTGGCCGGACGAGGTGGTGGCCGACGGACCGGTGCCGCTGTCGCGACTGATCCCGGCCGGCGTGGACCGGCACGGCGCCGCGACGCGGGCGCGCGTGGTGCTGTTCCGCAAACCGCTGGAGCTGCGCGCCAACGACCCGGACGATCTGGTGGATCTGTTGCGCGAGGTGCTCGTCCAGCAGATCGCCACCTACCTCGGCGTCGACCCGGACGTCATCGACCCGGAAGAATAACCGGGACGACAACACGGCGGAGTCGATCCGGTTCCTGCATCAGGTGTGCGGCTGGAATCGGGAGATGCCCGGCGACGGCAAAACCCTTGCCGCTTTCGAGATTTCGGTCGCGGCGGACCGGACGTGCCGTGGAGCCCCGGGTGTTCCCGGGCGCCCCACGGCTCAGCTGATGCCGCGCTTGAGGCGACGGCGCTCCCGCTCGGACAGGCCGCCCCAGATACCGAAGCGCTCGTCGTGCGCGAGCGCGTACTCCAGGCACTCGTCGCGGACCTCGCAGCCCATGCAGATCCGCTTGGCCTCCCGGGTCGATCCGCCCTTCTCGGGGAAGAACGCCTCGGGATCGGTCTGGGCGCACAGCGCCCGTTCCTGCCACTGCTCCTCGATGGTGTCGAACATCGTGTCGAAATCCGTGACGATGAGACTCAGCTTCGGCGGTTCAGGCTTGTGCTGAGTGCGTGCCCACTGTCCTCCTTGCGGCGTCGGATTGCCCGACTCCTCCCCAGTAGTCACTGTCTCACCCCCCTCTCGTTGGTCGTTCCGGATGTCAGCGCAGGCGCCAGGTGCTGCGCCTGCTGTGGAATCGGTTTGCGATACACCGCCAGGGTTGCCCGACGGGGCCAGCTCTTCGGCCATCGCTCCGCCTCCTCACTGTGTGTTAGCGCAGAATGATTTTCCGTCGGAACCGATCTGCCCACCGACGGCCCAACACCGCGACGTTGTCCCGCGGACATCCCCGAGCACGTCATTCCGATGCGAACGGGTGTTCGAAACCTGGCCCGCGCCTTGCACTCTCGCGCCGACCCGGAATGACATGCCTGTGATTAGACACGCCGGACGCGGCGATGGTCAAGCTGCCGACACAATTCCGTTACTATCCGCCGCCGGTTTCGATGCGGTTCGGTGACCCTCGAGTAGCAAATGACCAGCAAATATGCTCCGCGACGTGACCTTCGAGGCACCGCATAGGCTGTGCGGATGTGACTGGAGAACAAGCGGACATCGCACCCGAGATCGGCCCGCGCATTGCCGTGCTGGTCGGCGGAGTCGGTGGCGCGCGCTTCCTGCAGGGCGTGCGCGAACTGCTGCCCGAAGCCGACGTTTCGGCCGTCGTCAACGTCGGTGACGACGTGTGGATGCACGGGCTGCGCATCTGCCCCGACCTGGACACCTGCATGTATACCCTCGGCGGCGGTATCGACACCGAACGTGGCTGGGGTCGGCAGGGTGAAACCTGGCATGCCAAGGAGGAGCTGGCGAAATACCGCGCCCAGCCGGATTGGTTCGGTCTCGGTGATCGTGATATCGCCACACATCTGGTCCGCAGCGAAATGTTGCGCGCAGGATACCCGCTGTCGGCGGTTACCGAGGCGCTGTGCAACCGGTGGCAGCCGGGCGTGAAACTGCTCCCGGCAACCGACGACAGATGTGAAACGCATGTTGTCATCAGTGACCCGGACAAGCCTGGCGAACGCCGCGCGATTCATTTTCAGGAGTGGTGGGTACGCTACCGGGCGAACGTCGAGACCCATGGATTCGTCACAATCGGGGCGGATCAGGCCAAACCGACGCCAAATGTGACGCAAATCATAGCCGAGGCGGACGCGGTGCTGCTGGCCCCCTCCAACCCGGTGGTGAGCATCGGGTCCATCCTCGCCGTGCCCGGTATTCGCGGCGCGCTGCGGACCACCGGCGCGAAGGTGGTGGGCCTGTCGCCGGTGATCG
Organism: Nocardia thraciensis; assembly: GCF_054782435.1. Lineage (NCBI taxonomy): Bacteria > Bacillati > Actinomycetota > Actinomycetes > Mycobacteriales > Nocardiaceae > Nocardia > Nocardia thraciensis. The sequence goes on from NZ_BAAGSM010000043.1 coordinate 238,798, forward strand.
ACGGAAAACCTTTGCGCGGCATGGCCGATGAGTGCCTGTCGGTGATCGGGGTGCAGACTTCCGCGGAGGCGGTGGGCTGCTACTACGGCGCCCGCTCGGACACCGGAATCCTGGACGGGTGGCTGGTGCACTCGACCGATACCGCCGAGGTGCCGGGCGTGGAGGTGCGCAGCGTGCCGCTGCTGATGACCGATCCCGCCGCCACCGCCGAAATGGTGCGCGAGGCACTGGATCTCGCGGGGGTGAAGCCGTGAGCGAGCCGACGCACCCGCGTGTGTCCGGGAACGAATCGGCGACCGCGGGCGTTCCCGTGCCGTCGCCCGCGGGCGATCACGCGCCCGGCGGGGAGCTGACGATCATCCCCGTGCCGGGGCTGCCCGAATTCCGCCCGGGCGACGACGTCGCCGAACACCTTGCGGCACAGGCGCCCTGGCTGCGTGACGGTGATGTGCTGGTGGTCACCAGCAAGATCGTCGCCAAGGCCGAGGGGCGCATCGTCGCCGCGCCGGGCGATCCGGACGAACGAGACACACTGCGGCGCAGGCTCGTCCGCGACGAGGCGGTCCGGGTGCTGGCCCAGAAGGGCCGGACGCTGATCACCGAGAATCGGCTCGGCATCGTGCAGGCCGCCTCCGGCGTCGACGGCTCGAACGTCGAACAGGGCGAATTGGTGCTGCTGCCCGCCGATCCCGACGGTAGTGCCAAGGCCCTGCGGGCCGCGCTGGCCGCGCGGCTGGGCGTGGACATCGCGGTGGTCATCACCGACACCATGGGCCGGGCCTGGCGGATCGGCCAGACCGACGCCGCGATCGGCTCGGCCGGGCTGCGCGTCGTGCACGACTACGCGGGAGCGGTCGACGGGCAGGGCAACGAGCTGCAGGTCACCCAGGTCGCCGTGGCGGACGAGCTGGCCGCGGCGGCCGATCTGGTGAAGGGGAAGCTGGGCGGCGTCCCGGTCGCGGTGGTGCGCGGGTGGTCGACCGACGACGACGGCTCCACCGCCGCGGAGCTGCTGCGCCGCGGCGACGAGGACCTGTTCTGGCTGGGCACCGCCGAGGCCGTCCGGCAGGGCCGCGGCGAGGCGCTGCTGATGCGGCGCTCGGTGCGCCGGTTCGCCGACACCCCGGTCGATCCCGAGCTGATCCGGTCCGCGGTCTCGGTGGCGCTGACCGCGCCCGCACCGCATCACACCCGCCCGGTGCGGTTCGTCTGGTTGCGGCGCAACGGGTTGCGCGAGCGGTTGCTGGAGGCGATGGCGGAGAAGTGGCGCGCGGATCTGACCGCCGACGGACTGTCCCCGGAACGGGTCGAGCGCCGGATCGCCCGGGGTCGCATCCTGTTCGACGCCCCCGAGGTGATCATCCCGTTCTGCGTCCCCGACGGCGCGCACGCCTACCCGGACGAGCGCCGCCGCGCCGCGGAGTCCACCATGTTCACCGTGGCGGTCGGCGCGGCCGTGCAGGGCCTGCTGGTCGCGTTGGCCGCCGAGGGCGTCGGCAGCTGCTGGATCGGTTCCACTATCTTCGCTCCGGAGATCACCCGCGAGGTGCTGGGCCTGGAGCCGGACTGGAACCCGCTGGGCGGCATCGCGATCGGCTACCCGACCGAGGAGCTGACGCCCCGCGAACCCCGCGAGTCGGGGTTCGGCCTGCTCGAACTGTGAGGTCCCTTGATTCCGGCACGCATTTGGCCGGAATCTATCGCGAGATCCCGGCCAAGAGCGCGCCGGGAAATAAAAGGGTCGCGCCGGAATACGGGGGTCGCGCCGGAATACGGGGTCGCGCCGGGAATACGGGAGTCGCGCCGGGAATACGGGAGTCGCGCTGGGAGTACGGGGGTCGCGCCGGGAGTACGGGGGTTGCGCTGGGAGTACGGGAGTCGCGCTGGGAGTACGGGGGTTGCGCCGGGAATACGGGGATCGCGCCGGGAATACAGGGGTCGTGACGGGAATACAGGGGGCGTGTCGGGATGGCCCGGGTCTGCTGGGATGGCCGGGACCAACTATTGAAGGGAACACATGACGGCGGAATCATTGCACGCATCGGCCACCGACCTCCTCGAAACCTGGTCCCCTCCAACGAGTTCGGATCAGTCGATCCGGCAGGCGATGCTGGCGTTCCTGGGCTCGGCCCCGCGCGGCTGCCTGCGCGAGCACGCGCCCGGCCACATCACCGCCTCGGCGATGGTGTTCTCCCACGACGAGCGCGAGGTGCTGCTGACCCTGCATCCTCGCGTGGGCCTGTGGATCCAGCTGGGCGGGCACTGCGAGGAGAGTGACGACACCGTCCCCGCCGCCGCCCTGCGTGAGGCCGTCGAGGAATCGGGAATCGAGAACCTGACCCTCGAGCCCGGCCTCTACGGCATCCAGGCCCACCCCATCACCTGCTCCCTCGGCGTCCCCACCCGCCACCTCGACCTGGTCTTCAAAATCAGGGCACCGAAAGACGCCGTCCCCGTACGCAGTCCCGAATCCACCGACCTTCGCTGGTGGCCCGTCAACGCCCTCCCCGCCGACACCGACCTGATCCTCCACTAGTCCGACCCCACATCTCCCGTCGTCGCGGCCCTAGGGGGCCGCGACGACGGGAAAGCGTGAGCGTGTCCCACTCCCGTGTGGTTAGTCGCGTTCCTGTGTGGTTAGTCGCGTGGCCGTGTGGTTCGTGGCGTGGCCGTGTGGTTCGTGGCGTGGCCGTGTGGTTCGTGGCGTGGCCGTGTGGTTCGTGGCGTTCCCGTGTGGTTTGTCGCGTTGCTGTGTGGTTCGTCCCTCGTTCCTGGGTGGCTTGGCGTCCTCGTTCCTGAGGGTGCTCGGTCTCTCATTCCCGTCGTCGCGGCCCCCGGGGCCGCGACAACGGGATCCGTATGTGGAAGCGCCGGCGCGCTGGCCGCCTGGGGGGAGGCGGAGCGCGCCGGCGCACTGGTCCCGGCCCGGGAACAAGGCGGGTTAGGCCGTGACCAGGTCTTTCTTTTCGGTGCCCACCGGTGCGTCGACCGGGTGGTCGTCGACCATGGTGGTCTCGTCGAACGGCAGCTGCCGGCCCAGCACCGACCGGACGCGATCGGGATCGATGGTGTTGGTCCAGGTGCCGATGAGCACGGTGGCGACGGCGTTGCCCGAGAAGTTGGTGACGGCGCGGGCTTCCGACATGAACCGGTCGATGCCCACGATCAGGCCGACGCCGTCGAGCAGCTCGGGCCGGTGGCTCTGCAGTCCGCCCGCCAGGGTCGCCAGGCCCGCACCGGTCACCCCCGCCGCGCCCTTGGACGCCACGATCATGAACACCAGCAGTCCCAACTGCTCGGTCCACGACAGCGGCTTGCCCATGGCGTCGGCGATGAACAGCGTCGCCATCGTCAGGTAGATCGCGGTGCCGTCCAGGTTGAACGAGTATCCGGTCGGCACCACGATGCCGACGGTGGTCCGCTCCACCCCCAGGTGCTCCATCTTCGCGATCAGCCGCGGCAGCGCCGATTCCGACGACGAGGTGGAGACGATCAGCAGGTACTCCCGCGCCAGGTACCGGACCAGCTTGAAGATCGACACGCCGGACGTGACCCTCATCATCACGCCCAGCACGCCGAACACGAACACCAAGCAGGTCAGGTAGAACGCCACCATCAGCAGCGCGAGCTGTTTGACCGCCTCCAACCCCGTCGACGCCACCACATTGGCGATGGCGCCGAACGCGCCGATCGGCGCGAGCCACAGGATCATCGTCAGGATCCGGAACACGAGCTTCTGGATCAGACCGACCGCGCGCAGGATCGGCTCGCCGGTCGGCCCCATCGCCTGGATCGCGAATCCGGCCAGCAGCGCGACGAACAGCGCCTGCAGCACGCTGCCCGAGGTAAGCGACGACAGCAGCGAATTCGGGACGATGCTCTCCAAGAACTCCCAGGTACCACCGGCCCCCTCGGCCTGATCGGCGTACTTGGCGGCGTCCTTGGCGTGGTCGGCGATGTTCAGGCCGCTCCCCGGCTCCAGCACATTCCCCACCACCAGGCCGATCGCCAGCGCGAAGGTGGACATCACCATGAAGTACGCGAGCGTCAGCCCGCCGACCTTGCCGACCCGCGACGCCGCGCGCACCGAGCCGATGCCGAGCACGATGGTGCAGAAGATGACCGGTGCGATCATCATCTTGATCAGGTTCACGAACATCGTGCCCAGCTCGCCGACCGATTTGCCGAACCCCGGGGCCAGCCAGCCGACGAGGATGCCCGCCAGCACCGCCACGAGGACGGCGAGATAGAGCCAGTGGGTGCGGTCGCGGCGCCGCGGTCGCGTCGTCTGTTCGGTCATGCGAGTGTGTGCCTCCGGATCCTGCGGTCTGCGATCGGTGGCCCGCCCCGGCTACGTGGGTGGTGCAGGTGAGCCGGGCCACTCGATCTGCGGATAATGCTGCCGGTTACCGTGACCGGGGTCACTATTTCGTACATTTCGTTCACCGAGAGGACGTCGCGGGTGGAACGACGCATCGGCCGCGGCCGGGGAATGACGCTGGCGGGGCAGGTATTCGTCGTGCAGCTCGTCGTCCTGGTGGCCGTGGTCGCCATCGGGGTGGCGCTGACGGTCTGGGAGCTGCGCCGCGATCAGGACGACGCCACCGCGCGGCGGGTCGCCGGCATCGCGGTCGCGGTGGCCGAGACGCCCTCGACCGCGGCCGCCGTGCACACCGGGGACCCGACGGCGCTGCTGCAGCCGGTGACCGAGCGCATCCGCATCCGGACCGGCGTGGACTTCATCGTCGTCATGGCTCCCGACCGCACCCGCTACACCCACACCGAACCCGACCGGATCGGAAAACCGTTCAGCGGCAACATCGATCGGGCGCTGGCCGGTGAGACCTTCACCGAGACCTACACCGGCACACTGGGTCCCTCGATCCGCGCGGTCACCCCGGTCCACGAGGACGGCCGCATCGTCGCCCTGGTCTCGGCGGGCGTCACCCGCACCAAGATCGGCGATCAGGTCCGGCGGCAGCTGCCGCTGATCCTCGGTGCCGCGGGTTCCGGTCTGCTGCTCGCGGTCCTGGGCTCGCTGCTGTTACGGCGCCGGTTGCTGCGCCAGACCCACGGCCTCGCCCCGGCCGAGCTGCGCACGCTCTACGAGCACCACGACGCCGTGCTGCACTCGATCCACGAGGGCCTGGTGGTGTTCGACCGCGACGCCGAGACGGCGGCCGTGGTCAACGACGAGGCGCGGCGCCTGCTGGAGCTGCCCGACGGCCCGGTGCGCCGCACGGATCTGCCGATCTCGTTGCGCCGCTTGGACAGACAGGTGGTGCGCGACGAGATGCACGTGACGGCCGAGCGGGTGCTGGTGGTGAATCAGGACGTCGTCGAATGGTCCGGCCGGCCCCTGGGGACGGTGCTCACCGTGCGCGACCACACCGAACTGCGCGATATGATGGGCGAACTGAATTCCGTACGCGGACTGGCAGATTCGCTGCGCGCGCAGGCGCACGAGTCGGCCAATCGGCTGCACACCGTGATCACCATGGTGGAGCTGGGCCGCTACCGGGAGGCCGTCGACTTCGCGACCGCGGAACTGCGGTTGTCGCAGGCGCTCATCGACCGGCTGACCGGCGCCGTGCGGGAGCCCGCGCTGGTCGCGCTGCTGCTGGGCAAGGTCGACCAGGCGATCGAGCGGGGCGTGGAGCTGACCGTCGCCGAGGACACCGCGCTCGACTCGCCGTCACCGCTGTCCGCGCACGAAATGGTCACGCTGGTGGGCAATCTGATCGACAACGCCCTCGACGCGGTCGCCCAGACGCCCGACGCCTGGGTGGAGGTGACCGTGCGGCGGGAGGATTCGGCCCTGTCCATCCGGGTCGCCGACAGCGGTCCGGGAATGTCGGAGGAGGTGTTCGTCCGCGCCATGGAACGCGGCTATTCGACCAAGACCGACCACCAGGGTCTCGGCCTGGCGCTGGTGCGCCGCCTGGTGGCGCGCCACGGCGGCACGCTGCGCGCGGAACGCTCCCCGGAATCGGCCGTGGTGGTGAGGATTCCGCGATGACCATCCGGGTGCTGATCGTCGAGGACGAGGAGCGTATCGCCGAGGCGCACCGTTCCTATCTGGACCGCCTGCCGGAGTTCACGGCCGTGGCGGTCGTCCACACCGGCCGCGACGCGCTGCGGGCCGCCGCCCGCGCCGCCGAGTCGGGCGAGCCGATCGAGCTGGTGCTGCTGGACATCGGGCTGCCGGACATCAGCGGACTCGAGGTGACCGCGGCGCTGGCGCGGCTGCGCCCGCGGCCCGATGTCATCGCCATCACTTCGGCCCGCGACCTCGAGATGGTGCGTGCCGCCGTGGCTCACGGCGTGGCCCTCTACCTGCTGAAACCGTTCACCTACGCGGCATTCCGGGAGAAGATGGACCGCTATCTGGAGTTCCGCGCGGCGCTGCCGACCGGCGAGGCCACCGTCACCCAGCACGACATCGACCGCGCCTTCAGCGCGCTGCGCACCGCCGACCCGAAGGCCAGCGCGCCGAAAGGCATTGCACCACAGACCCTCGAGGAGGTGTCGCGGGCGGTCCGCGACGCCGCCGAGGGGTTGTCGGCCACAGAAACCGGCCGGACGGTGGGCGTTTCGCGGGTGACCGCGTGGCGCTATCTCGAGCGCCTGGCCGAGGACGGAGTCGTGGATCGTCGCACGGACTACGGCCGCGCCGGGCGGCCGCAGGTTCGTTATCAGTGGCGTCGCTGATCCGTTCGTTTCCGAATCGTGTTGTGTTATATAACAATTCCCCGGTCGCCCTATTGTGGATGCTCGTGGTCAACTGGCAGGGTTTCGCGGTGTCGCAGACGGCCGGCGACGCGCGATGTCACGGTGAGGGTGTTCGTACATCCGCCGTTTGCCTGTGGTATGCGGTCACGGTAATCACCTGTGTGAAGGCTTAAGAATGTACCAGTCGGTATGTAACGGTGCACACTCTTCCCGGGGGTGGTGATGTGTAACGGGCGTAAAGTCTGTACATATCTACTGGCAACGGTTCCAGGGTTCTTTTTAGCGGGGCAAACGTGCAAACGGTCGGCAAACGCTCGGGTTCACCAGACCCCAAGCGTCACCTGTGGGTGCTGGGGCTGATAGCTCCTGGGTGTGCTGTGCTGCCCTCACAACTCGTGCTGCACACCGGATCTCCGGTGTTCTGGTGGATCGGGCCGATCATCGTGCTGATCGTCATCCCGGTCCTGGACTGGGTGGTGGGCGAGGACGGCACCAATCCACGGGACGAGGATTACGAGCTTCTCTCGAACGACCGGTACTACCGATGGTGTACCTATCTGTTCCTGCCGATCCAGCTGGTCGGCCTGGGCATCGCGGGCTACCTGTGGGCCGATGATCAGCTGGCCGTCGTCGACAAGCTGGGGCTGGCGGTCACCCTGGGCTTTGTCAGTGGAATCGGGATCAACGCCGCGCACGAACTCGGCCACCGGGTCGAGAATCTGGAGCGGTGGCTGGCGAAAGTCGCGCTGGCGCAGTCCGGTTACGGCCACTTCTACGTCGAGCACAACAAGGGCCACCACGCGCGGGTGGCGACGCCGGAGGATCCGGCCAGCGGCCGACTGGGGGAGTCGCTGTGGGAGTTCCTGCCCCGCAGTGTGGTCGGCGGATACCGATCGGGCATAACGCTGGAGCGGGACCGCCTGCGGCGCAGGGGTTTGCGCTGGTGGAGCGTGCGCAACAACATTCTGCAGGCCTGGTCGATGACGGTGGTGCTCTACGGCGCGCTGCTGATCGCCTTCGGCCCGAAGCTGCTGCCGTACCTGTTGCTCCAGGCGGTCATCGCCGCGGGACTGCTGGAGACGGTGAACTACGTCGAGCACTACGGCCTGTTGCGGCGCAAGCGCCCGAACGGCATGTGGGCGCGCTGCTCACCCGCCGACAGCTGGAACTCCGACCGCCTGGTGACCAACATCTTCCTGTTCCACCTGCAGCGGCACAGCGATCACCACGCCAATCCGGGGCGGCGGTATCAGACGCTGCGCAGTTCGCAAGAGGCGCCGCAACTTCCGGCCGGGTACGCCTCGATGATCCTGCTGGCGGCGATCCCGCCACTGTGGCGTCGGGTGATGGACCCGCGGGTGCTGGCCCACTACGAGGGCGACGTCAGCCGGGCAAATATCGCTCCGCGCAAACGAAAGCGGATTCTCGCGGCGTACGGCCCGGCCGCCACCGCGTGACCTGTTCCGATAATAATGCCGAATGGCTATGATTGGGTGGCGTCCAGCTGCCCACGACCAGCGTGCGGCACGGGCGGAGGAGTCGCCATGGGGACGATGTGGATCATCGCGATCACGGCCGCGGTGAGTGTGGTGCTCATCACGATCGGATATGCGATCAGCTTTCCGAAACGCTGACCAGCCGCACGGACACACCAACGCCCACCGTGGAACCCCGACGCCGGGGGTGGCGGATGAGAGTCTGCGTATCGCGTACGCATCGAAGGGGCTAGCCTTTCCTGGGTAACACGCCGACCAGGAGAGGCAGATGACGACCGCAGTGAGCAGCAAGATGACTGCCGACCACCGCAACGGGATCGATTACAAGGTGGCGGACCTGTCTTTGGCCGAGTTCGGCCGCAAGGAGATTCGGCTGGCCGAGCACGAGATGCCGGGGCTGATGGCGTTGCGACGCGAGTACGCGGAGGTGCAGCCGCTGAAGGGAGCCCGGATTTCGGGGTCGCTGCACATGACGGTGCAGACGGCGGTGTTGATCGAGACGCTGGTCGATCTCGGTGCGCAGGTGCGGTGGGCCTCCTGCAACATCTTCTCCACCCAGGACCATGCCGCGGCCGCGGTGGTGGTCGGTCCGCACGGCACCGCCGACGAGCCCAAGGGCACGCCGGTGTTCGCGTGGAAGGGCGAGAGCCTGGAGGAGTACTGGTGGGCGGCGGAGCAGATGCTGACCTGGCCCGGCGAGCCCGCGAACATGATCCTCGACGACGGCGGTGACGCAACCATGCTGGTGCTGCGCGGCGCGCAGTACGAGAAGGCGGGCGTGGTGCCGCCGGAGGACGAGGAGCACCCCGCCGAGTTCAAGGTGTTCCTGAACCTGCTGCGGGAGCGGTACGAGACCGACAAGACCAAGTGGTCCACGATCGCCGAGTCGGTGCGCGGTGTCACCGAGGAGACGACCACGGGCGTGCTGCGGCTGTACCAGTTCGCGGCGGCGGGCGAGCTGTCGTTCCCCGCGATCAATGTCAACGACTCGGTCACCAAGTCGAAGTTCGACAACAAGTACGGCACCCGGCATTCGCTGATCGACGGCATCAACCGCGGCACCGACGTGCTGATCGGTGGCAAGAAGGTGCTGATCTGTGGGTACGGCGACGTCGGCAAGGGCTGTGCGGAGTCGCTGTCCGGTCAGGGCGCCCGCGTGCAGGTCACCGAGATCGATCCGATCAACGCGTTGCAGGCGCTGATGGACGGGTTCGACGTCGTCACCGTCGAGCAGGCCATCGGGCAGGCCGACATCGTCGTCACCTCGACCGGCAACAAGGACATCATCACCCTCGAGCACATGCGGGCGATGAAGGACCAGGCCATCCTGGGCAATATCGGCCACTTCGACAACGAGATCGATATGGCCGCGCTGGAGCGCTCCGGCGCCGAGCGGCTGAATATCAAGCCGCAGGTCGACCTGTGGACCTTCAAGGAGTCGGGCAAGTCGATCATCGTGCTGTCCGAGGGTCGCCTGCTGAACCTCGGCAACGCCACCGGCCACCCGTCGTTCGTGATGTCCAACAGCTTCTCCAACCAGGTGATCGCCCAGATCGAACTGTGGACCAAGCCCGACGAGTACGACAACGAGGTCTACCGCCTCCCCAAGCACCTGGACGAAAAGGTAGCCCGCATCCACGTCGAGGCCCTCGGCGGCACCTTGACCAAGCTCACCAAGGACCAGGCCGAATACATCGGCGTGGACGTAGAGGGCCCGTACAAGCCCGACCACTACCGCTACTGATTGCGCAGGCCGAGAAAGTTCCCCGCCTCACGGCCCCAGGGGGCCGTGAGGCGGGGAGTGTGCGGGACGTAACTCTTCTTTATTTTCCGTTGCGCGTGGCTATCTCTATTTCCCGTTGTCGCGGCCCCCTAGGGCCGCGACAACGGGATCTCACTTCCGAAACGCGCGTGGGACCTGAAACCCCTTGGCCTCCAGTGCCTTTCGTCCTCGATCGGGGTAGTCCGTGATTACCCCGTCCACGCCGGTGGCCAGTTGGGCCTCGATCGTGGCCTCGTCGTTCACCGTCCACGGGACCACCTTCAGTCCCTTCTCGTGGGCCTTGCGGACGTAGTCGGTATCGGCGGTGAAGGTGAAACCAGCGTCGGAGATCTTGGTGGGGCTGTTCTCGCCGGGGACGTAGTGCGGGGAGGAGGTGGTCGCGCCCAGCGCCACGATCGCGCCGAGCGGATCCCCGGCGTGGTCCTCGTACCGGACCGGGCCCAGCCAGCGACTTCCCGCCTTGAAGGTGGTCTCGTCGTAGAGGGCGACAGTAGGAACGGCGGGGTTGCGCGCCTTCACCAGGGGCAGGCTCGACCAGTCGAAGCTCTGGATCTCCACCTTGCCCGTGGCGCCCGCGCGGTCCACCTCGTCGAGCACGACATCGACGAATTCCTGCGGCGGCGCCGTCTGTTCGGGATGCTCGGCCTCGATTTTGGTTTCGATGTTGTAGCGGATCGAATCGAACGCTCCCGGATAGCTCTTCACCAGTTCGAAGAGTTCGGGCAGCCGGGCGATCCGATTACCCGGGACGGGCTGCTGCTCGGGAAAGTTCGCGAGCTTCTTCGAACAATCCAACGTCCGGACCTGGTCGTAGCGCAGTTCGCGGATGGCCTTCCCCACATAGGGGAATTTCGGGTCGTCCGGAAACGCGGGCGCCGTGTCGGCGCACTTGTCGGCCTGAATCGTGGCGTCGTGCCAGATCACCGGCACCCGATCGGCGGTCACCCCGATATCCAGTTCCAGCGTGCTGACGCCGAGTTCGAGGGAATGTTCGTAGGCGGCCAGGGATTCCTCGGTCCACAGGCCGCGCCCACCGCGATGCGATTGCAGGTCCACCGCGCGGCCCGCCGCCGGACCGTTCGACGCGGGCGGACTCGATGTCGCGCCGCTGTCTGTCGTGTCGACGCCGCACGCGGTCAGCGCGGTCACGGCGAGGACGCAACCGAGGGCGGAGATCACCCGCCGGGTGCGAGGGGAGTTGGTTCGGGGAGGCCGCATTCGGGTCACCCTAGCCATCGAAAGGCAACAAAGGTCGACGCGCAGGTGACCGGGGCGCGCCGCCCGCGACCGTCTAACCTGTTGCGCATGGGTGCGTTGGTGGCGGTGGAGGGGCTCGACGGCGCGGGCAAGCGTACGCTGATCGACGCTGTTGTCGCGGGTCTGCGGGCCCGCGGCGTGCGGGCCGAGACGATGGCCTTCCCGCGCTACGGGCGGTCGATCCACGCCGACCTCGCGGCCGAGGCGCTGCGCGGGCGGCACGGCGACCTGGCCGCGTCGGTCAACGCGATGGCACTGCTGTTCGCGCTCGACCGCGCCGCCGCGCGCGACGACCTGCTGAAGTTGTTGGCCGACAACGACATTGTGCTGCTCGATCGCTATGTCGCCTCGAATGCCGCCTACAACGCCGCCCGGACCGACCAGTCCGCGGACGGCGAAATGGCTTCGTGGGTCGCGGAATTGGAATTCGGCAGGTTCGAATTACCGGTACCCGACGTGCAGGTGCTACTGGACGTATCCACCGAACTGGCCGCCGAACGTGCCCGCCGCCGCGGCGAACTCGACACCGCCCGTGCCCTGGACGCCTATGAAAGCGACAAAGGGCTGCAGCGACGCACGGCGGCGGTCTATCGTGTGTTGGCCGCATCGCAGTGGCATGGGTCCTGGTGGATCCATGCGCCACATGACGATCCGGCAACACTCACCGCGCGCCTCTCGGAAAAGGTTGCCCGATAGGGTTGGATGTGCGTCGGTAATGTACCAGTGTTGGCGTGGTTGCCCGTTCCGAGCCGGAGAGATGACAACATAGTAGTTATGAAGCCGAAGATTCTGGTCGTCGACGACGATATGGCGCTCGCGGAGATGCTCACGATCGTCTTGCGCGGTGAGGGTTTCGATCCTCACGTGGTCGGCGACGGTACGCAGGCGCTCACCGCGGTCCGGGAACTCCGTCCGGATCTGGTGTTGCTGGATCTGATGCTGCCCGGCATGAACGGCATCGACGTGTGCCGCGTGCTGCGGGCCGATTCCGGCGTGCCCATCGTGATGCTGACGGCCAAGACCGACACGGTCGATGTCGTGCTGGGCTTGGAATCGGGCGCCGACGATTACATCGTCAAGCCGTTCAAGCCGAAGGAACTCGTCGCCCGGGTGCGGGCCCGCCTGCGCCGCACCGAGGAGGAACCGGCCGAACTGCTGTCCATCGCGGACATCGTCATCGACGTGCCGGCGCACAAGGTGACCCGCGCCGGTCAGCAGATCTCGCTGACTCCGCTGGAGTTCGATCTGCTGGTGGCGCTGGCGCGCAAGCCGCGCCAGGTGTTCACCCGCGAGGTGCTGCTGGAGCAGGTCTGGGGCTACCGGCACGCGGCCGACACCCGCCTGGTCAACGTGCATGTGCAGCGGCTGCGCGCCAAGGTCGAGAAGGATCCGGAGAACCCCGAGATCGTGCTGACCGTCCGCGGCGTGGGTTACAAGGCCGGGCCTCCGTGACGGCTGCGCTCGCGAGCACGGCGGAGGCGAGCGCCGACGGGGCGAAGTCGTGATCGATGGCTCCAGAGACCGCCTGGAGCGGTTGCTGGCAGCTGTGGTGGCCTGGTCCAAGTCCGTAGGTGAGGCGCTCGGCCACATGTGGCGACGGTCGCTGCAGTTGCGCGTCGTGGTGTCGACGCTGACGCTGTCCCTGATCGTCATCACGATTCTCGGCGTGGTCCTGACCAGTCAGATCACCGACCGCCTGCTCGATGCCAAGATCAACGCCGCGGTCGAGGAGATGAGCCGCGCCCGTAATACCGTCGAGAACCAGATGACCGGCGTGCACGATTCGAGCACCCAGGCGATCCGCCTGCAGGACGCTCTCGGCGCGCTGTCCTCGGGATCCACCTCGCAGTCGGCCGGGGCGGCGGGCAGCTACAAGGCCGCGCTGGCGATGGTCGGGGACGGCCAGCAGGAACTCACCGCGGGCCCGATCCAGGACGTGCCCGCCGAACTGCGCCGCTTCGTGCAGCAAAACCAGGTGAGCTATCAGTTCACGACGGTGTCGGACCCCGAGGGATACCGCGGTTCGGCACTGATCATCGGCAGCCCGAGCAACGAGGTCGCCACCCTCGAGATCTATCTGATCTTCCCGCTGTCCAACGAGGAACGCAGTCGCGGGCTGATGGCCGGGACCATGTTCATCGGCGGCGGTGTCCTGCTGGTGCTGCTGGCCGCGATCACCGCGCTGGTGACGCGGCAGGTGGTGCTGCCGATCCGGTCCGCCGCGCGGATCGCGAGCCGCTTCGCCGACGGGCGGCTCAAGGAGCGGATGCTGGTCAGGGGAGAGGACGACATGGCCCGGCTGGCCATGTCGTTCAACGAGATGGCCGAGAGCCTGTCCAACCAGATCACCCAACTGGAGGAGTTCGGAAATCTGCAGCGACGGTTCACCTCCGACGTCAGCCACGAGCTGCGCACCCCGCTGACCACGGTCCGGATGGCCGCCGACCTGATCCACGGCTCCAGCGACGAGCTGGATCCGGCGTTGGCACGTAGCGCGGAGCTGCTGGTCACCGAGCTGGACCGATTCGAGGGCCTGCTCAACGACCTGCTCGAGATCAGCCGCCACGACGCGGGCGTCGCCGAACTGCAGGTGGAATCGCTGGATGTGCGAATGTGCGCGCGGGCGGCCATCTCCACCGTGCGGCATCTGGCCAAGGAGTCGAGCGTGGAACTCGTGGTCGACCTGCCCGAGGACCCGCTGGTGGCCGAGGTGGATCCGCGTCGCGTGGAGCGGGTGCTGCGCAATCTGCTCGCCAACGCCATCGATCACGGCGAGGGCAAACCGGTGCTGATCCGAATGCGCGGCGACACCGAGGCCAACGCGGTGTCCATCGTGGTGCGCGATCAGGGCGTGGGTCTGCGTCCGGGCGAGGAGAAGCTGGTGTTCAACCGGTTCTGGCGCTCGGATCCCTCGCGGATGCGCCGCTCCGGCGGCACCGGACTCGGGCTCTCGATCAGCGTGGAGGACGCCAACCTGCACGACGGTCGTCTGGAGGCATGGGGCGAACCCGGGCTGGGCGCCAGCTTCCGGCTCACGCTGCCGCTGGTGCGCGGTCGCAAGCTGGGCAACAGCCCGCTCACGCTGGAACCGCCCAAACGTAAGCTGCTCACCGTGGAATCCGCTGCGCTGCAGGGTGTTCCGGGCGCGAGCGAGACGGAGGGCGCCCCGGCCGCGGCGGACCGCGCCGAATCGCCGGGCGCCCGAGAGACTTCCAGCGGCCCTGGGACTCCGGATGCCGACCGGGCGGAGGGAACCGCCGCCGCGAGATTCGACGATACGAACGGCTCCGCCGCGGGAACCGGATCGATGGTCGGCCCGGATTCTGCTGGAGGAGACCGAGATTCGACACCGTCCGCCGACTCCGCAATCGACGACACCGGAGGGCCGAAACCATGAGCGTGCGGTCCGCAACGCAGCGCCGCCCCGCCATGCGGCCGTCCGGCCGCCGCTGGATCGTGGTGCGTGCCGTGCTCGGCATGCTGCTGGCCGTGGTCACCCTGGCCGGGTGCGCGAATCTGCCGGATTCCTCACCGCCGCAGGCCCTGGGCACCATCGATCGTGAGCCCACCTCGGCCGGTCCACCGCCACCGATCGGCGGCCGCGACCCGGATCTGCTGCTCCGCGATTTCCTGCAGGCCACCGCGGATCCGTCCAATCGGCACCAGACCGCCCGCCAGTACCTGACCCCGGCGGCCGCGGCGAACTGGGACGACGCCGCGAGTACCGTGATCGTCGAGAAGCCGGACACGCTGCGCGAATCACGGTCGAGCGAGTCCGCGACCTACCGGATCCGGGCGCACAAGATCGGTGAGCTCGAGGCCGACGGCTCGTACCGGGCGGTCGACACCACGCTCGAGGACAAGATCGAGATGACCAAGGTCGGCAACGAGTGGCGCATCGATGAACTGCCCTCCGGCGTGGTGATGGAATCCACCGCGTTCGACAAGGCCTACCGCCGCTATCCGCTGTTCTTCTCCAACGCCGCCGGGTCCTCCATGGTCCCCGATCTGCGCTGGGTCTCGGTGCGCAAGGACCAGCTCACCCAGCGGCTGCTGTCGCTGCTCACCGAGGGGCCGCAACCGGCGCTGGCGCCCGCGGTGCGCAATGTGCTGTCGGGCTCGGTCTCGCTGCGCGGCGGCGTCACGAAGGTCAACGGCGATACCGATGGTGTCGGCGTCGGATTGGGCGGTGTGCGAATAGATTTCGCCGGTGCGTCGGCGCTGGATCAGCGCAGCCGGGAGTTGCTGGCGTCGCAGGTGGTGCTGACGCTGTCGAATGCCGAGATCCTCGGCCCCTACGTGTTGCTGGCAGACGGCAAGCCGCTCGACGAGCGGTACGCCGGGACCGGATGGTCGGTGGCGGATGTCAACGCCATGAGTCCGACTGCCAACGCGCACAACAAGATCGGCCTGCACGCGGTGCGCGACGGTGCGCTGATGAAGGTCACCGACAACGGAATCGTCGCGGCGCCGGGGTATTTCGGCGCGGCGCGGAATCTGCAGTCGGTGGCCCTGACGCCCGACGGGCAACTGGTCGCGGCGGTCGCCGACAGCGGCAGGCCCGCCCCCGAGCCGTCGCGCACCCTGGTCATCGGCAGCTACGACGGCACGGCCCTGGCGGTCGCCGAGGGCAACACCTTCACCCGGCCGTCGTGGACCACGGACGGCACCTCCGCGTGGTCGGTGATCGACGGCGAACGCGTGGTTCGGGCCGTGCACGACCGCAACACCGGAAACGTGTCGGTCCAGGACGTGGACACCTCGGCACTGTTCTCGACCCCGGCCTCGGCGTCCGAGCCGATGCTGCGCACCCCCATCACCGAGCTGCGCATGTCCCGCACCGGCGCCCGCGCGGCGATCATCGCCGGCGGCAAGGCCTATGTGGTCGTGGTGGTACCGCAGCCGGACGGGAAGTTCGCGCTGACCTCGCCGCTGCCGATCGCGATGGGCCTGAGCACCTCGGCGGTCTCGCTGGACTGGCTCAACGGCGACACCATCATGCTGGCCCGCGAGGGCAGCGTCGACCCGGTCCAGACGGTGCTGATCGATGGCTCCCAGCCGAACCCGGTGACCAGCCAGAACCTGACTCCGCCGGTCCGCGTGGTCAGCGCATCGCTCGACACCCAGTACATCACCGACTCGCGCGCGGTCATGCAGCTGCAGTCCGCCGAGCCGGGCACCGAGCGGTTCTGGCGCGAGGTGCAGGGACTGGGGGCCAACGCGACGCCGGTGCTACCCGGCTGAGGCATGCCGGAACGGTCGGCCGGATCTGTCGGTGCCCTGCCGCACACTCGACCTGTGCGGGCACTGCTGGATCTGATCCTGCCGCGGGCATGCGGCGGCTGTGGGACGCTCGGAACGGGATGGTGCGCCGGGTGCGCCGCGAGCTTGGCGGGCCCGCCGATCCGGGTGCGCCCGCGCGCCGACCCCGGGGTGCCGTGCTGGGCGCTGGGTCCCTACGCGGGCGCGGGTCGGCGTGCCGTGGTCGCGGCCAAGGATCGCGGCCGCCGGGACCTGGCAGCCCCGCTGGGATTGGCTCTGGCCAGGGGCCTGGATCGGTTGCGGGACAGCGATCGGACGCTGCTGCTGGTACCGGCGCCGAGTCGCGGTGTGGCCGCGCGGCGCCGCGGCGGTGATCCGGTGCTTCGGGCCGCCCGGGTCGCCGCGAGTTGGCTGCCGGATTGCCAGGTCACGCCGGTATTGGCGATGCGGCGCGGGGTGCGGGACTCGGTCGGGCTCGGGCCGAGCGACCGGCGGCACAATCTACGTGGGCGGATCATGATCCGGGGCGGTTCGCTGCCCGATCCGCTCGCGGATTCGAACGCTGAGGTAGTGCTGGTGGACGACGTGATCACCACGGGCGCCACCGCCGGTGAGTCGGTGCGGGTGCTCACGCGAGCCGGGGTGTCGGCGTGCGCGGTACTGGTGACATGTGCCGCTTGAATCCTTGAAATTTGCGTGAACACTGGCGGACGGATCGCTGGCGTAATAGCGTTGCTGACAGAGCGATCTGACACCCGAACCCAGAGTTTGGAGGTGGCGCCTCGGACGTCTTCGTGCCGAGTTTCCCCGGCCCCGAATCCCGGCCATCCGGCCATCCGGTTCCAGCTCGGCACGGTTGAATCCCGCCGCACATGACACGGTTGTGCGGCCAGATCCGGGAGGTACGCGTGACGACTTCACGACCTTCAGTGAAAGCAGATTCCTCGGCCCGTTACGGCTCTGCGTTCGACTCCGAGCGCAACGGCGCCGAGCAGCCTGCGGCGGACCGGCCCAGGGCGCCTCGTGCGGACGTCGTGGTGAAAGGCCGCAACGTCGAGGTCCCCGATCATTTCCGCATCCACGTCGCGGGGAAGCTCTCGCGACTCGAACGCTTCGACCCATCGATCCACCTGTTCGATGTCGAGCTGTTCCACGAACGCAATCGTCGCCAGCGCAAGAGCTGTCAGCGCGTGGAGATCACCGCCCGCGGCAAGGGCCCGGTCGCGCGCGCCGAGGCGTGCGCCGACAGCTTCTACGCCGCCCTCGAGTCGGCCGTGGAGAAGCTGGAGAGTCGGCTGCGCCGCAGCAAGGACCGGCGGCGGGTGCACTACGGAGAGAAGACTCCCCTGTCCGTGGCGGAGGCCACGGCCACACTGATGGACGAGGCGCTGGCCACCGGCGCCAACGGGTCCACCGCGCACGACCACCGTTCCGCCGAACCGGAATCCGGCGAGTACGCGGGGCCGGGCCACATTGTCCGGACCAAGGTCCATTCCGCCACACCGATGTCGGTCGACGACGCCCTGTACCAGATGGAGCTCGTCGGTCACGACTTCTTCCTTTTCCACGACCGTGAGACCGACCGTCCGTCGGTGGTCTACCGTCGCCATGCCTTCGACTACGGCCTGATCAGGCTCACGTAGCGAGGCTGCCTCGTCTTCCGCGCACCCGGGTCGAACCGGCCGCGTACGCGGAGACCCATGCTCAGGGCCGGGGGTCGTGTGCCGTCGGCCCTCAGCCATGTGCTCGGCCCCGCCGCTCGATTCTCGCCGAGGGTCTTTGATTTTGTGAGAAGTGCGCTAATATGGTCTTGCTCGGCTTGTGACCGAGGGGAGGGGAGTTCACTATATGCGCCTATGTCGCGCGTCTGAGATTTCATCGATTAGCCGAGCGGTAAGCTTCATGGCTTGATTTGTGCTGTACGCACGCCGTATAAGGAGTCATATCATGCTCGCATACGAACGACCGATGCTGCTGAGAATCGGCAGTTTCGAGGATGTCACCGAGGGCTTCTCGAGCTTCTTGCCCGAATTCCCGTTCGTGGATCAACCCTGGCCACACTGATATAAGGCCGCACTGATGTGACGGTCGGCAATCGGTGGCTCCGGACCGCCAGGGTAGCGGAGCCACGGATTGTTCGTTCTTTTCAATTCTCGATGAAATTACGGCGGGGGAGCAATGAATACTCCATCGAGTGTGTCGTCATGGTTCGTCACTCTTGCCGATGGTGAGGGGGCCGATAACGTCGCTACCAGAGTGCGCGCGGAGTACGGTGATGTCCGGGAAGTTTCCCATCCGAGCGGGCGGCCGTGGATTCTGGGTCATTGGGTGGATTCCGAAATCACCGTGACCCGAACAGGCGAGGGCGTATTCGCCGCGATCGGTGAGCACGCATTACAGCTGAATCGGCTCGCCGGTATCGGCGCCGGATTATTTCTCCGCGGCGCGCGGCGAACCGAGCCGCCGGCCGGTAGTTTTCACGTGCTCGGGGTGCGCCAGGGGTGTGTGCGAGTACGCGGTACGGCCTCCGGCGTGCGCAGGGTCTTCCATTCCGTCGTGGACGGCGTCACCGTCGCGAGCGACCGCGCCGACGTGATCGCCACGCTCGCGGATTCGGAAATCGACCAGCGGCAGCTCGCCCTCCTGCTGCTGTACGTCGTGCCGTGGACGCTGTCGTTTCGTTCCGTCTGGTCCGGCGTCGAGGTGGTGTGCCCCGGCTACGAGGTCGAGTTCGATCGGCACGGCCGCGTGGAGCACCATCGGTGGTGGTGCCCGCCGCCCGCCGAACTCTCGCTGACGCAGGGTGCGGAACTGCTGCGGTCACGGTTGGTCGATGCCGTCGACCTGCGGGTCGCCGATAAGGGCACGGTGGTGTGCGATCTCGGTGGCGTCGATTCGACGGCGCTGTGCTGCCTCGCTGCCAGAGGTGGCGCACGGGTGGTGGCCGTCACCGCGGGCAGCCCCGACGATCTGGACGACGATGTCCGATGGGCGCGCAAGACCGTCGATGCGCTGGGCGACGTGGCTCATATCGTCCTCGACCCGGACGACATGCCGATGACCTACGACGGGATCCTGGACACCAGCGACCGATTCGACGAGCCGTGCATCGTGCAGGTCAACAAATCGAAATTGGAGGCGGTGTGTCACCGCAATGTCGAGTCGGGCGCACAGGTCAGGCTCAGCGGCATCGGCGGTGACGAAATTCTGCGCGTCAGCTGGGGGTGGCTGCATTCGACAGTCCGGACGAATCCGTTGTCGACGATCGGTACGGCGCGCCGCTGGGCGGCCAAACACCGGTATCCGCTGTGGCGGGTCGGATTGCAAATGGCCGATAATCATTCGTACGCACGCCATCTGAACAACGTTGCGAATGCCATCACCTCCGTCCCGCCCCGCACCCCCGATCCGGCCATTACGTGGGGGCTGGGAATCATATCGCCGCCGTGGCTTACCGCCGCCGCATCGGAGACGGTCCGCACCGCCGTGATCGATTGCTCCCGCGACGCGACGCCGGTATCGCCAGATCGCGGATTACATCAGGCATTGGAGCAGTTGTACGGCGCCGCCCGGGGCGCGCGGCTGTGCCAGCAGTTCGCCCGGAGAATCGGCGTTCCGATCGCGGCGCCCTACCTCGACGATGCGGTGATAGACGCCGCCCTTTCCGTGCGCCCGGTGGACCGGGTCGATACTCGGCGCTATAAACCGCTGCTGGCCGAGGCGATGGCGGGAATCGTGCCGGAATCGACCCTGCATCGGGGCACCAAGGCCAATACCAGCGCGGCCGTGGCCCGCGGCCTGCGGCAGCACCGTGACGACATCCTCGCCATGATGGAGAATTCGCGGCTCGCCGAACTCGGAATAATCGACCCCGTGATATTTCGGCAACTGTGTGAACAGCCCCTGCTGATAGAAAGGCATCGCACATCGCTCGACTTGACCATCGCCGTGGAGGCGTGGTTGCAGACCGAGAAACGATGGGCGACTCGCCGCGGACTCGATCGCGAAAGTGTGCCGTCATGAATTCGTTGTTCCTGGACACCGTCTCCCTGGCCGAGACGGACTACGGCGTCATGCTGCTCGATGAGAAGAGCGGTGTCTACTGGGGGCTGAACGGCACGGCCGTGCTGGGTCTGCAGGAGTTCGTCAGGTCGGGCAGCCTGACTACCGCCGCTGCCGCCGTCGCCGAAAAGTACGACGTCGGCGAGCAGGAGGCGCTGGACGATCTGCGGTCGCTCCTCGGCGAGTTGCGCGGCGCCAAGCTGCTGAGGGCACGACCATGACCACACAGCATTCGATGTTTCACGACCCCGCCCTGGTTCCGGTGCGGGAGCGGGCGAAGATCCACCTGCTGGTCGCCGTCGCCCGGGTGCTGGCCAAGCTGAAGCCGACGCGCCTTCGCGCGGTGCTGATGCTGCTCCGGACCTCCGCCGCACCCGCGACCTACCACGACACGTGCCTGGCGTACGAGCAGGTCGCGGCGATCAGCTACGCGTGCGTCGGGCCCCGTTCCTGCCTGCTGCGATCGATCGCGATCACGCTGCTCTGCCGAACCCGGGGGCAGTGGCCGACCTGGCGCGTCGGCGTTCGCAGGTTGCCGCCGGTCGCCGCGCATTCCTGGGTCGAGGCCGAAGGCAGGCCGGTGGGTGAGTCGTTCACCGGCGACTACTACGCCGCGCTGATGTCGGTACCGCCGCCGGGCTGAGTTGCCGCCACGGAGGGGACTTGTCTGTGACACCGTGTCTCGATTTTCTTCTTACTTCAGAGTAAGTTTGGTGCCAGGTGGTCCTTCGAAAGGTGTTATCCATGGCAACCAAGGGTGCTCGTCGCGCCGTCATCGTCTCCGGGGTGCGGACGCCGTTCGTGCGCGCGTTCACCGACTACACCCGGATGGACTCCATCGACCTGGCCGATGCCGCGGTCGCGGGGTTGCTGGAGCGGGCTGGGCTGCCGAAGGACCAGGTGCAGGCGATCGTGTGGGGCGGGGTGATCCTGCCCAGCGCGGCGCCGAACATCGCGCGGGAGATCGCGCTGGATCTGCGGCTGGACCCGGGGTGCGAGGGCTACACCGTGACCCGTGCCTGCGCCTCGGGGCTGCAGGCGGTCACCGCGGCCGCGGCGGCCATCGAGCGCGGCGAGTACGACGTCATGATCGCCGGGGGCAGCGACTCCACCAGCAATGCCGAAGTCAAGCTGCCGCAGAAGGTCGTGCACGCGGCGGCGCCGCTGGCGCTGGGCAAGCCGAAGCCGAATGACTACCTGTCGGCCGTGGCGCAGTTGGCGCCGTTCACCGATATCGTGCCCCGGCGCCCCAAGATCCAGGAGCGCACCACCGGCGAGGTGATGGGCGAGTCGGCGGAGAAGATGGCGGGTATCCACGGCGTCACCCGTGCCGCACAGGACGAGTTCGCCGCCCGCTCGCACCATCGGGCCGCGGCGGCCATCGAGTCCGGGCGCTTCGACCGTGAGGTGCTGGAAGTGGTTACCCCGGAAGGCAAGTCGATCACCCGCGACGGCCTGGTGCGCGCGAACTCCAGCGTCGAGAAGCTGGCCACCCTGCCGCCGGTCTTCGCGAAGAACGGCACGGTCACGGCGGGCAACGCCAGCCCGCTCACCGACGGAGCCTCGGCGGTGCTGCTGATGAGCGAGGAGAAGGCGCGGTCGCTGGGCCTGGAACCGCTGGCGGCGTTCCGGTCCTGGAGCTACGTCAGTGTCGACCCGCGCGACCAGGTGCTGATCGGCCCGGCGATCTCCATGCCGCGCGCCCTGGACAAGGCCGGAATGGCGCTCGCTGACGTCGATTTCGTCGATATCCACGAGGCATTCGCCGCGCAGACGCTGTCGGTGCTGGCCGCGCTGGGCAGCGACGAGTGGGCCAAGACCCGCCTCGACCGCGATACCGCGGTCGGCACGATCGATCCGGCCATCCTGAACGTGCACGGCGGCTCGGTCTCCCTCGGCCATCCTTTCGGAGCCACCGGTGCCCGCATGGTCACCACCATGGCCAACGAACTCGCCCTCTCCGGCAAGAGCGCCGCCCTGCTGGGCATCTGCGCCGCGGGCGGCATCGGCGCCTCGGCCGTCCTCGAACGCGTCTGAGCCTGAGCCCGCGCCCACCTACGAGGAGCAGCCCGTGCTAGGAACATTCGCGTTGGCGGGCCGAGGAAGGCTCAGGGGCGGAAGTGTTCCCAGTGGATCGCTTCGTCGAGCGGGCGGCGGGTGCGCCAGCCGAACCGTTCCAGGTCCGGTGTCTCCTGGAACTCGTGGAC
Source organism: Nocardia thraciensis (assembly GCF_054782435.1). NCBI lineage: Bacteria > Bacillati > Actinomycetota > Actinomycetes > Mycobacteriales > Nocardiaceae > Nocardia > Nocardia thraciensis. The sequence continues at coordinate 261,597 of NZ_BAAGSM010000043.1, forward strand.
CGGGCCTACACACAGCCAGGCGACGGGGCGGATGCCCGGGGGGAGCCGCATCAGTTCGGTGAGGAACGGGGCATCGTAGAAGCTGACCCAGCCGACGCCGATGCCCTCGGCGGTCGCGGCCAGCCAGAGGTTCTGGATGGCGAGAACTGTCGAGTAGAGCCCGGTTTCGGGCACCGTGGCTCGGCCCAGCACCTGCGGGCCGCCGCGGGCGTCGTCGTGGGTGACCACGATTCCGGTGCCGCTCTCCGTGATTCCCTCGATCTTGATCGGCTCGAAGGTACGGGCCCGTTCCGGCGACAGCGCATCTCGGAACTCGAGGCGCTTGTCCGCGACGTGATCGGCGAACCGCGCCAGCGTCCGCGGCTCGCGCACCACCACGAAATCCCATGGCTGCGAATTGCCCACGCTCGGCGCCCGATGCGCGGCATCGAGAATCCGCAGCAGCGTGGCATCGTCCACGATCTCCCCGGTGAACTCCGCCCGCACGTCCCGCCGCCGCCGAATCACGTCATAGATGCTGGTCTCCGCTACCACGACCCCATCCAACCAGGCACTCCGCACCGCACTCAGCCCCTCCCGCACCCCGCATTCGTTCCCGCACCCGCTACAACGCGCGCACAGGGTGCGGCAGCATGCGTGGGGTGCGAGAAGGGCTGGGGGAGGGTTCAGCTTGCGGTGGCGGTGCGGGCGGCCGCGGCGACGCGGCGCTTGCCTTTCTCGAGGGCCGTGCGCAGGCCACGGCGGCGGCCGGTCGACGGGTCGATCGTGGTGGCGCCGCCGTAGGCGCGCTCCGACCTGGTCTCCGGGGCGTCGTCCGCGGTGCGGCGCAGGTACTTGTTGGGCAGCGACAGCTTGATGATGGTGCGCCACGACTTGGCGTACTGCACCGGCAGCGAGCCGGTGGTGTAGGGCAGGTCGTACTTGTCGCACATCTCGCGCACCCGCACCGCGATCGAGGCGAGCCGGTTGCTCGGCAGGTCCGGGAACAGGTGGTGTTCGATCTGATGCGAGAGGTTACCCGTCATGAAGTGCATGAGCGGGCCGCCGGAAATATTGGCGCTGCCGAGCATCTGACGCAGGTACCACTCGTCGTGGGTCTCCGTGTCGACGTCCTTCTTGGTGAACTTCTCGGCGCCGTCGGGGAAGTGGCCGCAGAAGATCACCGCGTTGGTCCACACGTTGCGCACGATATTGGCGGTGAGGTTGGCCGTCAGCGTGGAGAAGAACGCCGGGCCGGTCAGCAGCGGGAAGATCAGGTAGTCCTTGGCGACCTGCCTGCCGACCTTCTTCAGCACCAGGCGTCGGTCCGCTTCGAACTGCTTGCGCTCCGGGCTGTCGGCGGGCCACTTCTTCTTGGCCACCTTGCCCAGCTCCAGGTGCTGGATGGCGACGCCGTATTCGAAGAACATCTGCAGCAGCAGGTTGTACACCGGCTGGCCGTAGTAGAACGGCGACCAGCGCTGGTCGCGCGTGACGCGCAGCAGGCCGTAGCCGATGTCGTCGTCCATGCCCAGCACATTGGTGTACTTGTGGTGCAGGAAGTTGTGCGTGATCTTCCAGTGCGCGGCCGGGCCGACGTTGTCCCACTCCCACGACGAGGAGTGGATTTCCGGATCGTTCATCCAGTCCCACTGCCCGTGCATGACGTTGTGGCCGATTTCCATGTTCTCGATGATCTTGGCGGTGCTCAGCAGCGCCGTCCCCGCCAGCCAGGCCGGGGGGAAGAAGCTGGCGAACAGGACCACGCGGCCGGAGATCTCGAGGGCGCGCTGCAGCCGGATCACGTTGCGGATGTACCTGGCGTCGCTCTCGCCCCGGGAGGCCTCGATGTCGCGTCGGATCGCGTCCAGCTCCGCGCCGATCGCCTGCACGTCCTCCGGGGTGAGGTGTGCGTATTCCTTGACATCCGAGATCGCCATGCCGGTTACACTACCGTAGGTTACGGCTCCGTAGGTTGTCTCCGGATCGATTCACAACTGTGGCGTACGCCGCATTGTGATCGTGACCAAGATGTGGTTAAACCGCACGTCGACGGCGCCGTACCCGCCGAATGGCGCGTTCGCGCAGGGCGCGCTGGCGCAGCACCTGCTGCTCCTGGCGCGCCTTGTCCTGCAGGGCCTGTTTGGCCTCGCGCAGCGCCTCCTTCTCCTGGCGCGCCTTCTCCTTCAGCGCCACCTTCGCCTCGACGAGAGCCGACCGCAGCCCGCGGCGGCGTCCGGTCAGCGGATCCACCCCGGGCCAGTGGGACAGAGTGTTCGACACGGACCCGCTCGGCAGGCTCGGCAGGGTGAGACCGGCGAATTTGTGCTCGGAGGAGGTCTCGGGCGCATCGTCGGCGGTGCGGCGCAGGAACCGGTCCGGCAGCGCCAGCTTGTGAATGGTCCGGAACGCCAACAGGTACTGCTTGCCCAGCGAACCGGTGGTGTAGGGGAGGTCGTACTTGTCGCACAGCTGCCGCACCGCGACCGCGATCTCCGGGTAGCGGCTGCTGGGGATGTCCGGGAACAGGTGGTGCTCGATCTGGTAGCAGAGATTGCCGCTCATGAACGCCATCGCCGGGCCCGCCTGGAAATTGGCGCTGCCCAGCATCTGCCGCAGGTACCACTCGCCCCGGGTCTCGTTCTCGAAATGTTCCTCGGTGAATTTCTCGGCGCCGTCGGGGAAATGGCCGCAGAAGATCACCGCGTATGCCCACAGATTGCGGACCAGGTTGGCGGTGGCGTTGGCCTGCAGCGTCTGCTTCCAGGCCGGGCCGGTGAGCGCCGGGTAGATCACGAAATCCTTGGCGACCTGCCGACCGGCCTTGCGGAAGAACGCCTTGTTCGGCTCGGACAGCACCTGCATGCGAGGGACGTCGAGCTGTTCCTTCTCGGCTGACAGGTCATGCAGGGCGATGCCCCACTCGAAGGTCGCGGCGAGGATCAGGTTGCCGATCGGCTGGAACAGGTGAATGGGCCGCCACTGCTCGTCGCGGGTCATCCGCAGGATGCCGAAGCCCAGGTCCTCGTCCTTGCCGAGCACGTTGGTATAGGTGTGGTGGGAGTAGTTGTGCGCGCGCTTCCACTGCCCGGAGGTGCCGGTCATATCCCACTCCCAGGTGGTGGAGTGGATCTCCGGATCGTTCATCCAATCCCACTGCCCATGGCTGATGTTGTGCCCGAGCTCCATGTTCTCGATGATCTTGGCCACCGACAGCATGGCGGTACCGGCCACCCATGCCCACCGGTTCTTACCGGCGAACAGCGTGGCGCGCGCGGCCGCCTCCAGCACGCGCTGTGCCCGGATGGTGCGGCGGATGTACTTGGCGTCGCGTTCGCCGAGCGATTGCTCCACGTTCCGGCGAATCGCGTCGAGTTCCTGCCCCAGGGTCTCGATATCGGCTGCCGTCAGATGGGCGAACGCCTTGATATCGGTGATGGCCACCGCGTCTCCCTGCTCTAGACTTCTTTCGAGGGTATCCGGTTTCTCCGAACCCGCATTTACGGACTGCGGTGCGTTGGACTACACATCGAGGGTGCAGTCGCCCGCGGCGGCGGAGACGCAGGTCTGGATCTTCTCCCCGGCCTGGTGTTCCGCGCCGTTGCGCAGATCGCGTACGTGCCCGTCGGTGAGTGTGACCACACAGGTCTGGCAGATGCCCATGCGGCAGCCGAACGGCATCTGCACCCCGGCGTCCTCACCGGCCTGCATCAGCGTGGTGGCGCCGTCGATCTGCGCGCTGCGGCCGCTGCGGGCGAAGGTGACGGTGCCGCCCTCGCCGACCGCCGAACGTTCCACCTCGAACCGCTCGACATGCAGGTGGTCGCTCAGACCCGCTGCCGCCCAGTGCTTTTCGATATCGTCGAGCATCCCCAGCGGGCCGCACGCCCAGGTCTCGCGCTCGCGCCAATCGGGGAACAGCTCGTCCAGTCCGGACAGCGCGAACTTGCCCTGCTCGCCGGTCAGGTGCAGATGTGAGGTGAAGCCCGGATGCCTGTCGTGCAGCGTGCGCAGCTCCGCGCCGAACATCACGTCGTCGGCGGTGCGCGCCGAGTGCACGTGCACCACATCGGGCCAGTTGCCCCGCCGGTCCAGGGTGCGCAGCATGCCCATGACCGGCGTGATGCCGCTGCCCGCGGTGAGGAACAGCGCCTTCGCCGGTGGCGGCTCCGGCAGCACGAACCCGCCCTGCGGCGCGGCGAGGCGGACCACGGTGCCCTCGGGGACGCCGTTGACCAGGTGGCTGGAAAGGAAGCCCTCCGGCATCGCCTTGACCGCGATGGAGATCAGCCGCTGGGAACGACCCCCGGAGGGGCCCGAATACCCGTGGGTCCAATCGGGTGGGCAGGTCAGCGAATACGAGCGCCAATGCCAACGGCCCTCGACGAGCACGCCGATGCCGATGTACTGGCCCGGGGTGAACTTGAAATCGAAGCCCCAGCCCGGCTTGATCACCAGCGTGACCGAATCGGTGGTCTCCTTGCGCACCGAGACGATCCGGCCGCGCAGCTCGCGCGCCGACCACAGCGGATTGACCAGGTGCAGGTAGTCGTCGGGCAGCAGCGGGGTGGTGACACGCGCCGCCGCGCCGCGCAACGCGTTGAGCCGGGTCCGCCCGGCCATCTTCGCCTCGGCGACCGGGGCCTCCAGCCATGCCCGGACACCTTGTACCGATTTCAGGACCATCGTGCGGATGCTCATTTCCCTGTGTTTGACGATGCTCGGGCGCCAGCGGGCGCAACCTTCGGACCAAGGTTACGGCATCGTAGGTTACGTCGTCAGGTCTACGCCCCGGCAGACGCCGGGACGACAGGGTGAGCTACATCAGCTCCAGGAGGAACGGCAGTTCCTGCGTGGCGTACCAGGCCAGTTGGTGGTCCTCGGCGTCGCCCAGGACGAATTCGGCGTCCTCGTCGCCCAGGTCGGCGGCGTCGACCACGTCGACGGCTTTGGCCACGGCCGGTTCCGCCTCGGCCAGGTCGACGTGTACCGAGGCGATCTGGTCGTAGGTGATCGGGGCGGACAGGCGGACCACGGCGTCGTCGAGGTCGGGGCGCAGGGTGGCGCCCTTGACGTCGGCGGCGATCACGGCGCGGCGGTACAGGGGTGCGGAGTAGGGGGTGTCGGGGTTGTCCTCGTCGGCGTGCAGGGCCGCCGCCTCGCGTTCCTCGGCGAGCAGGCGCAGCGAGGCGCGGGCGGCCTCGCCCATGGCGACCTCGGCGAGTTCCTCGTCGTCGCCGGAGGCGTACGCCTCGCGCAGCGTCGGGGTCACCGCGAAGGCGGTGTCGTTGAGTGCGCGCAGTTCCCGCTCGGCCACCAGTTCCCGCAGCATCGGGACAGTCGCGGGGACGTACACGCGTAGCTTCGCGTTGCCGGACTCACTGGACGCAGGCACCGAGCATCTCCTCCATGGATTCGTGCACTGCCGCGGACAGTACTCCGATATCGGCCATCGCATCGCGATCGGCATTGAGACCGTAGAAAACGTGTCCGTCGTAGGACGTGATCCCGATGCTCGAGGCCTGGTTGCGCAGCAGTGGCGACACCGGGTACATCTCCAGCATCCGCGCGCCGCCGATGTACATCGGCTGCTGCGGACCCGGCGCATTGGTGATCACCAGATTGAACGTGTGCTCCGCGAACGTACTCGCCGCCCGCACGCTCATCGCGTGCAGGCTCGCGGGAGCGAAACCGGCCATATGCACCAGCGTCCGGGCCCGCACCCCGCGCCCGTGCCGTGCGTGCGCCTCGGTGGCGTGCGCGATGTGGGACAGCCGCATCACCGGATTCGGCTCGCCCACCGGCAGGTCGATGAGCAACGTCGACACCTCGCTGGCCGGTTTGAGCTGATCGCCGCGCGGTCCCTCGACGTACACCGACATCGGCACCACCGTGCGCAGCACCGCCGATTCGGTGAGCACCTGGTCACGGGCCTGCAGGAAGATGCGCAGCGCGCCGGTCACCACCGCCAGCACCACGTCGTTGATGGAGCAGTCGAAGCGCCTGCGGATCTTGCGGTAGTCCTCCAGATCGGTCCGCACCACGTCGAAGCGGCGGTTGCGCGAGGTGCGGGCGTTGAACGGGCTGTCCGGGCAGCCGAGGGCGGCGGTGCGGACAGCCGAGACCATCTTGCCCACCGTCTTCCCGGCGGCGCGGACGAACGACGGCGCACCGGCTCCGGCCTGCCGCAGCACCTCCAGCGCCTCACCGGGCTGCCCGGCCAGCTCGACCATGGCCATCGCCAGCAGCGCGACCTCGCTCGGTTCGCGGCGCGCGACCCAGGCATCGCCCGCGACCTCGCGCGGGGAGGGACGGGCGTCGAGGATGACGTGCCCGATCTCGAGCGCGGAGCTGCCGTCGACCAGCGCCGAATGGGTCTTGGTGAACACCGCCCGGCGGGCGCCGGACAGCCCCTCGATCAGGTACATCTCCCACAGCGGCCGGGTGTGGTCGAGCGGACGCGACGCCAGCCGGGCCACCAGGTCGTGCAGTTGTTCGTCGGTGCCGGGGTCGGGCAGCGCGGAGCGGCGCACGTGATAGGTGATGTCGAAGTGGCTGTCCTCCACCCATACCGGCCTGCCCAGCGCGAGGGGGATCTCGCGCACCCGGCGCCGATAGCGCGGCACCAGCGGCAGGCGGCTCTCGACGAGTTCGACCAGCCGGTCGTAGTCCAGCGGGAGCCGGTCGGGATCCTCACCCGGGGCGGGATCGCGCACGATCGCGAGGGAGCCGATGTGCATCGGATTGCTGCTCGACTCGAGCCGGTAGAACGACGCGTCCTGCGGCGTCAATCTCGTGATCACGCTGTCCGGTGCTCCTTCCGATACCCGCTCCATTGTGAGGTCACACAAACCGTTCGGGCGCGGCGAGTGGGACATGTCGCGATACCGGGGAAACCCTTCATCCGTGGCGGGTTCCGTGGCATGCTGGTCCGATTCATGTCAGGGGGAGTCGACTGTCTGGGGGAAGTCCATGCGCAGCCAACGCCGTTCACTGTCACTCGCGCCGAATTTCGAGCCGCCGCTGGAGGGTGCGCGGCGCCTGGGGAATCCCCAGGATTCCGGCGATCCGGCGCGGCGCGATCCGGCGAGCCGGGCAACGCTGCCCTGCCGTCATCAACCCCGCGGTCGTCAACCCGGCTCTCGTCGCGTGCTCGGGCTCGGAGCCGCGACCGGCACACCACGCCGCTCACCGCATGACGGACGCTCTACATCGTACGCCTCCTCGGATGAAACCGGTTCGGCGGCAAGGCGATTCGCCGAACGGTCGCTGCGCCTGGCGCTGGAGGTGCTGGACGGGCGGCGGCCGGTCGGTCAGTTGCGGCCGGTGGCCGAGCCGACGGTGGTGGCCGCGGTAGAGACGTTGACCCGCACCGGCGCCGCCGACCGTCGGCTGGGCGCGGCGCAGCTGGTATCCGTGCGGGCGACGATCGTGGCGCCCGGCACCGCGGAGGTCTTCGGAGGTTACGATCGCGGCAACCGGCGCTTCGCGGTGGCGGCTCGCATCGTCGCGCGGCGAGGTGACTGGCGCCTGACCGCGCTGCGGTTGCGGTGACGGCCGTGCCGCGGTTGCCGGTGAGGGCGGCACCTACCATGGAGGCCGCATTACCATGGGCGTTGCTGCGGCATCCGGGTACCGGACCCCGCCCGCGGGAGCCGAGGATGTAGCACTGCGAGACCACGACACCGACCCAGAGGACTGACGAGACCCGTGCCTGCGCTGACACTGACGAGGTTGCTACGGATTGGTGAGGGCCGCGTCGTCAAGCGGCTCGCGCGGCTGGCCGACGACGTGCTTGCCGTGGAAGACGAGTACGCCGATCTCACCGACGCCGAGCTGCGGGCCAAGACGCAGGAGTTCAAGCGGCGCTACGCCGACGGCGAGTCCCTGGACGAGATGCTGCTGGAGGCCTTCGCGGTCGCGCGCGAGGCGGCCTGGCGGGTGCTGAACCAGAAGCCCTACAAGGTGCAGGTGATGGGCGCCGCCGCGCTGCATATCGGCAATATCGCCGAGATGAAGACCGGTGAGGGCAAGACCCTGACCTCGGTGCTCGCCGCCTACACCAACGCGCTCAGCGGCGAGGGTGTGCACATCGTCACGGTCAACGACTACCTGGCCAAGCGCGACTCGGACTGGATGGGCCGCGTGCACCGCTTCCTCGGCCTGGATGTCGGGGTGATCCTGTCCGGCATGAGCCCGGCCGAGCGCCGCGCCGCCTACAACGCCGACATCACCTACGGCACCAACAACGAGTTCGGGTTCGACTACCTGCGCGACAACATGACCCATTCGCTGGACGACCTGGTCCAGCGCGGGCACAACTTCGCCGTGGTCGACGAGGTCGACTCGATCCTGATCGACGAGGCCCGCACCCCGCTGATCATCTCCGGCCCCGCCGACGCCTCCTCCAAGTGGTACGCCGAGTTCGCGCGCATCGCGCCGCTGCTGAAGAAGGACGTGCACTACGAGGTCGACATCAAGAAGCGCACCATCGGCGTGCACGAGCAGGGCGTCGAATTCGTCGAGGACCAACTGGGCATCGACAATCTGTACGAGGCCGCCAACTCCCCGCTGGTCAGCTACCTGAACAACGCCATCAAGGCCAAGGAGCTGTACGTCCGCGACAAGGACTACATCGTCCGCGACGGCGAAGTGATCATCGTCGACGAGTTCACCGGCCGCATCCTGGTCGGTCGCCGCTACAACGAGGGCATGCACCAGGCCATCGAGGCCAAGGAGAAAGTGGAGATCCAGCCGGAGAACCAGACGCTGGCCACCATCACGCTGCAGAACTACTTCCGCCTCTACGACAAGCTGTCCGGTATGACCGGTACCGCCGAAACCGAGGCGGCCGAGCTGCATTCGATCTACAACCTCGGCGTGGTGCCGATCCCGACCAACAAGCCGATGGTCCGCGAGGACCAGTCGGACCTGATCTACAAGACCGAGGAATCGAAGTTCGCGGCGGTCGCCGACGACATCACCGAGCGGCACGAGCGGGGCCAGCCGGTCCTGATCGGTACCACCTCGGTGGAGCGCTCGGAGTACCTGTCGAAGCTGCTCACCAAGCGCGGCATCCCGCACAACGTGCTCAACGCCAAGTTCCACGAGCAGGAGGCCCAGATCATCGCCGAGGCGGGTCGCCCCGGTGCGGTCACCGTGGCGACCAATATGGCCGGTCGCGGTACCGATATCGTGCTCGGCGGCAACCCGGACATCATCGCCGACACCCTGCTGCGCCGCCAGGGCCTGGATCCGGTCGAGACGCCGGAGGAGTACGAAGCGAACTGGCTCCCGGCCCTGGAACGGGTCAAGCAGCAGGTCGAGGAGGACGCCGACCGGGTGCGCGAGGCCGGTGGCCTGTACGTGCTGGGCACCGAGCGGCACGAGTCGCGCCGCATCGACAACCAGTTGCGCGGCCGCTCCGGCCGCCAGGGCGATCCGGGCGAGTCCCGCTTCTACCTGTCGCTGGGCGACGAGCTGATGCGGCGGTTCAACGGCGCCGCGCTGGAGTCGATCATGACCCGGCTCAACCTGCCCGACGACGTGCCGATCGAGGCGAAGATGGTCTCCCGGGCCATCAAGAGCGCGCAGACCCAGGTCGAACAGCAGAACTTCGAGATCCGCAAGAACGTTCTGAAGTACGACGAGGTGATGAACCAGCAGCGCACGGTCATCTACGCCGAGCGCCAGCGCATCCTGTCCGGCGAGGATATGGAGGGCCAGGTCGAGAACATGATCACGGACGTGGTCACGGCCTACGTCGACGCCGCCACCGCCGACGGCTACGTCGAGGACTGGGACCTGGAGAAGCTGTGGACGGCGCTGAAGACGCTGTACCCGATCGGCATCGACCACAAGTATCTGACCGGTGAGAACGCCACCGGCGAGGTCGGCGACCTGACCCGCGAGGAACTGCTCGAGGCGGTGCTCGACGACGCCCACCAGGCCTACGGTCGCCGCGAGAAGGAGATCGACGACCTGGCCGGCTCGGGCAGCATGCGCAACCTGGAGCGCCAGGTGCTGCTGTCGGTGCTGGACCGCAAGTGGCGCGAGCACCTCTACGAGATGGACTACCTCAAGGAGGGCATCGGCCTGCGGGCCATGGCGCAGCGCGATCCGCTGGTCGAGTACCAGCGCGAGGGCTTCGACATGTTCGCCGCGATGCTGGAGGGCCTGAAGGAGGAGTCGGTCGGGTTCCTGTTCAACCTGCAGGTCGAGGTGCAGCAGCCGCAGCCGCAGGGCGTCGGGGTCGCCCCCGGCCTGCAGTCCCCGGTCGGCGCCGGCGCCCCCGCGGGCCCGGTCGACGAGCCGGTCAACGGCGGCGCCCCGGCGGCGTTGCGCGCCAAGGGCATCGACCAGCGCGACGTCGGCGGCCTCACCTACTCCGGCCCGGACGAGGGCGGCCACGCCGCGAAGCACAGCGACGCCGAGGAGTACGGCGGCCGGGTGGACGACGGCACGACCCGCCGCGAGCGCCGTGAGGCCGCCCGCGCGGAGTCCAAGCACGCCAAGCCGCCGAAGTCCAAGCGGCGCAGGTAGTCCAACGAAAAGGCGCCCACTCCCGGTCGGAGTGGGCGCCTTTCGTATCCGGTCGGCCGTTACCGCCTGGCCCCCGAGCCGACCAGCGCCGCGAACTCGGGCCCGCTCTCCAACAGGCTCGAGCGATAGGGCAGCTGGATCGTCAGACCTTCCATTTCGGGGTGCCGGCGGGCAGTGGTCCGTCGCGTCTCGACGGGTCGATCGGCGGCCGATAACGACCGCTCGGTGTGGGGTGCGCGGCTCGGCGGTGCGGGCGGAGCGGCCTCGATCGCACGGACCGGCGTCGGCGCGACTTCCGGTGCGGGAGTGGCGGTCTGGTCGGCCGCGCGCCTCGGCACGGCGGTCGTCACGGCGACCAGGAGCGCGCCGAGCGCGGTCACGCCGCCCAGTAGCGCCGCGAATCCGAGGTTGGCGCTGGCGACCTCGTGTACACCCGGCTCGTTTCCCGAGAGTATGTTACGCAGACCGCCACCGGATCCCGAACTCTCGGAGAGGGTCTTGAATTCGGGTGCCTTGGCGGCCAGATACAGCAGGGTGCAGAACACCGACAGGGCCAGCGCCGCGCTGGAACCCAGGATGATCAGCGCGGTCGTCGTCCGGCGGTCGAACAGGTACATGACCACCGCGAGGATCGTCATGAGTGCGGCGGTGGCCGCGACGACGCCCCCGCCGCCGCTGACGTGCAGCGGATGGGCGCCGTCGGCCTCCTGCCAGTCGCCGAGCGCGGTGGTGACGCCGCGCATCCGGCCGAAGGCATCGGAGGTCACCTGGCCCTTCGGCCCGCTCGTCGTGAGCCAGGGTTGGAATAGCAGCGCGAAGGTGATCAGGCTCAGCCCCGCGGAGTACACGAAACCCCACTGCACGTGTGGACCGCGAAACGATGCCGCGAAACCGCTTGGCTGCCGCCTGGTTCCGGATCGGTGTTGTTGAACTTCGTTGCTGTGCCGGGGGTTTGGCTGAACCATTTTTATAGGCCTGAGGCTTTCTGGTGCATCGAAATTGAAAGGAAATAATCAATGGGCCGCATCGACCATCGCGGATAACCGTAGAACTGCTCGTATCGCGGCACAACTGTGACCGCAGTCCCATGTGGAGAGCTGGGTCACAATTGTATTTTCGAAATGCCACCGATTCAGAGTTGTCGGGGATCGGGTGATTCGGCCGTGCCGTGGGAGTTTGTGGAACGGATGCGCCCGCTCGCTAGAACCGGTGGCACGATCGCGAACATGCTCCTCGGTCTGTTCATGTGATGCGACTAACAGGCCCGGTTTGAGACGCGGGTCACGGTTTCCCGGGCAGTGCTGCGGTGACCGGCTGGCCATGCGGGGTCCGGTCCGTGCCCGCCTCGGCGAGATGCGGCCCGATCGGCGTGTTTCCGGGAGGTTACTCATAGCGAGACGCGGAATCGGTCGACGCGAGCGCCGCGGTGCGCGATATTTCGGAATTTCGATGTGCGCGGCCATGAATTGTTTCCGATTTCTCGATCGATTTGTTCTTTCAATCGGTCCGGTTGGTATGTGTGGCGTCCCGGCTGTGCACTTCCGTTTGGCCCTGAACGCAATTGTCCCATGCTCCCAGGCTTGGGAAGTTCATGCTGTTGTGCATGCTCGGAAGGGGTGGCAAGATCATGCGCGCGCGAGACCTCGCGTGCGGCAAGGGAGAGACACTGGTGGGCTCGGATAACGGCCGATCCGGCGGGCCTGTGCGGGCCGACTCCGGCCTGCCTCCGAACTCGAAATTCGGCCCTCCGCTGGGCCCGCCCGACTGGTTGACGCGGGACGTGCCGCCGGAGCAGTCGGGCACAGCATGGCCCCCGACCCCACACTCGCACCCCGCCGCACAGTTGCCCCCGGCTCCACAAGTGCCCTCGGGCCTACAAGTGCCCTCGGGCCCACAGTTGCCCCCGGCGGAGCCGGGGCTGGCGCTCGATCCGGATCTGGTACAGCGGACGCTCCGCGCACCGTCTCGCAAGGTCAGGGGCGGCAAGTCGGGGCCGCGCCGGATGCTTGTCATGCTCGCGCTCGTCTTGGTGGCGGCGGTCGCCGCCCTCGGCGCCTTCGTCGTCTCGGTCACCCGCGGCACGGCCGGGGGGCCGGTGCCGGTCGCCGCGCCCGTACCCGCTCCGGCCCGTCCGACCTGCGAAGCCGGACACCGGGACAGTCTCACCACCGGCAACGGCCCGGGCGACACCGTGAGCGGGGTGGGAGCGATCCTCGGTTTCGAATACGCGTATTACGCCCAGCGCGACGGACGGGCGGCCCAGACCTTCGTGGCGTCGGACACGGCCAACATCGCCCCCGCGGACCACCTGCAGCGAGCCATCGATACCGAAATCCCCCTCGGCACCACCCATTGCGTGCGCATCGTCGAACGGCTACCGGAATGGTTCGATGTCGACATCGAGGAGCATCGCCCGACCGGCGCCGTGGCCGTCTACAGACAGAGCATGCGCACCGTGGTTCGGGACGGGCGCACCGTGATCTACGAAATCCGCGACCGGTAGTCGCGCTCGGGATGCCCCCTACGTGTTTCCGACGACCCACGGATCGTTGGAGTTGAGGGCGACGAGCAGCAGGCGGATGGCGGCGACACGGCGCTGTTTGCCCGGCAGTTCGTCGAGCGCGCACTCCGGGTCCGCGGGCGGGCCGAGGTGGGTGCAGCCGCGAGGGCAGTCCTCGATGGCGTCGGCGAGGTCGGCGAAGGCCTGAATGACGTCGTCGGGGGTGATGTGGGCCAGGCCGAAGGAGCGGATGCCGGGCGTGTCGATGACCCACCCGCCGTCGGACAGGGGCAGTGCGATCGACTGGGTGGAGGTGTGCCGTCCCTTGCCGACGCCGGATACCGCGCCGACCGCCCGCTCCGCTTTCGGCACCAGGCGATTCACCAGCGTCGACTTGCCGACGCCGGAGTGGCCGAGCAGGCAGGTGAGGCTGTCGTGCAGCAGGGTGTGGATCGGATCCAGCGGGTCGTCGCGACCGCCGTAGACGATGGTGAGGTCGAGATCCTCGAACTCCGTGGCGAATTCGGACTCCACCGCCAGATCACGTTTGGTCAGGCACAGAATCGGTTGCAGGCCACCGGCGTACGCCGCGGCCATCGCCCGTTCCACGAAACCGGTGCGGGGCGGCGGATCTGCCAGCGCGACAACGATGAACAACCGCTCGGCGTTGGCCACCACCACCCGCTCGAATGGGTCGGTGTCATCGGCGGTGCGCCGCAACACCGTTCGGCGATCGGCCACCCGCACGATCCGGGCCAGGGTGTCCGGACGGCCCGAGAGGTCGCCCACCACGTCCACCTGATCCCCGACCACTATCGGGGTGCGGCCGAGTTCGCGGGCCCGCATCGCCACGATCGGGCGCCGCGGATCGCCGTCCAGCACGCAGCTCCACCGGCCGCGATCGACCGCGGTGACCATGGCGGACACCGCGTCTCGGTGCTCGGGCCGGGTCTTGGTGCGAGGACGCGAACCCCTGCCCGGGCGCACCCGGACATCGGATTCGTCGTACTCGCGGCGTCTCAGTGCGCCGCTCCCGCCGTGGTCGAATCCACCTGCCCGTCGGAAAGCATTGCGCCCCAGAGGTTCACGAAGTCCGGCAAAGTCTTGGCCGTGGTGCCGATGTCCTCGATCCGCACACCCGGGACGCGCAACCCGAGAATGGCGCCCGCGGTCGCCATGCGGTGGTCGGCGTAGGAGTGCCAGGTGCCGCCGCGCAGGTCGGCGGGCACGATGTGCAGCCCGTCCTCGGCCTCGGTGACCTGGCCGCCGAGGCGATTGATCTCGGTGGACAGCGCCGCCAGCCGGTCGGTCTCGTGCCCGCGCAGGTGCGCGATGCCGCGCAGCCGCGACGGCGAATCGGCCAGCGCCGCCAGCGCCGCCACGGTCGGCGTCAGCTCTCCGACGTCGTGCAGGTCGATATCGATACCCGCCAGCCGGTCCGGGCCGCGCACGGTCAGCTTGCCGTCGAAGCGGCGGGCCTCGGCGCCCATGCGCACCAGAATCTCCCGGATGACATCGCCGGGCTGGGTGGTCAGCGACGGCCAGTGCGGGATCGTCACCTCGCCGCCGGTGACCGCGGCGGCGGCCAGGAACGGCGTGGCATTGGACAAATCCGGTTCCACCTCCCAGTCCACGGCGTGGATCGGGCCGGGCGCCACCGTCCAGACTTGCTCGGCGCGGGGGCTGCTGGGGGCCTCGACCCGTACGTCGGCCTGGCCGAGCATCTGCACGGTCATCGCGATATGCGGCAGCGACGGCAGCGGCGCACCCTCGTGGCGCACGGTCAAGCCCTGCTCGAAGCGGGCGGCCGACAGCAGCAGCCCGGAGACGAACTGTGAGGACCCGGAGGCGTCGATGGTCACCGGGCCGCCGCGCAGCGAGCCCGTGCCGTGCACGACGAACGGCAGCGAATCGCCCTCGATGTCGACGCCGAGCTGCCGCACGGCGTCCAGAATGATGCCCAGCGGGCGCAGCCGTGCCTGCTCGTCGCCGAAGAACGCCACATTGCCGTGGGCCAGCGCCGCCACGGGGGGCAGGAAACGCATCACGGTCCCGGCGAGGCCGCAGTCGACGGTGGCGTTGTGCAGGGTCTCCGCCGGGGTGACGGCGAGAGTGTCTGCGTCGCCGGTGATTTCGGTGCCCATGGCCTGCAGTGCCGCGATCATCAGGTTGGTGTCGCGGCTGCGCAGCGCACCGGTGATGGTGGAGGGACGGTCCGCGAGCGCAGCCAGAATCAGTGCCCGATTGGTGATGGACTTGGAGCCGGGCAGCGCGACGGTCGCGTGCACGGCATGGTCGGTATGGGGGGCTGGCCAGAAACTCACTACACCATCTTCGCTCATGAGAGGGTGCGCGGACACGTCGGCCCACCGCGGCCTGCGCCGCGGTGGGCCGATGGTTCGCGCCTGCGAAGCCCTATTTGTGCCGTCCGTGGAGCAGCGGCACGACCCGGCGGAGCAGCTTCATGGTGCTCTCGGTGCGGGCGTAGCTGAGCAGGGCCATACCCGGAATCGTGAAGCGCTGCACGGCGATCGAATGCGGTGCGGTGAACTCCAGCATGCCCGGCGCGCCGTGGATGCGGCCGATGCCCGAGTCGCGGCCGCCGCCGAAGGGCAGCGCGGAGATCGCCGCGAAGCCCAGCACCGAGTTGACCGAGGTGGCGCCCGCCTTGATCCGGCGCGCGATCTCCAGGCCGTGCTTGCGCGAGAAGACCGCAGAACCCAGCGAATAGGTGGAGTTGTTGGCCAGTTCGACGGCCTCGTCGACGTTCTGCACGGTGCGGATGGTCACCGTCGGGCCGAAGGTCTCCTCGCGCACCGCCGCCGAGCTCTCGTCCACGTCGACCAGCACGACCGGCTCGATGTAGGGCCCGCTGATCGAATCGGGGCCGCCCAGCACGGCGGTGCCGCCGTTCGCCAGCGCGTCCTCGATATGGCGGCGCACGATGTCGATCTGGCTCGGCATGGTCATCGGGCCGTAGGAGGCCTTGTCGTCGGAGCCGGGATGCACGCTCGTCAGGATCTTCTTCACCTCGGCGACGAACTGATCCTTGATGGAGGCGTCCACATACACCCGCTCGACCCCGGCGCAGGTCTGCCCGCTGTTCATGGTCGCGCCGTAGGCGACCGCGTCGGCCGCGGCCTTGATATCGGCGTCGGCGGCGACGATGACGGCGTCCTTGCCGCCGCACTCCAGCAGGACCGGGGTCAGCCGGTCGGCGGCGGCCGCCATGATCTTCTTGCCGGTGGCGGCGGAGCCGGTGAAGGCGATCTTGTCGATATCGGCCTTGACCAGCGTTGCGCCGGTCGCGCCGTACCCGTTGATCGTGGTGAAGACCCCGTCGGGGAGTTCGGGATTGGCCTCCGCGAACGCCTCGGCGACGAAATTGCCGATGCCGGTGGAGTATTCGCTGGGCTTGTACACGACGGTGTTGCCCGCGGCCAGCGCGTAGGCGATCGACCCGTTCGGGGTGTAGATCGGGTAGTTCCAGGGGCCGATCACGCCGATCACGCCGAGCGGACGCTGCTCTATGTAGGCGCCGAAGTTGGACATCAGCGCGCCGGGGGAGACCTTCTTGGTCTCGAGCACCTTCTGGGCGTTCTTGGCTGCCCAGGAGATGTGCTCGAGGGTCAGCAGGAGCTCGAGGAACGCGTCGTCGCGGGTCTTGCCGTTCTCGGCGTGGATCAGATCGCAGAGCTCGTCGGATTTCGCGACGAGGCGGCTCGCCCAGCGCAGCAGGTACCGCTTGCGGTCGGCGTAGGTCAGCGTCCCCCAGGTCGCGGCGGCGGCGCGGGCCTTGTCGACGGCCGCGTGCACCGCCTGCTCGTCGGCGATCGGATGCGTGGCGATGACATCGCCGGTGGCCGGATTGACCGAGGTCAGCGTGGTCTCGCCGGCGACGGCGGTGGACTCGGTGGTGGACATTGTTCGGCGACCCCTAGTGAGAGATTTACGGCACGAAGTTCTCATACCGTAGATGTGAAGTCAATTGCCTTCAGTTATATTTTCGGCCATCTTTCGTGGTGCGCGTCGCTTGCGGCGAGGTCGGTGGCGGCGGAATCCGCGCGCGTCGCACCGCGCTGTCATTGTCGCCGCAAATTGTCGGTGTGCGGTGGCAGCATGGGGGCATGTGCGGCAGATATGCGACCACCGCGAATCCGGCCCGGCTGGCGGCCGAACTCGACGCCGTCGACGAGACCGGTGATCCGCCCGACCTGGACCGCCCCAATTACAACGTCGCCCCCACCAACCAGGTGCTCACCGTGGTCGAGCGGCACGACCACGACCATCCCGACGACGATCCGAGGCTCCGCATCCGGCGCATGCGCTGGGGCCTGATCCCGGTCTGGACCAAGGCCGCCGAGCCCGGCGTCCCGGCCAAGGGAAAGCCGCTGTTCAACGCCCGGGCAGACCGGGCGGAGACGGCCCCGTCCTTCCGCGACGCGGTGAAGCGGCGCCGCTGCCTGCTGCCGATGGACGGCTGGTACGAGTGGCTGGTCGAGGATGCCCCGGCCGCGAAGGGCAAAGCCGTCAAGCAGCCCTATTTTATGTCCTATGCCGACGGCTCCCGGCTGTACATGGCGGGTCTGTGGTCGACCTGGCGCGACCGCTCCCAGGAGATGGACCCGATTCTGTCCTGCACGATCCTGACCACCGACTCGGTCGGCGACCTGACCAGGATCCACGACCGGATGCCGCTGGTGATGCCGCGCGAACACTGGGACGCCTGGCTGGACCCCGACCACCCGGCCCCGCACGAACTACTGGAGAATCCCGGCCCGGAACGGGTTTCGGAGATCGTGGCCCGTCCGGTGTCGTCCCTGGTGAACAGCGTCCGCAACAACGGCCCCGAACTGCTGTCCGCCGCCCCGGGCGCCCCCGCGCCGGGAGCCGCCACACCGCAGGCCGGGCAGACCACCTTGATCTGACCCGGCCCGCTGGGATTCCGGCCAAAAGCACGCCGGAAATCGAGAGGGACTCGCCCGGCGTGACGGTCGTACCCGCCCTAGGACCCTGGCGTGTCCGCCCCTGACCCCGGCGCACTGGGCGTTGCGACCCCGGTGTGCAGGGTGTTGTGACCCGGGTGTGCTGGGTGTTGTGACCCGGGTGTGCTGGGTGTTGTGACCCGGGTGTGCTGGGTGTTGTGACCCGGGTGTGTTGGGCGTCGCGACCCCGGTATGCAGGGCGTTGTCACCCCGGCGCACTGGGCGTTGCGACCCCGGCGTGCTGGGTGTTGTGACCCTGGTGTGCTGGGTGTTGTTACCCCGGGTGTGCAGGGTGTTGTCAGCCTCGGCGTGCTGGGCTTTTGTCATCCCGGCGTGTTTTTGGCCGGGATCACGAAGGGCATTTGATCTCGGGAGTGGCTATGTTGAGGCCGCACTTGATGATGTGCTCGCCGAGGTCGAGGATCTTTCCGGTGGTGCTGCCGCCCAGCTTCTCCGCCTTCTCCGGAACCTTCTCCATCCGCTTCTCCGGCTCCGACTTCTGCTGCGTGCCCGGGCTGCCGCCGCCGAGCGGGTAGTCGCCGCTCCCCGGCGCCGCGCCCGCTGAGGCGCCGGATCCCACTGCGAGGATCGCGCCGCCTAATAGGGCAACGACCATGGTGCGCACATTGTGTCGGTGGGACATTCGCATCACATCCTCACGGTCGAACGAATCTGGCCTGATCCAGTAAGGCACAGGTACGGGTGTGATTGGTGTGATTCATGTGATTACACCTGTGAGCGCGGCGTGTCCGCGAGTGTGAGCAGGCCCGGGCGGGCGGTGTCGTAGTCGTCGACGAAGCGGCGCAGCAGCGTGGCCAGTTGCTCGCGGTCGGCATGGTCCCAGTCCGCGACGATGTGCGCGAGGACCTCGATGCGGCGCCGCCGCAGGTGCTCGGCCAGGTCCCGTCCGGCGTCGGTGACCATCAGCACGCTGGCCCGGCCGTCGTCGGGATCGGCGCGGCGCTCCAGCAGCCCGCGCTTGACCAGGCTCGCGACCTGCCTGCTGATGGTGGAGGCATCGGAGTACATGGCCTCGGCCAGCGTGCCGGACCGCATCGGCCCGTCCTCCAGCAATCGGAAGATGATGCCGTAGGCGGAGATCTCGATCTCGCCCTTGGAGGCGGCCACGATCTGGGCGTTGGTGCGTTCGCGGATGCGCCCCAGCCGAATCAGCTGGCGGCCGATCACGTCGATCACCTCGTCACTGTCCATGCGACGATCACCTCCCTCGAGTCTTCAAATGTCTAGCAGTGCCGCGAATCAGGCGGTCACGGCGGCGGTCACGGCGGAGGTGAGGCGGATCAGGTCCGCGGGCGGCAGCTCGATCTCCAGCCCACGCTTCCCCGCGCTGCACAGCATCCGATCCCACCGCAGTGCGGAATCGTCCAGCACGGTCGGCAGTGCCCGCTTCTGGCCCAGCGGCGAGATGCCGCCCAGCACATAGCCGGTGGTGCGCTCGGCCTTCGCCCGGTCGGCCAGCGCCGCCTTCGGAGCCCCGAGCGCCGCGGCCGCGGCCTTCAGCGACAGCGTCCGCGGCACCGGCAGCACCGCGACCGCGAGCCCGCCGCCCGACAGCTCGATGACCAGCGTCTTGAAGATCTGCTCGGCCACCACGCCGAGCTCCTCACCCAGCGCCGCGACGGCCTCGGTGCCATAGGAGTCGCTGCGCGGATCATGCGGATAGGAGTGCACCCGGTGCGCCACCTTCGCCTGGGTCAGCACCCGGATCGCCGGAGTCGAACCACCTGCCATGCCGGTCAACCCTAGCTTCGCGGGTAGTTGAGGGCGTGCTGGGCACTTTGGTCGCGGGTGGTTGAGGGCGTGCTGGGCACTTTGGTCGGGGTGGGTGCGGGAACACAGGCGGGGCGTGCCATGTTGCACGCGGTACGCCTAATGTCCGTCAGGTCCCGGGCGCGGTGAACAAGTCCAGTGAACTCGAAGGAGATGCCGGTGACCGTGTTGGTCGAAGAACGCCCGGTGCCCGCCGGGTGGTCACCGTCTTTCGTGTCGAACGACGTCGTGACCCCCGACACCGGATTCTCGGTGCCCACCCCGCTCGCGGTAGATTCAACAGCTACGGCGATCGAAGGGATGGGGATGGGCGTGACGAGCGACGACAACGAGCGCGAGGACATCGGTACGCCCGATGACCTGGCGGTCGACGACGACGGACAACCCGGCGTGGCGCGCAGCACCGCCAGCGATACGGAGCTGGCGCAGCGGTTCGAACGCGACGCGCTCCCGCTGCTGGATCAGCTCTACGGCGCGGCCCTGCGCATGACCCGCAACCCGGCCGACGCCGAGGACCTGGTACAGGAGACCTTCGCGAAGGCGTACCAGGGCTTCCGCTCCTTCCGCGAGGGCACCAACCTGCGCGCCTGGCTGTACCGGATCCTCACCAACACCTACATCAACTCCTACCGCAAGAAGCAGCGCCAGCCCGCGCAGTACCCGACCGACGAGATCACCGACTGGCAGCTGGCGGCCACCGCCGAGCACACCTCGACGGGTCTGCGGTCCGCGGAGATGGAGGCGCTCGAGGCGCTCCCCGACGACGACATCAAGGCGGCTCTGCAGTCGCTTCCGGAGGAATTCCGGATGGCGGTGTACTACGCCGACGTGGAGGGCTTCCCTTACAAGGAGATCGCCGACATCATGGGGACCCCGATCGGTACGGTGATGTCCCGGTTGCATCGCGGGCGCAAGCAGCTCAAGGGTCTGCTGGCCGATGTGGCACACGAGCGTGGATTCGACCGGAATCGAACGGGCAGTGCGGGGCGTCAGGAGGTTACGCAGTGAGTGGGGACGATATGGAGCTGGACTGCTCGGCGGTTCTCACCGACGTCTGGCTCATGCTCGACGGTGAGTGCGACGATGCCACCCGGGCGCGGTTGCAGCACCACATGGACCACTGCTCGCCGTGCATCGAGGCCTACGGCCTGGAGGAGAAGCTCAAGCGCCTGCTCAGCACGAAGTGCGGCGGCGATCGCGCCCCGGATTCGCTGCGCGAGCGGCTGACCCTGGAGATCCGCCGATCGGTCACGATCACCGAGACGCGGATCGAGAGCGGAGAGGCCTGAGGGATACGCGGAGCGGCACGTCATCTTCGAGATGACGTGCCGCTCAGTGCTTTTCGGCGCTACTGGGCCGAGCCGAACCGGCTCAGCTGTTCGGGCGCTTGCCGTGGTTGGCCGCGTTCTTGCGGCGGCTGCGTTTCTTGCGTCCTCGCTTACCCATGGGTATCTCCTTCCTGGTCGGGCGTCATTGTTTCACGTGTGGTTGGCTGTAGTTCCAGCGGATGCGGGGCGTGAACGGTGCCGATCGATCGAGAGGGTGTCATGGCCGAGGAAGTGCTCGCCGAGATGGTGTCGACCGTCTACGAGATCGTCGCGAAGGAGGGCGCGGCGGTCCACGAGGGTGACACCCTCGTGATGCTGGAGTCGATGAAGATGGAGATTCCGGTGGTCGCCGAGTCCGACGGCACGGTGGCCTCGATCAACGTCTCCGCCGGACAGGTCCTGCAGAAGGGCGACCTGATCGCGGTAATCTCCTGACGCTGCGGGCTGCCCCGCGCACCGCCGCCGACGGGTGAGGGAGAATCACGTCGGTGAGGAGCGTGTTACATGTCGACTTTGAGTGATCTGCTGGCCGAACACACCGATCTACCGGGTGCGGCCGTGGATCATCTGCAGCGGGTGGTGGGGGACTGGCAACTGCTGTCGGACCTGTCGTTCGCGGATCTGCAGCTGTGGGTGGGGGCCGGTCCGGTCGCGGAGGGCGCCGACGTGGTCTGCGTCGCGCAGGCCCGTCCCACCACCGCCGCGACGGTGCATCCGGAGGACCTGGTCGGCACGCTCGCCACCAAGGAAGATCATCCGCAGGTCTTCGAGGCGCTGCTGGCCGGTGAGATCGTGCGGGTGGATTCCGATGGGGAATCGGCGGGGGTCTATCACCCCACCCCGGTCCACGCCATCCGGGAAGCCATTCCGGTCCGGTCCGGCAGCGATGTGATCGCGGTGCTCGGCCGCGACACCGACGTGCAGCGGTCGAAGATCCGCGGCAGCCTCGAGCATTCCTACATGGCGTGCGCCGACGACCTGTGCCAGATGATCGCCGATGGCACCTTCCCGACCCTCGAGGACCGCACCGGCTCACATTCCAGCCCGCGCGCCGGGGACGGTTTCATCCGCATCGATACCGAAGGGGCCGTCGTCTACGCCAGCCCGAACGCGCTGTCGGCCTATCACCGGATGGGCCTGCAGAGCGAGCTGGCCGGGCAGGATCTGGCGCAGACCACGCGCTCGCTGATCACCGATCCGTTCGACGCCCAGGAGGTCGTCAACGATATCCAGGCCGCGCTGGCGGGCAAGTCGGGCCGCCGCATGGAGGTCGAGGCGCGGGGGGCCACCGTGCTGCTGCGCACCCTGGTGCTGCGCCCGCACGGCGAGCTGGCCGGGGCCGCGGTGCTGGTGCGCGACGTCACCGAGGTCAAGCGCCGCGACCGCGCGCTGCTGTCCAAGGACGCCACCATCCGCGAGATCCACCACCGGGTGAAGAACAACCTGCAGACGGTGGCCGCGCTGCTGCGGTTGCAGGCCCGCCGCACCGAGGCCGAGGAGGCGCGGCTGGCGCTGACCGAGTCGGTGCGCCGGGTCACCTCCATCGCCTCGGTGCACGAGATGCTGTCGATGTCGGTGGACGAGGAGGTCGACCTCGACGAGGTGGTGGACCGGCTGCTGCCGATCATGGCCGACGTCGCGACCGTGCACACCGCGCGGATCAAGGTGCGCCGGGCCGGGTCGCTGGGGGTGTTCTCCGCCGAGCGCGCGACGCCGCTGGTGATGGTGCTGACCGAGCTGGTGCAGAACGCTATCGAGCACGCCTTCGACGCGGGGGAGAACGGTACGGTCACCATCCGCTCCGAGCGTTCGGCGCGCTGGCTGGACGTGATCATCAGCGACGACGGGCGCGGGCTCCCGGACGGGTTCAGCCTGGAGGGTTCGGACCGGCTGGGCCTGCAGATCGTGCGCACGCTGGTGACCGCGGAGCTGGGCGGGTCCATCGGCCTGCACCCGGGCGCGGACATCGGCACCGACGCCGTGCTGCGTGTGCCGCTGGGTAGGCGCTCCTCGCGCTGAGCGGGCTCGCCGCGGCACGCTTCGCCCGTTATTTCGGCAGGCTTGTGGCCGGAATCTCTTCTGGTGCAGTGGATCCCGGCCAAGAGCAGACCGGGATTACAGGTGGGTCGGCGTAGAAACAATGAAGCCCGGCACCTGTGGAGGTGCCGGGCTGAAAAATGCGTTACGGGCCGGGCTGTGCGGTTTCGAGTTGGCCGTAACGCGCAGCGACGTCAGACGACGCTGCGGGTGCGGGTACGGGCGTTGCGACGCTTCAGCGCACGACGCTCGTCTTCGCTCATACCGCCCCACACGCCAGCGTCCTGTCCGGACTTGAGGGCCCAGGACAGGCATTCGGCGGTCACGGGGCAGCGGGCGCACACCAGCTTGGCATCAGCAATCTGCGCGAGTGCGGGACCGCTGTTACCGACCGGGAAGAACAGCTCGGGGTCCTCGTCGCGACAGATGGCAGTGTGGCGCCAGTCCATTCTCTCTGCTCCTTTGCTGGGCGCACCGGTGCGCCTCGGGTTTGTGGTCCGTTCACTTGTGCGACTCGAATGTTTCCGCACGGTTGCTTGTGAATGCTTTCACGAACACCGTAGATGTCAATAGCTTTGTGGTGCACCGTGGGGAAGCTCACGCTGTAAGACCCCTACATCGGGGGCCTGCCGAGTCCTTTGTACTCGCTCGAACCGGTTTTCGCAGCACAACTGCGATGTTTCTCTAGTTGTGTCGGCCCGATTCGGGCTGTGGAGCGATCACCTCGAGCACCTCGGGGATCGAGGTGAAATCCACCACGTCGCGGCGGCCGATGAAGTCGCCATCGATTTGCAGGCCGATCGGCTCGGCGGCCTCGATACGCACCGACGGCACATCGTCGGCGCGAAACAATTTGCGCGACTTGGGGTTTCCGTCGGTGGCCAGTAGTTGCCGAGCGACCCACAGTGTGGGCAGTACCCCCAAGGTCCGCATGGCAAACACTCCGAGACCGGATTCGAAACTCGTCTCGGGATTGGTGACCACCGGCGTGGCGTTCAGGTAAGTCCATGGGCTGGCATTGGTCACGAATGCGTAATGCACTCCGGTGACCGGATCGTGTCCTGGAACGCGCACCGTGACCGACGGCTCCCGGCGTTTGGCTCGAAAGAACTGGCGAACCGTGGTACGCAGATAACGGGCCGGTGTCGCGGCGTGGCCGTTGGCGCGGCAGTGATCGATGGCCTCACACACGTCCGCGTCCAGGCCGACGCCCGCGGAGAAGGTGAACCAGCGGTCGTCGGCGATGGCCAGGCCGATGCGCCGGTCCTTCTCCACCGACAGCAGGTCGATGAGCTGATTCGTGGCGGCGACCGGGTCCGGCTTGATGCCGAGCGACCGCGCGAACACATTGGCCGAGCCGCCGGGAATCACGCCCAGCCGGGGAATCCAGGCCTGGCCGTCGGCGACCTGCGGCAGCGGCAGGAAACCGTTGATGGTCTCGTTGACGGTGCCGTCCCCGCCGTGCACCACGATCAGGTCCATCTCGTTGGTGGCCGCCCACTGCGCGAGTTCGGCCGCGTGGCCGCGGTGCTGGGTGTGCGCGACGATGAGCTGGGTCCGGCTCTCCAGGGCGTGGGCGAGCAGATCGCGGGTGGCCGGTGTCGTCGAGGTGGCATTCGGATTCACGATCAGCAGCGTCCGCACGTAAGCAGCCTACTGAGACACCGGGATCGATACCGCGACGGGGACAAGAGAATCGACGGTTCTAGGCTGGCGGGGTGGCGAAGCGGAACGCGGACGACGGCGCGACAGGCGGGGACGCGGCAGGGAACGGCGCGGTACCGGAGCGGGTGCCGTCGACGGTGCGGGCGGCGGGCGCGCTGGCGGCGCTGGAGGGCGGCATCGGCGTGATCGTGGCGATCGTGCTGGTGGTGCGCGGGCTGACCGGCGCCGATCAGAGCCTGACCAGTGCCTACGGGACCGCGGCATGGTTCGTGATCCTGGGCGGCGCGGTGCTGGCGGCGGGTATCGCGCTGCTGTGGGGGCGGCGGTGGGGACGGGCCATCGTGGTGATCGCGCAGATCCTGCTGCTGCCGGTGTCGTGGTACATGATCGGCGGCCAGCCGCAGTTCGGCATTCCGCTGGGTCTGGTCGCACTCGTCACGCTGGGATTGCTGTTCTCCCCGCCCTCGACCCGCTGGGCCGCCGAGGTCTACGACACCGGCGAGTAATACCGCCGTTTTCAGGACCTTTCATGTTCGGGTCACCCGGTGAAGTAACTCGGGTCGTGCTGGCAGGTGACGTCGGTACTCGGCAGGGTTCCGTCGCGGAAGTACGTGTTGACGATGTCGCTCACGCACGGGCTCAGCCCGACGCGGAAGGCGCCGTGGATGCGGGTGTTGTCCAGGGTGACCAGCCGCGAGGCCGACAGCTTCCGATGCAGGGCGACGCCGCTCTGGTAGGCGGTGCGGGTGTCGCCGGTCGCCTGCAGGATCAGCGCCGGTGTGGAGTTGCGGATCTCCGTGGCGGGCTCGACCGGTTCCGGCCAGAACGCGCAGGCGGTGATGTTGTTGGCGAACGCGCCGAACACCGGCTGGGTCGGCCGCGCGGCCTCGATATTGCGGTGGTACCACGACGGATCGCGGGGCGCGGCCTTGTCGCCGCACATCACCGCGGCCAGACCCGAGGGTTCGGTCGGGTTGGCGCCGCTGATCTTCTCCTTCAGCCGACCCATATCGAAGGGCAGCCCGGAGACGGCGTCGGACACTATCCGCACGACCTCGGCGAGGTCGGCGTTGTACCGCGGATTCGACAGCAGCGCGAACAGCATCATCGGCACCGTGTGCTCATCGATCAGGAACAGATCGCGGGCGACGGGATGGCTCGCGGCGCGGCGGATCACGTCCTCGACGAATGCCCGGACCTGCGGGGCACTGGCGCCGAAGCGGTATTCGCCGTCGCGTTCGGCGGCCCAGGCCGCCCAGTCGTCGAGCCCGGCCTCGTTGGCGGGGCCCATGTCCTGGTACATGCCGAGCCAGTAGCGCTCCGAATCGACCGCGCTGTCCAGCACTATCCGGCCGCTGCGCCGCGGGTGCATCTGGATGTACACCGAGGCCAGGTAGGCGCCGTAGGACCCGCCGAAGTAGTCGATCTCGCGCGCACCGAGTGCGCCGCGGATGACATCCATATCCCGGGCGGTGTTGCGGGTGTTGATGCCGCGGACCTTCTCGAGATCCGGCGCCAGGCACGAGGTGGCGAACGCGGCCGCCAGGGTGGTGTCGCGCGCCAGGCCGAAGGCGTCGAATCCGGCGGAGAACAACATGGTCGGCAGCGGCAGGCCGCATTTCACCCGGTCCGACCGGCCGATGCCGCGCGGGTCCATGCCGATCAGGTCGTACCCGGCGCGCACCTCCGACGAGAGCCGGTCCCGGACGGTGGTGATCATGCGCAGCCCCGGACCGCCCGGACCGCCGGGATTGGTCAGCATGATCCGGTGCGGCCCGTCGGGGTCCGTGGCCCGGATCCGCGAGATCGCGACGGTCAGGGTCCGCGCGTCCGGCCGCCCGTAGTCGAGCGGGACCACGATCCCCGCGCATTCCGCCCCGGCCTCGTCGAGAACCGTGTCGCCGCAGGGCTTCCAGTCCACCCGCTGGTGGTAGAAGCGCCCCGGCCCGGCGGGGTCGCCGTCGCCCGGCTCCGCGGCCGCCGGTACCGCCTGCACCGCGGTCGCGAGCACGAACCCCAGTACGAGCCCGCGAATCCACCGTCTCCGCATCGAATCTCCCGCCCGCGCGCCTGTCCCGTCGCCGCACGGCTCTCGGGAGTCTTGAACTACGACCCTATCGCCGATCTTGTCGATCCTGTTTCAGCGAAACCGGATCGGCCGCGACGACCTCGGAATCTGTTGGTGCGCTTGCTGCTACGGGCGGGCGGATCATGTCAGGATCCGGCGAGTTCGGCCAGGGCGGGGCCGTCGAGGCGGTAGCCGGTCCATTCGGTCTGGGGTTCGGCTCCCAGGGACTTGTAGAAGTCGATCGAGGGAGCGTTCCAGTTCAGGACGGCCCAGTCGACGCGCTGGTAGCCGCGGGTGACGGCCTCGCGGGCGAGTTCGGCGAGCAGGGCCTTGCCCAGGCCGAGGCCGCGCGCCTCCGGCTTCACGAACAGGTCCTCCAGGTAGATGCCGTGCGTGCCGGTCCAGGTGGAGTAGTTCAGGAACCAGATCGCGCAGCCCAGTACGGCATCCGTCGAATCATCCTGTGCCACATGGGCGAACAGCGCCGGGCCCGGTCCGAACAGGGCGGCGTGCATCTGCTCGGCGGTTAGGTGGCACCGGTCCCGGGACTTCTCGTATTCGGCGAGGTCGTAGGCGAGCCCGACGAGGGCGGGCACATCGCGCGGTTCGGCGCGGCGGATCATCGGACGCCTCCGTCGAGGGTGGGAACCAGGTTGTGCGACAACACGGTGCGCGCCTGGTGGTCGTGGCCCAGCACGGTGATCGCGCCGGTGGACATGAAGAACCGGCGGCCCTCGCGAACGCCGAATTCGGCCCAGCGGGCGATCAGCGCGCGCGAGAAATGCCCGTGCCCGACCAGCACCACGTCGCGGATGCGCAGCGCCGGTTCGGCCGTGGCCAATACCCGGTCGGCGCGGGACCGCACCTGGGCGATGGATTCGCCGCCGGGCACGTCGCCGGTGAAGATGGTCCAGCCCGGCACGGTCTGCTGGATCTCGGCCGTGGTGATGCCCTCGTAGTCGCCGTAGTCCCATTCGACCAGGTCGTCGTCGACCTCCGCGCCGACCAGTCCGGCCAGTTCGGCGGTGCGCACCGCGCGCTGCTTGGGACTGGTCAGAACCAGCGGGTCCCGCAGGGTCAACTCGCCCAGCAGACGCCCGGCGGCGCGCGCCTGCTCCTCGCCGAGCGGGGTGAGGGGCACGTCGGTGCGCCCGGTGTGCTTGCGCGCCCTCGACCACTCCGTCTCCCCGTGCCGCAGCAGCACCAGCCGGAAATCTGTGTCGCCCATGCTGTCGATCATGCCCGACCGGTCCGGGCGCCCAGGTGTCGGCCGATACGGGAAACGAGGTCGTCGGCTACGGGCGGTCCAGTACCGCTCGCAGGAAGTCCTGGGTGCGCTGGTGCTCGGGGGCGGTGAAGATCCGCTCGGGGTCGCCCTGTTCGATGACGCGGCCGCTGTCGAACATCATCACCCGGTCGGAGACGTCGCGGGCGAACTGCATCTCGTGGGTGACGCACAGGAAGGTGATGTCGGTGGTGGCCGCGATGTCCTTGAGCAGGTGCAGCATGCCGCTGACCAGCTCCGGGTCCAGTGCGGAGGTCACCTCGTCCAGCAGCAGCACCGAGGGATCCATCGCCAGCGCTCGGGCGATCGCCACCCGCTGCTGCTGGCCGCCGGACAGCTGCGTGGGCCGGGCCGTCAGCTTGTCCGACAGGCCCACCAGCTCCAGCAGGTCGCGGGCGCGCGCCTCGGCCTCGGCCTTCGGCTTGCCCAGGCTGCGCACCGGGCCCTCGGTGACGTTGCGCAGCACGTTCATGTTCGGGAACAGGTTGAACTGCTGGAACACCATCCCGATGCGGCGGCGCACCCGTCGCAGGTGCGCCTCGTCGGCCGGTACCAGGCGCGGTCCCTTGCGCATGTGGGTCAGATAGTCCCCGGCCACCTCGATGGTGCCGGAGGTGACCCGCTCGATGGTCATCAGCAGCCGCAGGATCGTCGTCTTGCCGGATCCGGACGGGCCGATCAGCGTGACGAATTCGCCCGGGGCGACGCTGAAGTCGAGATTGTCCAGGACGGTGTTGGCGCCGTACCGCTTCACCACCTCGGTGAAGCGGATGATGGGTGCGACCGTGTCGCCGGATGTCGGCTCGACGGCCGGGCTTTCAGACAGTTCCGACACGACGCTCCAACTTTCGTACCAGTATCGAGCAGGGATAGCTCAGGGCGAAGAAGACGAGGCCGACGGCCAGCCAGGCCTCCGGTCCGGCGCCGCCGGTGTCGGCCGCGTACTCGGTCTTGACCTGATAGACCATGTCCAGCACGACGATCGACGACAGCAGCGGCACCTCCTTGAACATGGCGATGGTGTAGTTGCCCAGTGCCGGGAGTACCCGCGGAACCGCCTGCGGCAGAATCACATCCGTCCATGTTCGGGCGCGGGGCAGGCTCAGGGCCCGCGCGGCCTCCCACTGGGTCGCGGGTACCGCGTCGATGCCCGCCCGGTACACCTCGGCGCAGTAGCACGCGTAGTGCACGCCGAGCGCGGTGACGCCGACGATCAGCCGCTGGGCGTCGGTGTCCAGCCCGCCCAGCAGATCGGGGCGAACCACCCAGTACAGCACGAAGATCTGCACCAGCAGCGGGGTGCTGCGCACGAATTCGATGAAGGCCCAGAGTATTTGGTCGATCACCGGGATGCGCATCCGGCGGATCACGGCGAACAGCAGTCCCAGCACGTAGGCGACCAGCGAGCCCAGCAGCGTGAACTCGATCGTCACCCGCAGGCCGTCCCAGATATAGGGGAACGCGTCGAAGAACCTGTCCCAGCTCCACTTCTGCATCAGGCACCCACCGTCATCGACAACCGGCTGCGCCGCTGCCGGGGTGCGCGGCCCACTCGGCGCGCGGCCAGCCGCTCGAGCGACCGCATGACGATCGTGATGAGGACCGCGAGCGCCAGATAGACCACCAGCTCCATGGCGTAGATCAGCCCCAGCTCACGCGCGAAGGCCGGTACGGCCCGCAGTTCGTCGGCCTTCTTGAAGATCTCCGGCACCGCGATGAAGCTCAGGATCGCGGTGGCCTTCATCAGCTGGATGAACAGATTGTTGAACGACGGCAGCATCTCCACCGTCGCCTGCGGTAGCACCACTCGCCACAGCCGTTGCGGCGCAGAGAGATTCAGCGCGATCGCACCTTCGACCTGAGCTTTCGGAACGGAATTTATTGCGCCACGGACAATTTCGGCACCGTAGGCGCCGTGGTTGAGGCCGAGCACGACGATTCCGATCACCAGCAGGCTCTGGGCGGTCGCGCCCAGCCGGATGCCCAGGAAGATCGGCACGGCCACCGCGAAGAAGAACAACTGCACCACTTCGGAACTGCCGCGGAAACTCTCCACGTACACTCGGGCCACCGCGCGTGCCGCCCGCCACCGCGACAGCATCGCGATACCGGCGGCGAACGACAGCACGACGGTCAACGCGATGCCGCCGACCGTCGCCCAGATCGTGAACGGCAGCCCGGCCTCGATCCGTTCCAGATAGGTGTCGAAATTTTCGGACACTGGCTCAGGGCTGGCAGTACTGCTGGGTGGTCATCGTCGGCAGGGGCTCGTTCGCCTTGGTCAGCCCGTACTTCTCGACGATCCGCAGCCATTCGCCGCTCTCGTGCAGCTTGCGCAGTTCGCGGTTGAAGTCGTCGCGGAACGCGGTGTCGCCCTTGCGGAAGTTGAACGTGCCCACCTCGGGCTTGTCGGAGGCCTGAATCGTCGGGGTCACCTCAAGAGCGGCGTCCGGATTGTTCTTGAGCAGCCACTTGGCCGTCACATCCAGCAGCGCCGCCCCGTAGACGTCGCCGTTGCGCACCGCCCGCAGGATGTCGTCCTGTTTGGCCATCGGCTCGATCTGATCGGCCGGTACGCCCGCCTGCTCGGCGAAGCCGTTCTCGACCGCGCCGCCGAGGGTCGCGATCTTCACGCCGGAGCCGGGGATGTCGGTGAACTTCTCGATGCGCTTCGGGTTGCCCTTGGGCACCATGAACGACGAGCCCACCTGGAAATCGGGATCGGCGAAATCGGAATTCTCGCAGCGCTTGGGTTTGATGGACATGCCTGCGGCGACGAACGCGTAATGGTTGGCCCGCACGCCGTCGATGAGGCCGTCGAAATCGGTGACCACGCCCTCGATTTCGTCGATCCCGAGGTTCTTCAGCACCGCCCGGGCCACATCGGGGGCGTACCCCGTCAGCCGGCCGTCCTTGTCCAGGTACGACCACGGAGCCTCGTTCGCGAAACCGGCCTTGATCTTTCCGGAGGTCTTGGCCTCCTCGTAGGTCACCGCGGCCGACCCGCCCCCGCCGGTGCCGCAGCCGCTCACCGCCACCGTGGCGGCGCCGAGGGTCGCGGTGGTGGCGAGCGCGAGGGCGACGACGCGCCACCGGCGGCGCGCGCCCGTTGTCCTGTTCTTCCTCATCACGAACTCCTTCTTCAGTTGTCCGTGCCGGACCCACGGGGGGTCGTGCACGGGCGCTCAGGCTGAGTCTGCGCCCGACAGATTCGCCTATGACGAACCTCACACAACCGCCAAGAAATCGCAGTGCTTTCGAAAAAATGGGCATATGACGATGTCCTTCGATACGGAAGAAATTGCTTTCATCCGGTCCCAGCCGCTGGTTCGAATGGCCAGCGTCGGACCGGACGGCCAACCGGATGTGGTCCCGCTGGCCTGCGAATTCGACGGTCGCGGATTCTGGGTCGGCGGGGTCGGCGAGTCGGTGCTCGCCACCCGGAAATTCCGGAATGTCGCCGCCGGAAACGATCGGGTCGCGCTGGTCTTCGACGATCTGGTCTCTTTCGATCCGTTCGTACCCCGGTGTCTGCGGGTGTACGGCCGCGCCCGGGGACCCGTGAACCGCACCGGAATGGTGGGCTCGGGGTTCTTCCTGCGCATCACACCGACCGTGTCGTGGAGCTGGAACATGGCGGGCGAACCGGCCGGTGCGACCTGGTTCGAGCCGCGCCGGGCCGAGTACGCGGGGGACGACGGCGCCGATCCCGGCGGAGATCAGCCGAGCGCGTAGAGCTCGGTGCCGCGCCGCTCCAGGATGGTGGAACCGACCACCGACAGGGAGATCGGCTCGCCGCGGTAATCGCTGCGCCGCACCGGGATTCGGTCGGTCTGGGCGCCGGTGGCCGGATCCACCACGGCGATGCCGTCGGCCACCGGCGTCAGAATCCGCCCCGCCATCACCGCCGGGCCGCCCAGCGCGTCGGAGGCGGTCCAGACCGGGTCGAAGGTGGTGGCGTTCAACGCGATCAGGCTGTTGCCGGTGAAGACCAGGAAGGCCGAGCCGACCCGGGTGGTAGTGATGGCATCGGACAGGGGAGCGGTGAGCCGGTGCGCGGCAACGGGATTGCCGTTCTGGTCGTAGATCGCGAACTCCGGTGTGGAGGTGTCCGTGCCGGGCAGGTACAGCGCGATCCGATTGTCCGATACCGCGACCACGCGGGCCCTGTCCGATACCGCACCCGGCTCGGTGAGCACGTGGGAGCCGTACTCCTCGGGCACGGTGTTGTCCTTGGGCGCGGGATTCAACACGGTCAGCCGGGCCGCGGCGTCGCCGGGGCAGCGTTCCAGCACCGCCAGCCGGGTGGTGCCGGAGGCGGCCGACTGCAGCGTGCAGTCCGTGCGCGGCTGGGTGCGCACGTTCACCGGCGCGTCCACGTAGCCGTACTCGAGGGTGCGGACCAGGTCCGAGCGCCACACCTCCAGCCGGTCCGAGCCCCGCGCCAGCGTGTAGGTGCCGTCGACCGACAATGTCACCTGCCGGTCCATGTAGCTGCTGCGCGCCGTGCGGCGGGCGCCGGTGTCGGCGGCCAGCAGGGCGGTCTGGCTGCAGCCGCGGTCGTCGCGATAGGTCGCGATCACGGTGCCGAACTGGCTCTCCACCCCGCAGAGTGGCAGATCGCGCTGATACTTCCAGATCTGCTCGCCGGTCTGCGGGTTGCGCCCGGTGACGGTGCCGCCGTCGCCGGTGATCGCGACGCCGCCCGAGGACAGCGCCCGGGCGCTGGCCGCGTCCGGCCGGTGCCACAGCTCGCGCAGTCCCGGCGGTAGGGCGAGCGCGGAGGTGGGCGCGGCGACAGGGTGCGCGGCGGGCTCGGACGTGGTGGCGCGGGCGTCGCTGTTCACCCAGACGACCACGGTCGCGATCGCCACCGCGACGGCGATCGCGACTGCGGCAAGGATATCGGCGCGCGTCCGCCGCTCAGGTGCGAGCACGTCAGCGAGGGTAGCGGATGGATCGGCCGTGCCTCACCGCGGTCTTCGCACCGGAAAGAGGGGCCGGGCCGCTCAGGCCGAGACGGACTCGGACTCGGCGTCCGCCCGGGCGGATCCGTTGCGTTCTTCGCCGGACTCGCCAGTGGGCTTGCGGCGGCGCCTGCGGCGGCGGGCGGGCTTGTCCGCCGCATCGCTGTCGGAGTCGGCCGCGGACTCGCTGCGGTCGGCCGGGCCCGACGCGGGCTCGTCCGCGGCGTTCGTGGCCGTGTTTCCGGCGTCCGGGTTCTCGGCGTCGGAGTTCCGCGAGTCGGAGTCCTGGTTGCCCGGGTGCTCGTCGCCCGGGTTCTGGGCCTCGCCTTCGCCGGAGCCCTTGCGGCGGCGTCGGCGCCGCTTACGGGCGGGCTTGTCGCCGTCCCCGGACTCCGAACCGGCCGGTGCCGCAGTGGAATTCGCGGTCCCGGTGCTCGATTCGGTTGCGCCTCCGGTGTTGTCGGCTCCGGCGTTATCGCCTTCGGTGCCGCCGCCCTCGACCGGCTTGCCGCGCACGGTGCGGCGGCGGTTGCGCTTGCGGGGGGCGCGCTGCTCGCGCTCGACGACGACGGCATCCTCGTCTCGAACCGGCTTGCGCCGCAACGCGCCCGTCGCACCTTCGGGGATACCCAGATCCGAAAACAGGTGGGGGGAGCGCGAATACGTCTCCACCGGCTCCGGAATGCCCAGGCTGAGCGCGGAATCGATACTGGTCCAGCGGGTCAGCTCGTCCCAGTCGACCAGCGTGACCGCCACACCGGTGCGCCCGGCCCGGCCGGTGCGGCCGATGCGGTGCACATAGGTCTTCTCGTCCTCGGGGCACTGGTAGTTGACGACGTGGGTGACGTCGTCGATGTCGATGCCGCGGGCCGCGACATCGGTGGCGACCAGCACGTCGATCTTGCCCTCACGGAACTTCTTGAGCGCCTTCTCGCGCGCGATCTGCCCCAGGTCGCCGTGCACGGCGCCGACGGCGAAGCCGCGGTCGGCCAGATCGTCGGCGACCTTCTGCGCGGTGCGCTTGGTGCGGGTGAAGATCATGGTGGCGCCGCGGCTCTCGGCCTGCAGGATCCGCGCGACCAGCTCGCTCTTGTCCAGCGCGTGGGCCCGGTAGACGAACTGCGCGGTGCGGTCGTGCACCGCCGAGTCGTGCGGCTCCTCGGCCCGGATGTGGGTGGGCTTGTGCAGGAACGTGCGGGCCAGCGTGATGATCGGCCCCGGCATGGTCGCCGAGAACAGCATGGTCTGGCGCTGCTCGGGCACCATCGTCAGGATGCGCTCGATATCGGGCAGGAAGCCCAGATCGAGCATCTCGTCGGCCTCGTCGAGCACCAGCACGCCGACCTTGCCGAGGATCAGATGCTGCTGCTCGGCCAGATCGAGCAGGCGCCCGGGGGTGCCGACGACCACGTCGACTCCGGAACGCAGCGCCGCGATCTGGGACTCGTACGGGCGACCACCGTAAATGGAGGCCACCTGCAGCGGGCCCTTCTGGTTGGTCAGATATTTGCCGATGCTCTCCAGATCCTTGGTGACCTGGATGCACAGCTCGCGCGTCGGCACGATGACCAGTGCGCGCGGCGTGCCGTCCAGCGCGGTGGTGCCGGAATCGGCGGTGGCGATGCGATGCAGCAGCGGCACGCCGAATCCGAAGGTCTTGCCCATGCCGGTGCGGGCCTGGCCGATGAGATCTTCACCGGCGAGCGCCAGCGGCAGCGTGAGTTCCTGGATCGCGAAGGTGCGTTCGATTCCGATCTCGCCGAGTGCGCCCACGATTTCCGGGCGCACTCCCAATTCGGTGAACGACGGGGCGGTGTGGGTGGGGTCGAGTTCGGCCGTCAGCAGCGTCTCCGCCAGCCCCGGCTCCTGTTCGACAGTGATCTTGCTCAGGTTCGTGCCTTCCTCGCGTAATTCGCATCTCGCGCGCACGAGGTGTGGGGCGGACCCTGTCGGTCCGCGACGACCACGTATCCGGCGTTTTCCACCTCGACCGCTGCGGGACACCGGGATGGCATCGACCTGGCGCGGCGCAATGGTGGTGCGGATCTGGTGCGCGCACATTTTCCATGGGCCGCGGTGACCCCTGCCGATCGCGATCGATCTCGCAAGGAGGGTGAATTTCCGTTGCCCAGACAGATTGTAGCGTGATAGCTTCTTTTCCCCGAATTCCGGCTCCCGCGAATGTCCCGCGATATTTGGCCGGACGCTTCTCCATACCCTCGTTCGTTCACCCGTCGTGCCCTGCGGCACAGCACAATTCAGATCCCGCGGCGAAATTCGGAGCGAGCGCGCGACAGCGGATTTCGCCGCGCGTGGCGGTGGGCAACACCACATATGTGAGACACCGTGTCACGGGATAGGTTGGTGCGCGTGAGTTTGGCAGACACCGTGACCACGGCCGCGCGCAACGCATGGGCCCTCACCCTCGGCGACGGCATCGAGGCGCCCGCCCCCACCCCGTCGACGGTGCTGTGCGACGAGCCGCACCGGCGGCTGCGGCGATTCGAGCCCGCCGGGACGGGCAATGGTGGCAAGGCGGGCAATGGAGCGGGCTATGGTCCCGATAAGGGGGCCGACGACGCCGCGGTGCTGCTCGTACCGCCGCTTGCCGCCCCCGCCAGCTGCTTCGACCTGCGGCCGGACCAGAGCCTGGCGCGCTTCCTGCTCGAGGTCGGCCGCCACCCGTACGTGATCGACTACGGCGAGATCACCTTCGCCGACCGGCGCATGGGCTTCGAGGACTGGGTCGATGACATCCTGCCCGGTGCGGTCCTGGCGGCCAGCGCCGATCGCGGTGGCGCACCCGTGGATCTCGTCGGCTGGTCGCTGGGCGGCGTGCTCGCGCTGCTCACCGCGGCCGCCGATCCCACCCTGCCGATCCGGTCGATCACCGCGGTCGGCGCGCCGCTGAACTACGACAAGGTCACCGGGGTGCCGCAGGTTCGGGCGATGGCCCGGCTCACCCGCGGCCTGGCCACCTCCACGCTCGTGCGCGCGGCGGGCGGCGTGCCCGCGCCGCTGACCCGGCTGGGCTATCGCGCCACCTCCTGGGAGCGCGAACTCCGCCGCCCGCTGTTCATCGCTTCCCACATCACCGACAGCGCGACGCTGGGCCGGATGGAGACCATCGACCGGTTCCAGGCGCGGATGCCGGGCTATCCCGGGCGCCTGTACAACCAGCTCTGGAGCAGGTTCATGCTGGCCAACGACATCGGCAAGGGCGTTGTCAGGCTCGGCGACAAGGAGATCGCGCTGGCCGACATCACCGCGCCGGTGCTGCTGGTCGGCGGGCCGAGTGACGTGATCACACCCGCCGCGGCCGTCGAATACGGCACCACCACGCTCACCGGCGCCTGCGAGGTGCGCTACGAGACGGCGCCCGGTAGCCATCTCGGCATCCTGACCGGGCCGACCGCCCGCGACACCACGTGGACCTACCTCGAGAAGTTTCTGCGGGATCGGTCGTGACCGGTCACACGGTCGCCGCCGCGCCTATTAGGGTGGGGAGTATGGGAGCAAACCCGTCTGCCGCGCCGGGCGTCTCGACCCGAACCGACGCCCGCATCCCCGCCGACCATCCCGGTGTCCTCGACCTTTTCGCGGTGCTCGCCTACGGCGAGATCTCGGCGTTCTATCGGCTCGCCGAGGAGGCGAAGCTGTCGCCGACACTGCGCGGCAAGGTGGCCGTGGCCAAGATGGCCGCCGCCGAGATGGAGCACTTCGAGACGCTGGAGCAGGCGCTGCGGGCGCGCGGTGTCGACGTCTTCGACGCGATGGCGCCGTTCGTGCGCGCGCTCGATGCCTACCACGCGTCGACCGACCCCTCGACCTGGCTCGAGTCGATGGTCAAGTTCTACGTGGGCGACGGCATCGCCGCCGACTTCTACAACGTGCTCGCCGATGCGCTGGCGCCCGAGGTGGGCGCCGTCGTGCACGACGTGCTGGCCGAGACCAGCCACTCCGAGTTCGTCGTGGAGGAGGTGCGGCGCGCGGTCTCCGAGAGCCGTTCCGAGCGCGACCGGCTCACGCTGTGGGGGCGGCGGCTGCTGGGCGAGGCGATCACCCAGGCGCAGTATGTGATGGCGCAGCGCGACGAGCTCACCGAACTGGTCCTCATCGCCACCGGCGACCTGAACGGCATCGCCGCCCTGTTCGAGCGCATGCAGGCCAGCCATGCCGAGCGCATGCGCGTGCTGGGATTGGGATAACTCGTCATTCCGGCCACAAGCACGCCGGGATGTCAGTGAGCGTCGTTCGCTGACAGCGCAGGCCTGCGCGTAACTCTGCCCGTTCGTCCTGCATTAGCCTGAGCAGGACAGCACCAGGACTCTAGGAGGTTGGCCGTGGAGGTCAAGATCGGTATCTCGGATAGCCCGCGCGAGCTCGTCATCACCAGCTCGCAGACCCCGGACGAGGTCGAGGCGCTGGTGTCCGGTGCGCTGGAGGGTGACGGCGGCGTCGTGACGCTGACCGACGAGAAGGGCCGCAAATACCTGATCCAGGCCGCCAAGGTCGCCTACGTGGAGATCGGCACATCGACCAGCGGCCGCGTGGGTTTCGCGGCGGTGTAGGCACTTTCGCAAAAGTCCACCCGGATCCCGGCCACAGCGTGCCGGGAATGCGGGTGGACTTCTCGTATCGGGGGGACTTTCTTTTCTCTCACTCCTGGGGATGCAGTGGCACCCGGGACAGGCCGCCCCAGCACAGGGCGACGGTGGTGTCGACCGCCTCCTCCTTCGGGATGGGGCGGTCGGCCTCCAGCCAGTAGCGGGCCGTGATCTGGCTCGCGCCGACCAGGCCGACGGCGAGGATCCGGGCGCGGTAGGGGTCCAGGCCCGAGTCGTGCGCGACGAGGTCGAAGACCGCGTCCACGCAGGCCTCGGTGGCCTGCTCCACCCGGCGCTGCACCTGCGGCTCGCTGGTCAGGTCGGATTCGAAGACCAGCCGGAAACCCTGGGTCTCGTGGTCGACGAAATCGAAGTACGCGGCGACGGCCGCGCGCACGCGCTGGCGGTTGTCGGTGGTGGAGCGCAGCGCCTGGCGCACGCTGGACACCAGCACGTCGGTGTAGTTCTGCAGCACCGCCAGATAGAGTTCCAGCTTGCTGGAGAAGTGCTGGTACAGCACGGGTTTCGAGACTCCGGCGCACTGCGAGATCTCGTCCATGCCGGACGCGTGGTAACCGCGTAGCACGAAGACCTCGCCGGCGGCGGTCAGCAGTTGCGCGCGGCGTGCCTCACGGGGCAGGCGGGTACCGCGCTTGCTCGGCGCCATGGCCTCGGACGACAATCGTGACGACGTCATCCGGTCCACGAGGTCTGTCATTTCGGCTCTCCCAGTCGATTCCCGGCGATGAATGGATGTGCACGGGTATCCCACGAACGATACTCGTTCCCGAGACGACATGCCGATCCCGGCACCTATTGGCAACCTGCCAGTAACTGGCAGTCGAGAGCAATCTCGCACAGTCGTGAGAAATATCGCAACCCCGAGCGGCCCGAGTTCGGTCGGGCAGTGCCCTCGGGCCGGTTGTGAGACTCTGGATAAGTGACCGACGAACGGGGCAGATCGAACGGCGGGCGAGATTCCCGCCGCCTCGTGAGTGCCTTTTCGTCGCGCGCGGGCGGTCCGGGCGCCAGGCGACGGGCCGGGAGCGACCCCGAGATCTATGATCCGCTCGGCCTCTACACCGAACCCGGCCGTGCCGAGAGCACCGGCAATTTTCCCGAAAGCACTGGCAACGGCCGTCTTCCAGGCTCCGCCCCGGGCGGGACCGATCGCTCGCGGCGGCCGCTGCGCGCCTCCTGGGACCCCCTCGCCGCGGGCGACGAGCGGTCCCGGGATCGACCAGACCGCGACGCCGCGAAGCAGAGCGCCCTGGGCCGGTTCGTGTCCACGTACGGCTGGCGGGCCTACGCGCTGCCGGTTCTTGTCGTGATCACCGTGCTGGTGGTCGTGGACGCTGTCAAGGGGGGTGGCGATCCGGACGGCGCGGGCGTGCCCGGGCTGGGGCGTCTCAGCCAGCACACCGACAAGGCGGGCATCATCGGCGCGCCGCCCACGGGCGACGGCAATTTCGACGGCGACGTGCCGAGCGGGGCGCTGCCCGCCGGCGGCGCGTTCGCCGAGGCGGGTACGGGCAACTGGCACCTGGTGCGCGGCGCCTCGGCGCAGATCGGCGCGGCGCAGGGGCACCTGTTCAACTACACGGTCGAGGTCGAGGACGGTGTGGACACCTCCGCGCTCGGCGGCGACGACGCGGTCGCGAAGATGGTCGAGGCGACCCTCTCCAATCCCAAGAGCTGGACGCACGATCCCAAATTCGGCTTCCGTCGGATCGACTCCGGCGAGCCCGACTTCCGGATCTCGCTGACCTCCCGCCAGACCACCAAGACCGCCTGCGGATTCGAGATTCCCATCGACTCCTCTTGTTACAACGCCGATCTCGGGCGGGTGGTGCTGTCGGAGGTGCGGTGGGTGCGCGGTGCGCCGGCGTTCGAGGGCGATATCGGTTCCTATCGCCAGTACCAGATCAATCACGAGGTCGGGCACGCCATCGGCTACCACGAGCATCAGCCGTGCGAGAGCGACGGCGGCCTGGCGCCGGTGATGATGCAGCAGACCTTCGGCACCCGGAACAACGACATCGCGGCACTCGACCCGCAGGGCGTGGTGCCGATGGACGGCAAGAAGTGCCGGTTCAACCCCTGGCCCTACCCGCGCGGCTGATCGCCCGTCCGGTGCGGCACGATGGTCGGGGAAGAACGGCCCGAGTCGCGGTGTTGCACACGGATGCGTTGCCGTCACGGAGCGCAGCGCGATCGGCAATTCGATTCGAGGAGTCTGAGGACGTGTCAGCAGCACAATCCCTGCCGCCGCTGGTCGAACCGGCCGCCGAGCTGACCCGGGACGAGGTCGCTCGGTACAGCCGCCATCTGATCATTCCGGATCTCGGCGTGGACGGGCAGAAACGGCTGAAGAACGCCAAGGTGCTGGTGATCGGCGCGGGCGGCCTGGGCTCGCCCGCCCTGCTGTATCTGGCCGCGGCCGGGGTGGGCACGCTGGGCATCGTGGAGTTCGACGAGGTCGACGCGTCGAACCTGCAGCGGCAGATCATTCACGGCGAGTCCGATATCGGGCGCAGCAAGGCCGACAGCGCGCGGGATTCGATCCTGGAGATCAATTCCGGAATCGACGTGCGGCTGCACAAGATTCGGCTGGAGCCGGACAACGCGGTCGAGCTGTTCTCCGAATACGACCTGATCGTGGACGGCACCGACAACTTCGCGACCCGGTACCTGGTCAACGATGCGGCGGTGCTGGCGGGCAAGCCGTACGTATGGGGGTCGATCTACCGGTTCGAGGGCCAGGTCTCGGTGTTCTGGGAGGACGCACCGGACGGACGCGGCATCAACTATCGGGACCTGTACCCCGAGGCCCCGCCGCCGGGCATGGTCCCTTCCTGCGCCGAGGGCGGCGTGCTGGGCGTCCTGTGCGCCTCGATCGGATCGGTGATGGTGACCGAGGCGATCAAGCTGATCACCGGCATCGGCGAGACGCTGCTGGGTCGGCTGATGGTGTACGACGCACTGGATATGAACTACCGGACCATCAAGCTGCGCCGCGACCCGGAGCGGCAGCCGATCACCGAGCTGATCGACTACGAGGCGTTCTGCGGCGTGGTCTCCGAGGAGGGGCAGTCCGCGGCGCTGGGTTCGACCGTCACCGCGCGCGAGCTGAAGGACATGCTCGACGCGGGCAAGGACGTCGCGATCGTGGACGTGCGCGAGCCGGTGGAGTGGGACATCGTGCGCATCGACGGCGCGACGCTGATTCCGAAGGACCGCATCCTGTCCGGTGAGGCGCTGGCGGACCTGCCGCAGAACCGCCCGATCGTGCTGCACTGCAAGACGGGTGTGCGCTCGGCCGAGGCGCTGGCGGCGCTGAAGAACGCCGGTTTCTCCGACGCGGTACACCTGCAGGGCGGAATCATCGCCTGGGCCAACCAGATCGATCCCTCCCTCCCGGTCTACTGACCCCGCCCCGGCGGCCGGGCCGACTAACATCCATTCGAAAGCGTGCAAAGGGTGTTAATCCGGCGCGGCCCCGCGGGCGTGGCGAGCGGGAGCAGGCCCGCGTCGGGTGCGGGAGCTGGAGGTTCGATGCTGATAGCCACATCGGCGCGGCTTCCGTGGTGGACAACGGTCCGGGAGTACGGTACGGCCGTGACGTCTGTGGAACCTCCCGAACATGTGCGGGCCACGTTCGGGCTTCGCGAGGTGACCCCGGTCGCGCTGGGCGATTGGGACGGCGGATGGCGCTGCGGCGATGTGGTGCTGTCGCCGGTCGCCGACCATGCCCGCGCCGCCTGGTCGGCCAAGGTGCGCGAGGGGCTGCAGGTGGACGGTTTGCGGCTGGCCCGGCCCGTGCGCGGGACCGACGGCCGCTATGTCGTATCCGGTTGGCGCGCGGACACATTCCTGGAGGGTACGCCCGAGCCGCGGCACGACGAGGTGGTGTCGGTGTCGCTGCGACTACATCAGGCGACGGCGAAACTCGAGCGTCCGCGGTTCCTGGTGCAGCAGCCGATCGCGCCGTGGGTGGACGTCGACGTATTCGTCGCCGCGGACCGCGCCGCGTGGGAGCCGGTGCCGCTGCGCAGCCTGAAGCTGGGCGGCATGCTCCCGTCCACCTCGCCGGACGGGAAGCGCAGCCTCGAAATGCTCACGCAGCTGGCAACTTTCCGCAAACCCGTGCAGACCCCGTCCCAGTTGGTGCACGGCGACCTGTTCGGCACCGTACTCTTCTCCGGCACCTTCACCCCCGGCCTCACCGACCTCACCCCCTACTGGCGCCCCGCCCCCTGGGCGGCCGGAGTGATAGTGGTAGACGCCCTCTCCTGGGGCGGCGCGGACGACGGCCTCCTGACCCGCTGGGCCGACCTCCCGGAATGGCCCCAAATGGTCCTACGCGCAGTCATGTTTCGCCTGGCCGTCCACGCCCTACACCCCCGCTCCACCCCCGAAGCCTTCCCCGGCTTGGCCCGCACCGCCGACATGATCCGCATGAAGCTCTGAAACCCCAGCCCCACAAGGTCGTGCGAGTCTCTCGATTTACCGATGCGACAACCGATTTCCGACGAGCTTCGGTAGCGCTACGGTGACGACGCCTCGTCGATGACCCGAATCCGGTAGTCCTCGACGGGGTACCCATTCTCATTCTCGGTCCGAACCGCCT
The DNA here is from genome assembly GCF_054782435.1 of Nocardia thraciensis. Classification (NCBI taxonomy): domain Bacteria; kingdom Bacillati; phylum Actinomycetota; class Actinomycetes; order Mycobacteriales; family Nocardiaceae; genus Nocardia; species Nocardia thraciensis. The sequence goes on from NZ_BAAGSM010000043.1 coordinate 303,981, forward strand.
CGATCTCGGCCTTCAGCTGTGGATCGACACCGTTCATGAAGTGCCACTGATGTTCTGGCGGTTCGCCGTCCACCCAGTATTCGCGATTCATGTGCGAGATGTCGAGCTGTCGACGCGCTTGTTTTCCATACGTCCCTCCCCGCAGGGGCTGAACCTCGGGCCCGGCAGTTTTGACCTCGTGCCATACCCGGCCCTCATCGGTGACGATGTCGACCTCGCTGGTGATCGGTTTGCCCTCCGGCGGCCGGGCGTCGACCTTGGCACCGAGCTCAGTGATGTTGTCGAGCTTCGTGGCCATCCGGACCTCGCCCTCGATTCCTTGGACGAGGGTATGGTTTCCGCCCAGGGCGCCGCGAATAGCCGACATGTCGGCGTCGGCGGCGGCAGCCTTGTCCGCGAGTGCGGTGACGCGGTCACGGGTGGCCTCGAGTTCGGTCTGCCAGCGACCCGCACCCTTGTCCAACAAATCCGGCGAGCGCTCCACCAGTGCATTCAACCGGGCCTGCACCGTGTCCAGATAATCATGCGTACCCCGGGCCAGCTCCGGAATCGGCCGAACATCCCGACTGTAGATGTCGGCAATCCAACCGGGAGCATTGTCGCCATGGATGGCCGACGCCGTTGCCTGCCGCATCCACTGGTCGGTGTTGTTCACCGCGACGCTGTCCAGGTTCTGCCGGGTCTTCGGCGAGTGCACGTAGGCGTCGGCTTCCCGTCTGGCGAGCCAGTGAGCGGCCTCGGGAGGGTACCCGGCTCTGTTCAGTTCGGTCTGACTTCGCCGCAGCATCGCCTGGTGAGTACCTTCCTCGGGCGCTCGCCGATACTCCCGGAATCGCTCGTACAGCTTCCTTTCCGCCAGTTCCAGCGTCTCCGGCGAGACACCGCGACTCTCGATACGCGCGAGTGTCGGCCGGAGACCGTCGGGGAACGCGGTCGTGTCGGCCCGCGGCGGGACCGCGTCGGCTCGGCGAAACCGCTCGATGAGGCCCACCTTGTCCGCCCACCGGGCGGTCTCGGCCTCCGCGCTCGTCATCGCTCGCTGAGCACGCGCACCCAGCAGGTAGTCGTCCACCTCGCCGCGCGCTGTCGCGTGCGCTATGTCCGCCGGCACACCCTCCCGGGCCAGTTGCTCCGACCGGTCGGCGACGAACTCGCGGCGCAACTGCGCTTCCCGTGCCGCGGACAGCCGTTCGTAGCGCGCCAGCACCGCCATCTCCGCGTGCCGCGCAGTGTCGGCCTGCAATCCCGAACCATGAACGCGGGCAATCAGGTCCCCGATCGCGTCCGGTTCGTCGCTGGTCCCGGCGGGCGCACCACGGTCCGCGAATGTTCCGTGCCCGAACTTCACCTCCGCAAGCATCCGGTCCTGGTGCGTCAACTCCCGCACCACGTTCCGCATGGCACCGGTCGTCTCGGCAGACTGCCGCTTGGCCGTCCAGCCGATTTCGATCATCCGCTCGGACAGCTGCGCGCTCAGTGCCCGATACGCGTCGGCGATGCGTTCGCCTTTCACACCCCTACTCGAGCACACTGCAGCGTGGCCCGTTCTTCGCCGCTGGGAAGCCGGTCGAGTCCGGCGACCAAGAGCACACCGCGGGGGAGCACGGTCGCCGACGGCAGGGGGGACGACGGCGACCGTGCTCGGGGGATCCGGCTTGGTCAGGGCCGGATCGGTCAATGGCACAGAGAGTGACGCTTGCTAGATCATCTCCACTGGGGCGCAGGGTGTTACACGTTGGCGTGGGACAGGGACGGGACGCGGCTCACCGCGAACGATGAGCGCAGGTAGAACCACCAGGTTGCGGCGCCCATCGCGAGGAAGGCCACCGCGTAGGCCCAGAAGGCCGGGGACATGCTGCCGAAGTGGTTGTTGGACAGGCGCAGTGCCTGCTGCAGCAGCCAGCCGCCGGAGGCGCCGACCGCGCCGATCACCCCGATCGCCGCGCCCGCCTGGCGTTTCGCGGAGATCAGCGCCGAGGCGGTGTCCTCGCCCGCCTCGCTGGCCCGTCGCTTGGATTCGGCGATGAAGATCGACGGGATCATCCGGTAGGTCGACCCGTTGCCGATGCCGGTCAGCACGAACAGCAGCAGGAACGAGATCAGGTACAGCGGAAAGCTTTTCGCCGACAGCGACGCCATGATCAGCACGGTCGCCGCGGCCATGCCGCCGAAGACGTACAGCGTGATGCGGGCGCCGGTCAGCTTGTCGGAGATCCACCCGCCGAACGGGCGGCTGAACGATCCGACGAACGCGCCGAGAAAGGCGAGGTTGCCGAGCGTACCCATCCAGCCGATCTTGGCCAGGTCCGGGAAGTTGGCCTTCAGCAGCGTCGGGAAGGCGAAGGAGAAGCCGATGAACGAGCCGAAGGTGCCGATGTAGAGGAACGCCATGACCCAGGTGTGCCGGTTGGCCATGGCGAGCCGATAGGACCGCCCGTCGGATTTGGCGGAGCTGATGCTGTCCATGTAGCGCAGCGCGCCGAACATCGCGGCGAGGATGAACGGCACCCAGACGAGCACGGCGAGCGTGATGCCGAACCGATAGCCGCCCGGGTCCTCGGCCATGAGGTGGGTGCCGAGGGTGATGATCAGCGGCACGATCAGCTGCGTCTGCGCCACGCCCATATTGCCGCCCGCGGCGTTGATGCCCAGTGCCGCACCCTTTTTCCCCTCGGGGAAGAAGAAGTTGATATTGGCCATGGACGAGGAGAAGTTGCCGCCGCCCACGCCCGCCAGCGCGGCGAGGAGCAGGAACACCCACATCGGCGTTTGCGGCTGATTGATGAAATAGGCGACGCCGAGGGTGGGCGCCAGCAACATCCCGGCGCTGAAGACGGTGAAGGCGCGGCCGCCGAACTTGGGGATGGCGAAGGTGTAGGGCACCCGCAGCACCGAGCCGACCAGGGTCGGGGTGGAGGTGAGCAGCAGCGCGTTGCTCACCGCCATCGGGTTGCCCCGGCCCAGGCCGTCGAGGAACTCGAAACCCGCCGCGCCCATGGCGGTCACGATGCTGCCCCAGATCACCCAGATGCTGAAGCCGAGGTTCTCGGCGAAGACCGAGAAGATCAGGTTCTTGCGCGCGGTCCGCTTTCCGCCGCTCTCCCAGAAGGTTTCGTTGTCCGGTTCCCAGTGGTCGAGCCAGCGGCCGCGCGACTCGTGGCGGAATGTGGGCGTGTCCGGGCCGGTGTGTACTGCGGCGTCGGTGGATGTCATCGGCGCATTCCTCTCGTGGACCCCTGCGGTCGGGTCCACGATACGAATGTGGCGTTACACACACGTCGCATGCGATGACGCCTCGGGCAATTCCTGCTCACCCGGGGGCCGACACCGCGGTGACGACTCGGTTACTTGTCCGGATATTCGGCGATGAGGGATCCGAGGAAGCAGTTGGCCGCCCGCGCCGCGCGCTCGGGATCGCCGTCGATCACCGCGTGCACCAGATCGGCGTGTTCGGCGTGGTAGGAATCGCCGGATTTGGCCGTGCGGGAACGGATGCCCTGTTCGATCGTCTGCAGCAGCGAATCATAGAATTCCAGATAGACCGCGTTGTGGCTGGCGACCACGATCGCGCGATGCAATTCCACATCGGCCTCGACGGCGGCGGGGTTGTTCTCGTCCCAGGCCTGGCGGCGCTCCTCGAGCAAGCGCAGCAGGTTGGCGATGTCGGCATCGTCGCGGCGCTGTGCCGCCAGCCGCGCGGCCTGGGTGTCGAGGGCCTGGCGCAGCTCGAGGATGTCGCGCTCGACGGCGTCGGCGAAGTACTTGGCGAGAGTGCCGCCGAGGTCGGACGTCGCGATGACGTAGGTGCCGGAGCCTTGGCGGCGCTCCAGCATCCCGGCGTGCACGAGCGCCTGCACGGCCTCGCGGACGGTATTGCGGCCGGTGCCGGTGAGTTCGGTCAGCTCCGGTTCCGTGGGGATACGGGAACCGACGGGCCAACGGCCGGAACGGATTTCCGCACGCAGCTGCTCGGTGACCTGAGCTATGAGGCTGGTGCGACGGACGGGTTGCACGCAGAACAGAGTACCCCGTATCACATTCCTTGCATCCCATCATCCAATCATCCTATGATTTTTCGGTGACAGTAACCGCTGAGCAGACCAGCACCGAGGTGCGACAGCGCCGCCGCTCCCTGATCGAGGGACGGCTCCTCGTCTTCGTCGCCATCCTCATGTCGGCGTTCACGCTGCGTCTCGCGGTTACCGCATTCACCCCGCTGGCCGAGCGGATCGGCGCCGATATCGGCTATTCGACCGCGGTGGTCGGCGTGTTCGGCATGATCCCGACCGCCATGTTCGCCTTCGCGGGCGTGCTGACCCCGATCTTCGTGCGGCGGCTGGGCCTCGAGCGCACCGCGCTGGTGGCGATGCTGATGGCCGGTGTCGGCCAGCTCGCGCGCGCCGCGGTCCCCGACACCTGGGAGCTGCTGGGGCTGTCGGCGCTGGCGCTGGCCGGGATGGGCATCGGCAACGTGGTGATTCCGCCGCTGGTCAAGCGGTACTTCGCCGATCATCTGGCGGTGCTGAGCTCGCTGTACATCACGATGGTGCAGCTGGGCACCGTGCTGCCCGCGCTGATCGCGGTGCCGGTAGCGGAGGCCGCGGGCTGGCGGGTGTCGCTGGGGCTGTGGTCGCTGCTGGGCTTCGCCGCCGCGCTGCCGTGGCTGGGTGTGCTGCGCGATCGCCGCGGGCGAGCCGCGAAGGACACGACGGCACTGCCGCCGCAGCACACCCCCGCCGAGGGCAAGGTGTGGCGCTCGCCGGTGGCGTGGGGGATGGCCGGGATGTTCGGCATGACCTCGCTGACCACCTACGCCATGTTCACCTGGCTGCCCAAGATCCTGGCCGACGACGGCGCGTCGGCGGCGTTCGGCGGCACGATGGTCGGTGTCTTCTCCTTCGTGGGACTGGTCGCGGCGCTGACGGCGCCGAGCGTGACCGCGCGCGTGGGCAATCCGTTCCCTATCGTGATCGGTTGTGCCATAGCCTTTTTCGTAGCCTTCGCTGGGCTGCTGACGGCGCCGATGAGCGCGCCGTGGCTGTGGGTGATCCTGCTGGGGCTGGGCCCGAGCACCTTCCCGATGGCGCTGACGCTGATCAACCTGCGCACCCGCACCCAGGCCGGGTCGGCGGCGCTGTCCGGCTTCACCCAGGGCGTCGGCTACACCGTCGCGTGCGTCGGCCCGCTGCTGTTCGGCGTGCTGCACGACCTGACCGAGGGCTGGGGCGTGCCGTTCGCGCTGCTGGTGGTCGCGGTGCTGGTGCTGCTGGCCGGGGCCTGGCAGGCGTGCAAGCCGCGGATGCTGGAAGACACCTGGAGCTGAATTCACCGTAGGACTTGCCGACCGGTGAGGCGTGGGCCAGTATGTTGGCCAACGGCAAGCGAGTGTGGGCCGAAACACTTGCCGCCCTTGCCCTCACCGGTCGGCAATTCGGCAGTGGGCGATTTTTGACGCGCGGAAACCGTTGTGTCACAGGCACGAAACATTCACCCGGTTCTCACGGGCCCGTTCGGGTAATCGTGAGCAACCGTTGATTTGACGGTCATTTCGCGCAGCATCGGCGCAATACCGGTTTTCTACCTTGGGGCCATCCCGCAATTCAGGAGGCCCATCAGTGAGCACGCTGACGCGCAATCACGACATCGAGCATTGGGATGCCGAGGACGTCGACGCCTGGGAGGCCGGTGGTAAGTACATCGCGCGCCGCAATCTGATCTGGTCGGTCTTCGCCGAGCACGTCGGGTTCTCGGTCTGGTCGATCTGGTCGGTGATGGTGCTGTTCATGCCCACCGACGTCTTCCACATCGACACGGCCGGGAAGTTCTTCCTGGGCGCGGTGCCGACGCTGGTCGGCGGCGTGCTGCGGATCCCCTACACCGTCGCCACCGCCAGGTTCGGCGGGCGCAACTGGACGATCTTCTCGGCGCTCGCGCTGCTGGTTCCGACCCTGCTCACGTTGTATTTCATCAACCAGCCGGGCACCTCGTACACGACGTTCCTGATCGTGGCGGCGTTCGCGGGCGTCGGCGGCGGCAACTTCGCCTCGTCGATGACCAATATCAACGTCTTCTACCCGCAGCGGCTCAAGGGCTGGGCGCTGGGCATGAACGCCGGTGGCGGCAACCTCGGCGTTCCGGTCATCCAGTTGGTCGGCCTCGGCGTGATCGCCACGCTGGGCAACGCCTACGGCAACGCGTCGGCGGTGTGCCTGGTGTACCTGGCGCTGATCGTGGTCGCGGCCCTGGGCGCGGCATTGAAGATGGACAACGTCCGCAATCAGAAGGCGAACTACTCCTACATGATCACCGCGCTGAAGGTGCCGCAGTCGTGGGCGATCGCCTTCCTCTACATCGGCACCTTCGGCTCGTTCATCGGCTTCGGTTTCGCCTTCGGTCAGGTGCTGCAGATCAGCTTCGTCGCGGGCGGCGGCAAACCCGCGGATGCCGCCCTGCACGCCGCGGCGATCGCCTTCATCGGACCGCTGCTGGGATCGCTGGCGCGCCCGCAGGGCGGCAAGCTGGCCGACCGCTTCGGCGGCAGCCGGGTCACGCTCTACAGCTTCGTCGCCATGACGGTGGCCGCGATCGTGGTGGCCGGGGCGAGCGCCGTCGCCGACGGCAACAACCACGTGCCGACCGGTGGCGTGATGGTCGCGCTGGTGGCCGGGTTCATCGCGCTGTTCGTGATCTCGGGCATCGGCAACGGCGCGGTCACCAAGATCATCCCGTCGGTGTTCGACGCGAAATCGCGCAGCCTGCTGGGGGATTCGGCCAGCCGCGCGGCGTGGTCGCAGAACACCGCGGGCGCGCTGATCGGTGTCGTCGGGGCGATCGGCGCCCTCGGCGGCGTCGGCATCAACCTGGTGCTGCGTTCCTCCTACGCCTCCACCAAGTCCGCGACCACCGCGTTCTGGGTCTTCATGGCCTTCTACCTCGCGTGCGCCGCGGTGTGCTGGGCGGTCTTCCTGCGTCGCCCGAGCGCCCGTCGCCGCCCGGCGCGGCCGGAGCACGACGTCGTCGTCGAAGCCGAGGCGTTCGTGCTCGAGGCCGAGCTCGGGTCCGGAAACAGCCTGCCGGGCACCGGATCCCGGTCCACCAACCGTCGGCCCAGAGCCTGACCAGAACCACTCGGAGGACACCCATGAACCCCACTGTGGAACCCACTCGGCGCAAGACCGTGGTGGTCGTCGGTCACGGCATGGTCGGGCACCGCTTCGTCGAGGCGCTGCGCTCGCGCGACACCGATGGCCGCTGGCAGGTCGTGATCCTCGGCGAGGAGCCGCAGCCCGCCTACGACCGCGTCGGCCTGTCGTCCTACGTCGGCAGCTGGGATGCGAAGCAGCTGGCGCTGCCGGGCAACGAATACGCCGGTGACGATCTGGTGGATCTGCGGCTGGGGGTGCGGGCCGAGACCGTCGACCGCGGCGCCCGCAAGATCACCACCTCTACCGGCGATGTGATCGGCTACGACGCCATGGTGCTCGCGACCGGTTCGTACGCGTTCGTTCCGCCGGTGCCGGGGCACGACCGGCCGGAGTGCTTCGTCTACCGCACCATCGAGGATCTGGACGGCATCCGGTCGGCCGCCGAGGCCGCCGGGCCGGGCGCGGTCGGCGTGGTGGTCGGCGGCGGCCTGCTGGGTCTGGAGGCCGCGAATGCGTTGCGGCTCATGGGTATGACGCCACACGTGGTCGAGTTCGCGCCGCGGTTGATGCCGGTGCAGGTGGACGAGGGCGGCGGCGCCATCCTGGAGCGGCTGGTCACCGACCTCGGCCTGCACGTGCACACCGGGGTCGGCACTTCCTCGATCGAGCGGTCGGAAGACGGTGCGGGACTGCAGGTCACGCTGTCGGACGAGTCGACCATCGACGCGTCGCTGGTGGTGTTCTCGGCCGGTATCCGCCCGCGCGACCAGATCGCCCGCGATGCCGGGCTGGAGGTCGGTCCGCGCGGCGGCGTCGTCACCGACCTCGGACTGCGGAGCTCCGATCCACACATCTACGCCGTCGGCGAGGTAGCCGCGGTGGCGGGGACCTGCTATGGACTGGTCGCTCCCGGGTACACGACCGCGGAGATCGTGGCGGACCGATTGCTCGGCGGCGCAGGCGAATTCCCGGGCGCGGACCTGTCCACCAAGCTGAAGCTGCTCGGCGTGGATGTCGCCAGCTTCGGCGACGCGCACGGCGTCACCGAGGGCGCGCTGTCGGTCGTGCTGCACGACGCGGCCAAGGGCACCTACGCCAAACTGGTTCTCTCCGACGACGCCAAGACGCTGCTGGGCGGCATCCTGGTCGGCGATGCCTCGCAGTACGCCGCGCTGCGGCCGCTGGTCGGCAGCGAGCTACCCGCCGAGCCCGCCGCGCTGATCTCGCCCGCCGGAGCGGAATTGGGCGCCGACGCGCTGCCCGACGACGCCCAGATCTGCTCCTGCAACAACGTGTCCAAGGGCGCGATCCGCGGCGCGATCGCGGAGGGCGCGTGCGACGTCCCGGGCATCAAGAGCTGCACGTCCGCCGGAACCTCCTGCGGCGGTTGCGTTCCCATGCTCAAGAAGCTGCTCGAGCAGTCCGGCGTGGAGATGTCCAAGGCGCTGTGCGAGCACTTCGAGCAGTCGCGCCAGGAGCTGTTCGGGATCGTGCAGGTCACCGGCATTCGCACGTTCTCGGAGCTGATCGCCAAGCACGGCAAGGGATCCGGCTGCGATATCTGCAAGCCCGCGGTGGCCTCGATCCTCGCCTCCACCTCGAGCGACCACATTCTCGACGGTGAGATGGCGGCGCTGCAGGACACCAACGATCACTTCCTGGCCAATATGCAGAAGAACGGCACCTATTCGGTGGTGCCGCGTATGCCCGGCGGTGAGTGCACGCCGGAGCAGCTGATCGAGATCGGCCAGATCGCCAAGGATTTCGGGCTCTACGTGAAGGTCACCGGCGGTCAGCGGATCGACCTGTTCGGTGCGCGGGTGGAGCAGCTGCCCAAGATCTGGCAGCGGCTGGTCGACGTCGGCATGGAATCCGGTCACGCGTACGGCAAATCGCTGCGCACGGTGAAGAGCTGCGTCGGCTCCACCTGGTGCCGGTACGGGCAGCAGGATTCGGTCGGCATGGCGGTGCGGCTGGAGCGGCGGTACCGCGGGCTGCGGTCGCCGCACAAGCTCAAGCTGGCCGTGTCCGGATGCGCCCGCGAATGCGCCGAGGCGCGCGGCAAGGACGTCGGCGTCATCGCCACCGAGCACGGCTGGAACCTGTACGTCGGCGGCAACGGCGGCCTCACCCCGAAGCACGCGGTGCTGCTGGCCGGTGATCTCGACGACGAGACGCTGATCAAGTACATCGACCGGTACCTGATGTTCTACATCCGCACCGCCGACCGGCTGCAGCGCACCGCGCCCTGGCAGGAGTCGCTCGAGGGCGGGATCGAGTACGTCAAGCAGGTCGTATGCGAGGACTCGCTCGGACTCGCCGACGAGTTGGAGGCCGCCATGGCCAGGCACGTCGACGGCTACAAGGACGAGTGGGCCGCGGTGCTGGAGGATCCGGCGAAACTGTCGCGGTTCGTCTCGTTCGTCAACGCGCCGGAGGAGTCGGATCCGACGATCGGTTTCGACGACAGCGGGGAACGCAAGGTCCCGGTCCTGCTCGGCATGCCCGAGCTCCCGGTCACCAGCGGTGTTGACGCCGCCATGCGGGGGAAATAGGCGCGTAATCGCGTGGAAACAGGACGCCGGTACCAATAGGTAGAGCGTTCGGAGGAGAGTTACCGATGACCGTGATCGACATCCCTGGTATTGCTCAGGCCACCCTCACCGGTTGGACCTCGGCCTGCCGCTTCGATTATCTGATTCCGGGCCGCGGCGTGGCGGTGTTGCTGAAAGGCGGGCGGCAGGCCGCCCTGTTCCTGCTATCCGACGGCACCCTCTACGCCGTCGGCAATATCGATCCGTTCGGGCGGGCCGCGGTGATGTCGCGCGGCATCGTGGGCGATCGCGGCGGCGTGCCCGTGGTGGCCTCCCCGCTGCTCAAGCAGGCGTTCTCGCTGGTCGACGGGCGCTGCCTGGACGACGACGCGATGGCGCTGCCGGTCTATGCCGTGCGCGTGGTCGACGGCGTCGTGTCGGTGTCGAACGAGCCGGTGGTGTCGGACGAGCTCGCGGGCTGTGCCGGTGAGGAATCGCCATGACCGTCGACCCCGCGACCTCCGCCGGATGCCTGGACGGCTTCACCATCGGCATCACGGCCGCCCGTCGCGCCGAGGAGTTGGCCACGCTGCTGACCCGGCGCGGCGCGAATATCATTGCCGCCCCGGCTATTCGGATCATCCCACTGGCCGACGACAACGAACTGGAGCGAGTGACCCGGCAGTTGGTCGCCGACCCGCCCCAGATCTCCGTCGCCACCACGGGCATCGGCTTCCGCGGCTGGATGGAGGCAGCGGAAGGGTGGGGCTCGGCCGAGGATCTGCGCACCACGCTGGGCTCCACCCGCCTGCTCGCCCGCGGCCCGAAGGCCAAGGGCGCCATCCGCGCCGCCGAGCTGCGCGAGGAGTGGTCACCGGCGTCCGAGTCCTCGGCGGAGGTGCTCGACCACCTGCTCGCCGAGGGGGTCGAGGGCGTGCGCATCGCGGTGCAATTGCACGGCGCGACCACCGAGTGGGAGCCGGTACCGGACTTCTGCGAGGTATTGCGTTGTGCCGGAGCCGATGTCGTGCCGGTGCCGGTGTATCGCTGGATTCCGCCGGAGGATCCGGTGCCGCTGGACCGGCTGATCGAGGCGATCGTCACCTCGGCGCTGGACTGCGTCACCTTCACCAGTGCCCCGGCTGTGGCCTCGACCCTTATGCGCGCCAAGGAAACCGGACTGCTGGAGGCCGTGCTGCACGCGTTCCGCGCGCGGGTGCTGCCCGCGTGTGTCGGGCCGATCACCGCCGCGCCGCTGGAGGAGCTGGGCGTGCCCACCACCATGCCCGGCCGGGCGCGGCTGGGCGCGTTGGCGCGGCACGTCGCCGAGGAATTGCCGCGGCGCGCCAACCGTATTCACGCGGCCGGGCACGTGCTCAGCGTTCGCGGCGGGTGCGTGGTCGTCGACGATCAGGTGCGGCAGCTGGCTCCGGCGCCGATGGCGCTGATGCGGGCGCTCGCGCGACAGCCCGGCCGGGTCGTCTCCCGCGAGGACCTGCTGGCGGCGCTGCCCGGCGGCGGTGACGACACGCACGCGGTGGAGACCGGTATCGCGCGGCTGCGCGCCGGGCTGGGCACACCGAAAGCCATTCAGACAGTGGTGAAACGGGGCTATCGGCTGGCGTTGGATCCGGCCGAGTGCGTCGACAACAGTCCGCGTCCGGCGGTGGGGTACGGGGACCGCGACACCGGTCCGGCGCAGCGGGCGCAGCGCCCCGCGCCGCTGGCGGGGGTGTGATGAGCGGCCCGGCCCTGGTGCTGGTCGCCCACGGCACCAGAAGTTCGCGGGGGGTGGAGATGATCGCCGCGCTGGCGGAGGCGGTCGGGCACGAACTCGGCGTGCCCGAGGTCGGAAGCGGTGCGGCGATGGTCCGGACCGCATTCGTGGATGTGCTCGGGCCCTCGCCCGCCGAGGTGCTGCGTGATCTGAATCCCGGCCCGGCCGTGGTGGTTCCGGCCTTCCTCGCCTCCGGCTATCACGTGTACCAGGATGTGCCGCGTGAGGTGGCCGAGAGCTGCCACGCGGCCGTCGCGGTGACGCCCGCGATGGGGCCCGATCCGGCGCTGGCGCGGATCATGCGGATGCGGTTGCGCGCCGTGGGCTGGCGGCCGGGTGATGCGGTAGTCTGCGCGGCCGCCGGATCGTCGGATGCTCGCGCCCGGCGCGATGTGCGCCGGGCCACCATGATGCTGAGCGAACAGCTGGCGGCTCCGGTGCGCCTGGCCCACATCGCCACGGGTGCGCCGCGCGTCCCGGAAGTCGTTGCGTCACTGCGGGAATCGGGTGCGCGGCGGGTATTCATCGCCTCCTACCTGCTGGCCCACGGGCTGTTCCACCAGCGCCTGCACGAGTGCGGCGCCGACGGGGTCGCCGAACCCATCGGCGTCCACCCCGCGGTCGTCCGCCTGCTCGCCGACCGCTATCGGGCGGCCGCCCGGGACCTCGCCCGCACGGCCGCGTGACCTACGGTCGTCCCTGTCATTTCCGGTGCGCCCTTCATTCCTGTCGTTCCGGCACGCTTTGGCCAGGCCGCGCTGGACCGGCTCTGCCCCGAGTGAGCGGATCTCAGCCGCGGCGGTGGCGGCGGTGGCTGGTGTCGCAGAGCGGGTAGTCGCGCGAGCGGCGGCACAGGCATACCGCGACCACGAACCGGTCGCAGTGGACGGTGGCGCCGTCGTCGGTGACCAGGTCCACCGGCCCCTCGATCAAGGCCGGGCCGTCCTTGGTGAGGACGACGCGGCGGGGGTCACGCTGCGGTTCGGTCGGCACGGACGACCACCAACTCCTCGTATCGTTGACCGGGCTCGATCAGTCCGGCCGATTCCAGCCAGGGCGCGCGGGCGCGCAGCACGGGACCGAACTCGTTGATCTCCCGGGCCACGATCGCGGCCTTCAGGCCGCCGTCGCGCAGGTCCCGGACGGTGGCGTCGACATCGCACAGCGACGAGTGCACGATCAGGCCGATACCCTGCGGGTTCAACAGATTCGGCAGTATCCGGCACAGCGGGTCGAGCACCGCCCGGCCGTCGGGTCCCGCCTCCCATGCGCGGGCGGGTCCGCGCGGGGGAGTGGATACGGGGCCGGGGAGGTAGGGCGGGTTGGCCAGCACCGCGTCGAAGCGGCGGTGACCGAGCACCTCGGTGAACTCGCCGTGCAGCAGCTCGATCCGGGTGCGGCGCAGTCGGCTGTTGAGCCACGCCGAGATCAGTGCGGATCGCGAAACATCCACGGCGGTAACGTGTTCGGCGCGACCGCGGAGCGCCGCGGCGACGGCGACGGCCCCGGATCCGGTGCAGACGTCGAGCATCGTCCCGCCCGGCGGTATCGCCGCCGCGGCCATCGCGCGGATGAGCAGCCTCGTATCCTCCTGCGGCCGGTACACGCCGGGCACGCGCACCAGGATCATGTCCGAGGGTCGCGCGGGGCGGCGCACTTAGTCGGTCTCCCTCGGCGCGGTGGCGCGCAGGGAGCTGCGCCCGGAGCGCCAGCTGTCGAGCAGGTGGCGCTCGATGCGGTCCTCGAGTAGGTCGGTCGCCTGGATGCCGAGGACGACCGACTCGGTGAGGTCCGGTTCGTGGGCGAGCAGGTCGCCGAGCACCTCGCGGCGCATGATCTGCTCGTGCACGGCGTCCGCCTCGACGTGTTCGGTGTAGAACCGCACACACGCCGGGTCGGCCCGCAGCCGCAGCAGCGTGTCGGCCATGCGGCGCGACGCGGGCGGCGACGTGATCTCCACCGCGGCGAAGTGGCCGACCAGCGCGCCCCGCAGGGCGCGGTGCAGGCCGAACAGCGACATCATGTTCACCAGCGCCAGCATCGGCGCGCACGCCGCGTCCAGGTAGTGCAGGTAGTCGGAATTCAGTCCGGCGCCGTCGAGCAGGTCCGCGAACAGCCGGGCGTGCACCCGGTCCCCGCGGCCGCCGCCGAACTCGTCGAACTCCACCGCGACCAGCGCGGCCTTGGCCTGCCCGCGCAGGCGCGGGATCACCCACGCGTACGGATCGGCCTCCTTGTGGTGGTAGATCGAGCGGTGCGCGAAGTACTCGCACACCTGCCACCACCGGCCCTCGCCGAGCAGGAACGATCCGACACCGGCGGGCTCGACCGGCTCGGTCACCAGCCGTTCCAGTTCGGCGTCGAGGTCCTGCCCGCCCGCGACGTCGGAGCGCAGCGCGGTCAGGAAGCGCTGCTCCAGTTGAGCGCGCCGCCGCAGCAGCGCCGGATCCCACTCCCAGCGCGGATCCACCCCGGCGAAGCCGTGATAGTGCAGTTCGTAGCAGACATGCAGGGCCAACTGCAGATCGTCGCCGTACGGGTCCGCGGCGGCGATATCGATATCCGTACAGCAGGTGTCGCCGCGCAGCAGCCGGACGAGCGCGCCGGACAGCTGGCCGCGCGGGGCGGGCAGGGCCGGGGCCACCGGATCGGTTTCGGCGGTCACGGCGGAGCGTCCCGCGGAGATCACCGATGGTTCACAGCGCATGCCGTAAGTTTGCTCCGAAACGGCAACGGTTGTCCGACTCCGAGGGAGGCGTGTTGACGGCACGGCCGGATCCCGGCACCGGGGAGACCTATCCGCTGTCGAAGGCGCAGTGGGCCTGGTGGCTGGTACAGCAGCTGTATCCGGATGTTCCGGTCACCGTCGCCATGTACCTGGATCTGTCCGGGCCCCTGGAGATCGAGTCGATCGCGGCCTGCGCGCGGCGCGCGGCGCGCGAACTCCAATCGCCACACCTGCGCTTTCTTCTCGTCGACGGCTACCCGCGCCAGTACGTCGACGCGGCCGCGGACCTGCCGCTGGAGATGGTCGACCTGACGGGCGAGGCAGACCCGGTGGCGGCGGCGCGGCGGCGCATGACGCGGGACCACACGACGCCCCTCGATCCCCTCGCCGACGACCTGACCGTCGCCGCCGTTTACGCGGTGACGCCGACGCGGCATTTGCTCTATCTTCGCAGCCATCACATCGCGCTGGACGGTGTCGGCGCCGCCGCGGTGCTGCGCCGGACGGCGCAGCTGTACCGGACGGAGGTCGGCGACGACGCGGCCGCGGAATGCGCGGCGATGTCGGTGGCGGAGATCCTGGCCGATGAGCGGGCCTATCTGGAATCGCCGCGGGCGCGTGCCGACCGGGCGTACTGGCGCGACCAGCTGGCCGGATTCGACGGCCCGACGGGCCTGGCCGGGCGACCGGCGCCGCCGATGGCCGTCCCGCACCATGTCGGCGGCGCCCTGGACGACGCGGCGGCGCGACTGCTCGCCGACGCGCAGGCCCGGCACGGGGCCACCTTCCCGGAGTTGGTCATGGCGGCGTTCGCCTGTTACCTGGCGCGCGCGGCGGCCCGGTCGGACATCACGCTGACGATGCCCGTCCCCGCTCGCACGACACTCGCCCTGCGACGGTCGGCGGGCGCGATGTCGAACGTGGTTCCGCTGCGGCTGACCGGGCTGGACGTGGCCACCGTCGGATCCGTTGTCGCCCAGGTCCGTACGAAGGTGATCGGAGCGCTGCGACATCAGCGTCTCCGGCACGAGGATATGGCGGACGGGCACGAGGCGATGCTCGGCGGGTTCGGCCCCGTCCTCAACGTGCTCGGGTTCGTCGAGCCGCTGCGGCTGGGACCTATCGTCGGCCACGCCCGCCTGCTGGCGCTCGGGCCCGTCCCGGATCTGCAGGTCAACGGCTACCAGGCGGGACCCGACGAGCGCTCGGTGAGCATCGACTTCCAGGCGAACCCGGCACGCTACCCGCGCGCGGTGGTGGTCGCGCAGCACCGCCTGTTCCTCGAGTACTTCCGCGACTTCCTCGCGGCCGAAACCGACTTTCCGGCAACAGGTTTGGGCTGCGCCGTCGCGCCGCCGAAGGTGCTGCCTCCTGCGGGCCCGGTGCGACTGCTGCGTGAACTGTTGTGCGCGGACCGGGCGCCGGAGGCGGTGGCTGTGCGGGACGGCGACCGGGCGATGACCTATCGGGAGATCGACGAATCGTCGTCGCGTTGGGCGCGCGAGCTGCTGGCCCGGGGCGCGGGTCCCGGGGACATCGTCGTCGTGGCGATACCGCGGTCGCTGGAATCCGTGCTCGCCCTGTGGGTTGTCGCGAAGGCGGGCGCCTGCCTCCTTCCCGTCGACCCGGCCGACCCCGTAACACGAACAGCCACGGTGATCGCCGATTCCGGTGCCCGCCACGGGATTACGATCCACTCGGTGCGTGGTCACCTATCATCTTGTGCCGCAAGGGGATTAGCGGGATGTACCGGTGTGGATTGGCTCGTGCTCGACGGCCCCGAGACCGTGGCCGCACGGCACCCCGCGACGCCGATCGCCGACCGCGAGCTGCGGCGGGTGGTGCACCACGACCAGGCCGCGTACGTCATCTACACCTCGGGCACCACGGGCCTCCCGAAGGGCGTGGCGGTCAGTCATCGCGGCCTGGGCTCGCTGATCGACTATCTGATCGGGCACTACGACCTCGGCCTGGACTCGGTGCTGCTGCACTCGCACACCTCGACCTTCGATGCGCACTTGCTCGAACTGCTCGCCGCGTTCCGGGCGGGGGGACAGCTGGTCGTGGCGCCGCCCTCCGTGGCGGCGGGCACCGATCTGGCCCGGTTGATCCGCGACTCCGGCTGCACTCTCCTGCAGACCGCGCCCGCCGTGCTGGCCACGCTGTCGCCCGATGAGGTGCCGGGGCTGGCGGCCGTGGCCATCGGCGGGGAGGCGTGCCCGGCGAAGCTGGTGCGGCAGTGGGCGTCCCGGGTGCGGTTGTTCAACGGCTACGGCCCGACCGAAGCCACGGTGATGGCGACGGAGACCGCCGCCATGTCCGCCGACGAGCCGGTGACGATCGGGCGGCCGCTGCCCGGCGTGCTCGCGGTCGCGCTGGACTCGCGGCTGCGGCAGGTGCGCGCGGGCGCCAGGGGCGAGCTGTATCTGGGCGGTATCGGGGTCGCCGAGTACTACCTCGGGAATCCGGCCGGTACCGCGGCGCGCTTCGTCGCGGATCCGTTCGCGGCCGGTCGGCGGCTGTACCGCACCGGCGACCTGGTCGGCGTCGCGCCCGACGGTTCGTTCGAGTTCTTCGGCCGGATCGACGGACAGGTTCAGGTGCACGGCCGCCGGGTCGAACCGGCGGAGGTCGAATCGGCGCTGCTGGCCGTGCCCGGGATCGCCTACGCGGTCGTCGTGGTCGCCGACCCGGGAGAACCGAGCGCCCGCCTGGTCGGTTACGTCGTGGCCGCCGACGGTGTCCGGTTGGACACCGCCGCGATCCTGCGGCGGCTGCGCGGCGAGTTGCCGCCCGCCCTGGTGCCTTCGGCGCTGCTCGAACTCGGCGAACTGCCGCTGGCGGGCAACGGAAAAGTGAACCGTGCCGCGCTGCCGCCGCCGAGCCTCGCCGAACGCCCGTATCGCGCCCCGCGCACGACCCTGGAGCAGGTGGTC
Organism: Nocardia thraciensis; assembly: GCF_054782435.1. Lineage (NCBI taxonomy): Bacteria > Bacillati > Actinomycetota > Actinomycetes > Mycobacteriales > Nocardiaceae > Nocardia > Nocardia thraciensis. Next base: position 321,101 of record NZ_BAAGSM010000043.1, read on the forward strand.
GCGGACCGCTTCGCGGCCGTCCTCGGCCGGTCCGGGGTCGGCCTGGACGACGATTTCTTCGAGCTGGGCGGGAATTCCCTACTGGGCGTGGCCGTCTCGGCCGAACTGACCGAGAAGACCGGTGTGCCGGTGACGGTCCGCTGGCTCTACGCCGCCCCGACCGTGCGCCTGCTGGCCGAGCGGCTGGCGGGGGACGACTCGGCCACCGACGACGACGCGCTCGGCGCACTGCTCGCGTTGCGCCGCAGCGGAATTCGGCCACCCCTGTTCTGCGTCCACTCCGCGGTGCCGCTGGCATGGTGTTACGCCGGGCTGGCCCGCTACATCACCGATCGTCCCGTCTACGGGCTGCAGGCGAGCGCGCTGGCGGATGCGCCCATGACCATCGAGGACCTGGCCGACCATTACATCGACATCATGCTCGATATGCAGCCGGAGGGTCCGTATCACCTGCTCGGCTGGTCCCTGGGCGGGCAGATCGCACACGCCGTCGCCGCACGACTGCGCGATCGGGGCGCCGCGGTCGCCGTGCTGGCGATGTTGGACAGCGTCGTCATACCCGCGGGAGCCGAGCCGCCGCCGCGACCGCGCATGCGCGACCTGCTGACCCACCTGCTCGGCGACGAGCCCGAGGACGCCGATGCCGCCCCGGACGTCACCGCCGCCGAGGCCGCGGCCGAATTGGCCGGTGCGGGAGCCTGTTTCGGCAGCGGACTGTCCGCGAGCCAGCTCGAACGCCTGCACCGCGGGTATCTGGTCGGTGTGGCGCTGGCCCACGGCTATCGGCCCAAGGTGTATGACGGTGACCTGCTGTACTTTTCGGCCACGCGCGGCATCACCGGGCTGCTCGACGCGGAGGTCTGGCGGCCCTATGTCACCGGCGAGCTGATCGAGCACCCGGTCGACGCTACCCATGCCCAGCTGACCAATTCCGATGTCGTCGCCGTCATCGGACCCGTCCTCGCCGACCACCTCGCGCAGGCCGCCGAAACCACGGCCCCGGCGCGCTGACCCCGTCCGGCAAACCACATCGTGCCGATAGCTGTTCGGCCCGCCCCCGGGCAGGAAGCGCCGCGCAGGGGCGAACACGCCCGCCGACATCGACGATGAACACCCTGTGACAGTGCGATACTCCGTGAATGCACCGGCTACCGCGCTGTCTGGCTGTCCTGTTCGTGATGTTTGCCGTCGTTCTACCGGTCTCCGCGGTCGCCGATACCGGCGAAACTCCGGCAATTCTCGACGTCCGGCCGCTGGGCGGCCGCCAGTTCGAGGTGGTCGTCCATTCCGTGGCGATGCGCAAGCCGGTCACGGTCTGGGTGTCGCATCCCGGCGCGGGGGCCCCGGCGCTGTATCTGCTCAATGCCGTCGACGGCGGCGAGGACGGCGGCCCGTGGACCGCCCGCACCGATGTCGCGCAGTTCTTCTCCGACAAGCCGGTCAACCTGATCGTGCCGATGGGCGGGCGGGCCAGCTTCTACACCGACTGGGTGTCCGACGATCCGGTGCTGGGCCGAAACCAGTGGTCCACCTTCCTGATTCGGGAACTGCCGCCGCTGCTGGAACAGCACTTCCGGATGAACGGGCGCAATGCCGTTGCGGGAACGTCGATGTCGGCCACCTCGGCGCTGGATCTGGCGATCCACGCGCCGGGGATGTACCGGGCCGTGGGCTCCTACAGCGGATGCCCGCGCACCAACGACCCGGTGGCCCGCGCCTTCGTCCATTCGCAGCTGGGCGTTTTCGGGGCGAATGCGGCCAATATGTGGGGCGGGCCGGACAATCCGGCCTGGGTGGCGCACGACCCGGTGATCAACGCCGACCGCCTGCGCGGTGTGGCGCTGTACATGTCCGCCGGTAGCGGGAGTCCGGGCGTGCACGACACCCTCGCCGACCCGTCGATCGCGGGCAACGCCGCCAAGCTCGCCGACCGGATCGCGGTGGGCGGCGTGATGGAGTCGGTCGTCAACGGCTGCACCCGCGAACTGGCCGACCGCCTTGATGCGCTGGGCATTCCGGCCACCGTGGCCTTCCGGCCGGGCACCCACGCCTGGCCCTATTGGGAGGACGACGTGCACAATTCGTGGCCGCTGTTCGCCGCCGCCCTCGGGGTGTGATCCCGGCCAAAAGCGCGCCGGGAACATGGGCGGTCATGCGCAGGTCATGTGCGGGACGTGGCCGGTCATGCGCGGAAACGTGGCCGGGTCGTGCACGGAAACGTGCCCGGGTCATGTGCGGGGACGTGCCCGGGCCATGTGCGGGAACGTGGGTGGGTCATGCGGGAACGTGCCCGGGTCATGTGCGGTTCCATGGGTGGGTCATGGGCGGGTGCGGCGGTAGGTGAGCTTGTCGAATTCGCGGCCGTACTCGTCGACCGCGACGACGTCCATTTCACTGGCGAAGAAGCCCGGCCGCACGTCGACCCGGAGGAACGAGTAGTTGCGGAAGCGCACTCGCGACCACGGCGCCGCCTCGTCCTGTTTGCCGCCGTCCGCGGTCCACACGTAGCTGTTGGGCACCGCGGTGTCGGCGAGTTCGTGGCCGCGATAGGTCTCCTGCGAGCCGGGCTGGAATTCGTAGCGGGGCCGCCCGCCGCCGCCGACGGTGTAGTACACGGTGCCGTCGGATTCCGGATAGACGATCGCGTTGTCGCCCGCCACCTTGGTCGCGCGTGCGGCGCGGATGGGGTCGGTGCGCTCGAAGACATGATTGTGGCCCTGCAGCACCAGATCCACCTCATAGCGGTCGAACAGACCGCACCACGCGTCGCGCAGGCCGCCGTCGCTGGCGTGCGATTCGGTGGTCGAGTAGGCGCAGTGGTGGAAGAAGCAGACGATGAAGTCGATATTCGGATCGGCCCGGTAGGCGGCGAGAGTCCTTTCCGCCCAACCGGTCTGGGCGCCGCCGGAGTATCCGGTGTTGGCCCTGATCTCGTAGGAGATGTCGTTGGCGTCCAGCGACAGCACCGCCACATTGCCGTAGGTGAACGAATAGGCCGAGGGGCACCCGGCCGGTCCGTTGCCCGGGAAGTCCAGGCGCGCAAGGTGTCCGCCGTAGCCGTTGGCGCCGTAGGCGGCCTCCATATCGTGGTTGCCGGTGGCGAACATCCACGGGGTGGTCGACGCGCTGGCCTCTATGGCGCCGAGGTACACGTCCCACACGTACGGGTTGAACTTGTCGAATCCGCTGCCCGCCTTGCCGCCCGAGGGCACGAACTGCGGGCTCTTGCCCGCGCCGGAGGGATCGGCGTAGGCGATATCGCCCGCGAGCACGTGGAAATCCGGTCGGGCGGCGACGATTTGGCGCATCACATTGTCCGCGTGCCGCACGGTCGGCTCGTTGTCGGCCTTGTAGTACATGTCGTCGTAGTCGCCGGGCGCCACCCCGGCGGGCTGCCCCGGCGCCTCGTCGGTGCCCTGATCGCCCATCATCGTGAACCGGAAGGGCAGCACGGCGTTTCGCGCGGTGGGCATGGCGGTGGCCGCCGACCGGATCTCGCCCACGAAACCGTCGGAGGTGCGCCACCGGTAGAAGTGCGGCATCCGGCCCGGCAGCCCGTCGATCGGCGCGTGCACGTAGAACTGTTCGGCCGCGAGCACGCCGCCGTCGCTGCTCGGGATCTGGGTGACCAGGTCGCGCACCTCCGCCTCGACGCTGCCGCCCAATGCGGGGGTGGCGCCGTGGTCGAGGAAAACCTTGGCGCCGTTGGGGTTTCGCGACAGCTGCGCCGAGAACCGGAGCTGGCTGGCGGCATCGGCGCCGAATCCGACGTGCCGACCGCCGATCGTCAGCCGGGCGTCCTCGGCGTAGGCGCGACCCGCGAAGGGAGAGGTGCCGACGGCCGCCACCGCCGCGGCCGCTCCGCGCAGGAAGTTGCGCCGCGATACCGAGTGCCGACGCAGGTAGGCGCGGTGCCATTCGTGCTGCTCGGCCATGGTCATGGTGGCGGCCAACGGCTCGGGAATCCCGGTGTCGGGGATATCGCCAGGCGGGTTCAAGCGATTCGACGGCATGACGTCGAATGCTCGTCAAGGCCGCGGGTCGTGGCAACTCGGACACCGTCCATCGCTGGGGAATTCGGGGCGAATTCTTCGTGCGGACGAACTTGTCGGTGGCGGAGGTCACAATGCCCGTATGGCCTATGACGAGGAACTGGCCGACCGGATCCGTGATCTGCTCGGCCCCATGCTGCCGGAGACGGTCGAGAAGAAGATGTTCGGCGGGCTGTCGTTCATGGTGGGCGGCAATATGGCGGTGGCCGCCAGCGGCAAGGGCGGCCTGCTGGTCCGGGTCGATCCCGCCGAGGTGGACCGTCTCGTCGACGGTGAACTGGTCGCGCCGATGGTGATGGGCGGGCGGTCGATGCACAACTGGCTGCGGGTGGACACCACACTGCTGGCGGACGACGACGCGCTGCGCGGCTGGATCGACCGCGGTGTCGGCTACGCACGCAGGCTGCCGCGGAAGTAGGACCCGGGGGTTCCGGAGTATCTACGATGGGTGTGCAACCGTTCACAGAAGCTGGACGGGGTGCGTTCGTGGAGCGACCTGATCACGAGCCCGGCGCCACCTGGCCGTCCCGCCGGGAGACCCGTCGCTTCGACCTCGGGGTATACGACGTCTCGTCCGCACCGGCAGAGGAGCCGGAGGGCTCGGTCGCGAGCTGAGTCGGCGTCGGTCAGCCGGGAGTTCGCAGGGCCGGGAACCAGATGTCGGTCAGCACCTCGGCGGCGCGGGCGGCGGTGACGTCGATGGTGCCCTGTATGGCCCAGCGGGTGAAGAACCGTTCCAGCTGGGCCACCAGGAGTTCTATCCGCAGCGATGGCGCGCAGCGCCTCGGCCTTACCGGTGAAGTGCAGGTAGAAGGTGGCGCGACTGCAGCCGACGGCCGCCGCGATGTCGTCGACGCGCACGCTCGAATACCCCTGACCCTCGAACAGCTGCCGCGCCGCGTCGACGATCCGGGCGCGGGTCAGCCGCTTCTGCTCGTCGCGGAGCGAACCCCGGTGTCCAGCGACTGCTAGCGTGTGTCACGTCACGAGTGCAACAAGTTCTAGTTTCGTTGCCATAGGAGAGCAGAAGTTGGACCCACGCGAACCGTCCCGGCTGCTACGAGAGCCCGCACAGGCTGCTGCCGCCCGGATCGCCGCCGAACTGACCGGCCCGGGTGGGCCGTTCGAACTGGCTGTGGAGCGGGTGCTCGGGGCACCGATCCCGGTGCTGCGCCATCGCCGCCGTTCACTGGCGGAACTGCTCGACGCCTCCCTCGCCTGGGAGGAGCGCGAATACCTGGTGACCGCGGACAGCCGGATGTCGTTCGCAGAGCACGCGGCCGCGGCCGGTGCGCTGGCGCAGGCGCTGGCGGAGCGGTACGGGGTCGGCAAGGGCGACCGCATCGGCATCCTGGCCGCCAACAGCCCGGAATGGGTCGTCGCCTTCTGGGCGGCACAGTGTCTGGGCGCGATTCCCGTCGGCTACAACGCGTGGTGGGCGCCGCGGGAGATCGCCTACGGGCTCGAGCACACCCGACCGGCCGTGGTCATCGCGGACGCGAAAAGGGCAGACGCGATAAGAACAGACGCGACCAGCGAGTCGCTGCTGGACGAGGGGCGCGGCCAGGATTCCGCGGCGGCCGTCCCCGTGCTCACGATGGAGGACGACCTGCCGCGGCTGCTCGCCGAGTACGCCGGTGCGAATCCGAGAACCGCAGTGGCCGAGGACGATCCGGCGGTGATCCTGTACACCAGCGGCACCAGCGGACGCCCCAAGGGCGTGGTGCATTCGCATCGAAACCTGGTGGCCGTCACGGACTATCACCGTTTCACCGATGCGCTGACGGCGGCCTTCCGCGGCCTGCCGCACCGGGAGCCGAGCGATAAGCGCTTCCTGCTCACCTCGCCGCTGTTCCACATCGCCAGCCTGCACAACCTGGTGATCCCGCGGCTGGCGACCGGTGCCGCCGTCGCGATCCACCAGGGCGCCTTCGACGTCGACCGGCTGCTGCGACTGGTGGAGCGCGAGCGGGTCACCAACTGGGGTGCGGTGCCGACGATGGCGAGCCGGATACTCGACCACGATCTGTCCGGCTACGACCTGTCGGCGCTGACGGCGTTCTCGCTCAATGCCGCCCCGTCCTCCCCGGCGTTCCATCGGCGGTTGCGCGAGCGGTTGCCGGTCGCGCAGGTGGCGCTGACGACCAGCTACGGGCTGACCGAAAGCGGCACGGCCGCAACAGTTGCCACGCCTCCCGAGCTGATCGCGCATCCCGAGACCGTGGGCCGCCCCATACTCGGCGTCGCGGTGGAGATCCGCGACCCCGAGGGCCGGCTGCTGCCCGACGGTGAGGAGGGCGAAATCTGCGTCCGCAGCCCGTACGTGATGGTCGGGTACTGGAACGACGAGGCCGCCACCGCCGCCGCCATCGATTCCGGCCGCTGGCTGCGGACGGGCGATTTCGGGACGTTCGAGGACGGGCGGCTGCGATTGTCCGGCCGCCGTTCGGATCTCATCCTGCGCGGCGGGGAGAACGTGTACCCCACCGAGATCGAGAACGTGCTCGACGAGCATCCGGCCGTGCTGGAGTCGGCGGTGCTCGGGGCGCCGCACGCGGACCTCGGCCAAGAGGTGGCGGCCGTCGTGGTCGTCGCCGATCCGGCCGCGGTGACCGCGGCGGCGCTGCGCGACTTCGCCGCGGCACGACTGGCCTACTTCAAGGTCCCCGCCCGCTGGGTGATCACCGATAAGCCGTTGCCGCGCAACGCGACAGGGAAGGTCGTGCGGCGCGAGATCGAAATCTGACCGCGAGGTGATCCCATGTACGACAGCACTATCCAGGCGGCTGCTGATCTGCGCGCCGATATGGGCCACCGGTCCGGGATCGCCCAGCACGCCGGAGCGACGGTTTCGCGGTAGCCGGGACACGGTCTCCCCGAAAGCTGAACCGGCGAGCCGAATTCGGCTCGCCGGAGGTGGGATGTGCTGGGGTGCAGGATGTCTCACCCCCGGCCCGCGCACCGCAGCGCCCAGGCCAGCGCGCCGAGGGCGCCGGTGTTGGCAAGCGCGCGCAGGATGTTCAGCCGCACCCAGGGCCCTTCGAACTGCTGCCGCAGGGCTGCGAGGTCGTCGCCGTCTGTGACGGCGGCCAGCTGATTGTTCAGCGGAATATTGCCCGCCGAGGTGATCAGGAAGCTGACGATATTGAGCGCCAGCGCGGCCAGGATCCACCACAGCACCATGCGCTGGTCCGTCCGCAGGTGCAGGGCCGCCGCGACGACCGTGAAGACGACCGAGCCGAGGAAGCTGAACATGAAGGCCGGGTTGACGATGACATTGTTGATCTTGTTCATCACGTCTACGAAGGTGCGGTCGTCGACCTGCCGCAGCGCCAGCATCACCGAACTGGCGTAGGCGTAGAACACACCGGCCAGCAGGCCGGTCGAGAGGGCGGCCACCACCAGGGAGATGGCGCCGAACGTCTGGGTGGTGGTGCTTGTCGTTTGCATGAACCCAGTACACCGGGCGGCGGCCGGATCGGACATCGCCGCGACGCTCTCGCGCATGCGTGAGCGTCCACGGCGTCAGTCGTCGGCCATGCGGAACGCCCCGCCCTCCAGCCGGTCGATGAGGCGCCGGGTCCAGGCCGCGCGGCTGTCGGCCGTGTCGAGCCACAGGCCGATGACCTCGCCGACCGGACCCCAGGCGTCGAGGTCGGTGTCCGGGGGCAGGTGGGAGGTGATGCTCGCGCGCCATTCGGCGAGCTCGCGCGCCCGATCGCGGAGCAGCGCGACGGCGTCCGCGCGGGGGAGGTCGTCGATGAAGCCGACCGCGGCCGCGAGCATGTCCAGGCGCGGATCACGGCGGGCGAGGGCCGAGCGCAGCAGTTCGAGGTAGGCCTGCTCGCCCTCCGCGGTCAGTTCGTATTCCGTGCGCGGCGGCCCGCCCGCCTGGCTCGGGGCGGATTCGTGCGCGCGCAGCAGCTCGTCCTTGGTGAGCGACTTCAGCGCGTGGTACACCGAACCCGAAGTGGCCCTGGCCCATTCGTGCGCGCCCCAGGACTCCAGATCCGCGCGCACCTGGTAGCCGTGCGCGCGGCCGTGCCGCCGGACCGCGCCGAGTACGAGCAAACGAACCGCCGTCACGGGGAGCCTCCTGTTCGGGTTCTCAGCTGGTGCTGACCCACCACAGTGTGCCGAACGGGTCCACGAAGGCGCCCGCCCGGCTGCCGTCGTCCTGGGTCACCACCTCGGCGGCCGACCGCGCACCGGCGGCGACCGCCCGCTTGCAGGCGTCCTCGGGGTCCGGCACGACGGCCCACATCTGGACGTGCACCGGTTCGGTCGGCGATTTCAGGCAGCGGCCGCCGTCGGGGCCGGAGTCCGCGAAGAACACCGAGCTCTCGCCGATGCGCGCCTCCGCGTGGATCACCCGCTTCGGGTCCGAGGGTAGCGGGATCTGGGTCGGCACCTCGGCCCGGAAGACCTGCTCCAGGAAGGTCCGGAAGACGCGTGCGTCGTCGACCATCACGTACGGGGTTACGGAAGGCATCCGATCTCCTAACTAGCCAAATTTGGTTACCTTCGAAGCATAGCTCGAGTAGCCTAATTTGGCTAGAAGGATAGTGCGGAGAGCGCCCTCAGCGCCTGCTGGCGGCCGTCAGCCCGCCGAACCGGACGAGTCGACCATGGAGGCGGTCGCGCAGATTGGCCAGCGGGCGGGGGTCGATGCCACGCAGCGCCTCCGAGAGCAGACGGACAGGCTCGCCGCACGAGTCGTAGCGTGCGGCGGGGTCCTTCGCGAGCGCCCGGTGCAGGATCGTGTCGACTTCCGGCGGGATCCAGTGTCTGGTCTCGGAGATTTCCGGGGGCGGGTCGTGCAGGTGGGCGCTGGCGGTGGCGTTGAGGTTCGCGCGGACGAACGGCGGTCGCCCGGTGAGCAGTTCGACGGCCGAGCACGCCAGCCCGTACTGGTCCGTCGCCGGGGATACGGCGCCCGCCCGCAGCAGTTCCGGAGCGGCGTAGGGCACCGATACGACGACGAAACCGTCGGTGGCCAGGTCCGGTTCGGGCCGGTGCAGCCATCGGGCCTGATCGAAGTCCGAGACCCGCACGGCCGCGGGCTCGGTCGTGCCGAGCAGGACGTTGGCGGGTTTGACATCGAGATGGACGACGTCGTTGGCGTGTGCGAAATCCAGTCCCGCCGCGACATGGGTCAGCATGTGCAGTACCCGCCGCAGATTCGGATGCTGATGCGGCATCCGCACCAGGGCCGACCCTGTCGTCCCCGCCACGTACTCGTGGGCGGACCACAGGCGGCCGCGGAACTCACCGTGGTCGTACATCCGCACGATATCGGGATGCCGCAGCGCGGACAGGATCTCGAACTCGTGCACGAAGCGCGCCCGCGCGGCCGACGACCCGCTGTCGTTCGGCCCCAGCACCTTCAGCGATACGGTCCGCGAGCATTCTCGGTCCTGCGCGAGATACACCGCGCTGCTGCCGCCCTGGCCGAGCTGGGTCTTGATGACAAACCCCGCAAACTGATCGCCCGGCTCCAGTGGCACGGTCTCACCCTAGTGCTTCGGCGGCCGCCGCGGGTAGCTCCGACCATTGCCGAGCAGCCCGTCCCGGGGGTCAGCGGCGGCCGGGCGGGACCGCCGGGGCCTGCCAGGCTCGGGCGTAGCGTCGTTTGTCTCGGGCGTGGTGTTCCTTGCTGCGGTAGACGACGTAGGGGCGGACCAGGTAGCCGACGGGAGCGCTGAACATGTGGACCAGGCGGGTGTAGGGCCAGATGCCGATCAGGGTCAGCACGATCAGGCCGTGCGCCTGGAAGGTCCAGGGGGTGCCGACCATCAGCTCGGGCTCCGGGTGCAGCGTGAAAAGGCCGCGGAACCACGGGGATACGGTCTCGCGGTAGTTGTGCCTGCCCCACAGCAGATTGCTGCCGACGGTGTTGAGCAGGCCGGTGACCAGGGCACCGGCGAGCAGCGTGTACATCACCTTGTCGTTGGTGGTGGTCGCCCGCCGCACCGCGGGCACGGTGACGCGCCGGTACATCAGGATGGCGATCCCGGCGATGACGGCGACTCCGGCGATCGTCCCGGCCGTCACCGCGACCAGGTGGTAGAGGTGCTCGGAGACGCCGATCGCCGCAGTCCAGGACTCGGGGATGAGCACGCCGAGCACGTGCCCGCCGATGACGCCGAGCATGCCGAAATGGAACAGCGGGCTGCCCAGGCGCAGCAGGCGGGACTCGTAGATCTGCGAAGACCGTGTGGTCCAGCCGAATTGGTCGTTGCGGTAGCGCCACAGGTGGCCGAGCAGGAACGAGGTGAAGGCCACGTACGGCAGCGTGATCCAGAGGGTGGTGGTCATCGGCGGCCTTCCGATCCGGCGAACAGCGAGGGGTCCATCGCGAACGGGTCCAGGCCGACCTCCTCCTCGGGCGGTCCCTGGGCGGCGAGTTCGGTGATGCGGCGGCGGTCAGCGGTGGTGAGGGGCGGCAGCGTCGCGACGACCGCGGCGAGCGCGCCCGCATAGGGAGATCCGCTGTCGGACAACGACAGTCGCAGCAGTTCGAGGACCGGCACGTGCTCGCCGAGCAGGCGTTCGCCGCCGATCGGGTCCACGGTGGCGGCGAACTCCAGCAGCACCGCGAGATGGTCGGGCAGCTCGGTGTCGTCGAGTTCCACCCCGGCATGCCGGTAGGCGTGCTTGAACCGCAGCAGCGCCATGCCGCGCTTGCGGGTGTCGCCGTAGGCGTAATAGGTCAGGTGCAGGCTGGTGCGGCGGCGCAGGTCGAAGGTCTCGACGTACCGCTGGGCGAGGGCGAGAGGGGCGGTGGTGCGCAGGTGCAGTAGCACGCCGTCCAGGTGGGAGCGCACCTCTTCCGGCAGTTCTTGTGCGGCACTGGCGATTTCCTCGACCATGGCCAGTGTTTCCCGGCTCGGGTAGTCCAGGAGCAGTGCCGCGATCCGCCAGGCCAGGCAGCGGTCGCGCTCGGAGACCTGGACGGTGGGTTCGGGCCGTCGGCGTATCTTCAGCAGGCTCATCGCGCGACCCTGCTCGGCTCGGGAACCGTTGTGCCGGAACCGTTCACTGCAGCGCCGCTGTGGCCGTCGCCGTTCGATCCGCTGCGGGAGGGGAGTAGGCCGTTGGTGGACTTGCCGTCCCAGTCGAGCAGGTTGACGCGGGAGGACTTCTCCTCGGGCGCGGCGCCGTTGGTGTCGGTGAGGCGGAACTTGTCGTCCATGACGTCGAAGGCGGTCATGCCGGGGCCGCCGTCGACGTCGAGGCTGCAGCCGGTGGCCAGCGAATCCAGTTCGTGCGCACGGGATGTGGCGCCGCTGGGGATCACGTAGCGGTGCTCGTACTTGGCGATGGCCAGCAGCCGGTACATCGCCTCGACCTCCTCCGGCTCCAGCCGCACCGACTCCGGAATGGACAGGTCGGGCTCCTGGCCCAGGTTGATCGAGCGCATGAAGGCCCGCATCCCCGCCAGGCGCTGCAGCGCGGCGCGCACGGGACCGACCTCACCGGCGGTGAACAGCTCCGCCAGGTACTCCACGGGAATGCGCAGGGCATCGATCGCCCCGAACAGGTTGTCCACGTTCTCGCCGTCGTGCCCGGTCTCCGACAGCACGTCCACGACCGGCGACAGCGGCGGCACGTACCAGACCATCGGCATGGTCCGGTACTCCGGATGCAGCGGCAGCGCGATCTGGTAGTCGACGATGAGCTTGTAGACCGGCGAATCCTGCGCCGCCTGAATCCATTCCGGGGAGATCCCGGCGCGTTCGGCCTCCGCGATCACGCGCGGATCGTGCGGGTTGAGGAACACTCCCAATTGGGCGGGGTAGAGGTCCTTGTCGTCCGGCGTCGACGCCGCCTCCAGCACCGCGTCGGCGTCGTAGAGCATGACGCCGATGTAGCGCAGCCGCCCGACGCAGGTCTCCGAGCACACGGTCGGAATGCCGACCTCCACGCGCGGATAGCAGAAGGTGCATTTCTCCGCCTTGCCCGTCTTGTGGTTGAAGTAGATCTTCTTGTACGGGCATCCGGTGACGCACTGCCGCCAGCCGCGGCACTTGTCCTGGTCGACGAGCACGATGCCGTCCTCGGCGCGCTTGTAGATCGCGCCGGACGGGCACGAGGCCGCGCACGACGGGTTCAGGCAGTGCTCGCAGATCCGCGGCAGGTAGAACATGAAGGTCTGCTCGAACTCGAGCTTCACCTGATCGGACAGCTCGGACAGCAGCGGGTCCTTGCCGACCTGCTCGGGGCCGGAGCCCAGGTCGTCGTCCCAGTTGGCGCCCCACGTGACCTTCGTATCCTCGCCGGTGATCAGCGATTTCGGCCGCGCCACCGGGGTGGTGTCCATGGCCGGGGAGCTGAGCAGGTTGTCGTAGTCGTAGCTCCACGGGTCGTAGTAGTCCGACACGGTGGGCAGGTCCGGATTGGCGAAGATGTTGAGCAGCCGCTTCATTCGCGATCCGGATCGCAGGGCGAGGCGGCCCTTGCGGTCCAGCTTCCAGCCGCCCTTCCACTTCTCCTGGTCCTGGTACCGGCGCGGATAGCCTTGCCCGGGGCGGGTTTCCACGTTGTTGAACCACACGTACTCGGTGCCGGACCGGTTGGTCCAGGCCTGCTTGCAGGTGACGCTGCAGGTGTGACAGCCGATGCACTTGTCCAGGTTCATCACCATGGCCAGCTGCGCCATGACTCGCATGTCAGTACTCCACTTCTTGGCTGCGCTTGCGGATCGTGGTCACTTCGTCGCGCTGGTTTCCGGTGGGGCCGTGGTAGTTGATCGCGAACGACTGCTGGGCGTAGCCACCGATCAGGTGTGAGGGCTTGATCATGATGCGGGTCAGCGCGTTGTGGATGCCGCCGCGTTTTCCCTTGGCGCCGTTCATATTCGGCGACCCCTCGATGCGGGGAACGTCCACCGCGCGGTCTTGGGCGTGGTACATGAACACGGTGCCTTCGGGCATGCGGTGGCTGACGATGGCGCGGGCGACCACGATGCCGTTGCGGTTGCTCGCCTCGATCCAATCGTTGTCGGCGACACCGATTTTCGCCGCGTCCTTCTCCGACATCCAGATGGCCTGCCCGCCGCGCGAGAGCGTGAGCATGTGCAGGTTGTCCTGATAGGCCGAGTGGATCGACCACTTGGAGTGCGGGGTCAGATACCGCACGGTGACGCCGCTGTCGCTCACCGCGCCCACGTCGGGCTCCCGGAACAACGCGGTCATATCCAGCGGCGGCCGGAAGATCGGCAACTGCTCGCCGAGTTCGATCATCCAGTCGTGGTCGAGGTAGAAGTGCTGGCGGCCGGTGAGGGTGTGCCAGGGCTTGAGCCGCTCGGTGTTGATGGTGAACGGCGAGTACCGGCGCCCGCCGGTCTCCGAGCCGGACCACTCCGGCGAGGTGATCACCGGGACGGGCCGGGCCTGGGTGTCGGCGAAGGTGATTCGCTTGCCCTCGTGTTCGGCGGCCAGGTCGGCCAGCTTGGTTCCGGTGCGCCGCTCGAGCGCTTCGAACCCCGCCACGGCGAGGCGGCCGTTGGTGGTGCCGGACAGTGCCAGGATGGCCTCCGCCGCGTGGACGTCCTTGGCCAGCGACGGGCGACCCTGCGCGGCGCCCGACACCACCGTGCCGTTGACGCCCGCGAGGTATTCGACTTCGGCGTCGGGGTGCGTGGTGACGCCCTTGGTGGTAACGCCGAACTGCTCGATCAGCGGCCCGAGTGCGGCCATCTTCTCGGCGATCTTCGGGTAGTCCCGTTCCACCACGACGAGTCTCGGCATGGTCCGGCCCGGAATCGGTTCGCATTCACCGGCTTTCCAGTCCAGCACCCGGCCGCCGGGCTGGGCCAGCGCGTCGGCCGTGTCGTGCAGCAGCGGCACCGCGACCAGATCCTTGCGGGTGCCGAGGTGCTTCTCGGCCAGCCAGGAGAATCCGCGCGCGATGCGGTGGAACGCCTCGAAATCGGTCTTGGCCTCCCATGGCGGCGAGATGGCCGGGGAGAAGGCGTGCACGAACGGGTGCATATCGGTGGATGACAGATCGTGCTTCTCGTACCAGGTCGCCGCGGGCAGCACGATATCGGAGAACAACGTGGTGGAGGTCATCCGGAAGTCCAGCGACAGCAGCAGATCCAGCTTGCCGGTGGCGGCGGTGTCGCGCCACTCCAGTTCCTGCGGGCGGACCCCGGTCGCCTCGCCGGTCTGCAGGTTGGAGTCGGCGCCCAGCAGATGCCGGTGGAAGTACTCGTTGCCCTTGCCGGAGGAGCCGAGCAGGTTGGCCCGCCACACGGTCAGGCAGCGCGGGAAGTTCTCCGGCGCGTCCGGGTCCTCGCAGGCGAAGCGCAGATCCCCGGATTTCAGACCGTCGACCACGTACTCCTGCGGGGTCTTACCCGCCGCGTCGGCCTCGTCGACGAGATCGAGCGGGTTGCGGTTGAGCGTCGGATAGCTCGGCATCCAGCCCAGCCGCGACGCCAGCGCGATGTTGTCCGCCGCGGTGCGCCCGGCGAACCGCCCGGAACCCAGTGGGGAGGAGAAGGATTCGGCGGTGAACGGGTCGTAGCGCCACTGGTCGTTGGCCAGGTACCAGAACACGGTGCCCTGCATCTGACGCGGCGGACGCTGCCAGTCCAGGCCGAATGCCAGTGTGGCCCAGCCGGTGACGGGGCGGCACTTCTCCTGGCCGACGTAGTGCGCCCAGCCGCCGCCGTTCACGCCCTGACAGCCCGTGAGCAGGGTGAGGGTGAAGAACGAGCGGTAGATCTGATCGGAGTGGAACCAGTGGTTGGTGCCCGCGCCCATGAGGATCATCGAGCGACCGCCGGAACGGTCGGCGTTGTCGGCGAATTCGCGCGCGATCCGGGCCGCCTGTACCGCGGGGACGCCCGTGATGATCTCCTGCCAGGCCGGGGTGTAGGGCTCGGCCGCGTCGTCGTACCCGGTCGGCCACTCGCCGGGCAGGCCTTCGCGCGCCACGCCGTACTGGGCGAGCAGCAGGTCGAAGACCGTCGTGACGCGTGTGCCCGCGACGATTCCGGTCGGCACGCCGCGACTCAGCACGCCGTCCTCGTCCGAGTCGTAGCGAGGCAACCGCACGGCCGCAACGTCATCGGTGCGGCCGTGCAGGGTCAACAGGGGATCGACGTCCCCCAGATCGAGGTTCCAGTGGCCCGCGCCGGACTCGGAAAAGCGATGTCCCAGAGCGCCGTTCGGCACCACCGGGTTGCCGTCGGCGTCCAGCAGCACGGTCTTGTGCTCGGCGCCCTCGCCCGTCTCGCCGAGATCGGCCGCGGTGAGGAACTTTCCGGGCACCCAGGCACCCTCGTGCTCGTCGAGCGTGATCAGGTACGGCAGATCGGTATAGCGCTTGGTGTAGTCGAGGAACCGGGGCGTGGCCTTGTCGACGAAGAATTCCTTCAGGATCACGTGACCCATCGACATGGCAAGGGCCGCATCGGTTCCCGGCCGGGCGGGCACCCACTCGTCGGCGAACTTGGTGTTGTCGGCGTAGTCGGGGGAGACGACGACGACCTTCTGGCCGCGGTAGCGGGCCTCGGTCATGTAGTGCGCGTCCGGCGTGCGAGTGACGGGGACATTGGAGCCCCACATGATCAGGTAACCGGCGTCGAACCAGTCCGCGGATTCGGGCACGTCGGTCTGGTCGCCGAACACCTGCGGCGAGGCCACCGGCAGGTCCGCGTACCAGTCGTAGAACGACAGCATCGACCCGCCCAGCAGCGAGATGAACCGCGCCCCCACGGCATGCGACACCATCGACATCGCGGGGATGGGCGAGAATCCGGCCACCCGGTCCGGGCCGTAGCGCTTGATCGTGTGGACGTGCGCCGCCGCGGCGATCTCCGCCGCCTCCCACCATTCGGCGCGCACGAAGCCGCCCTTGCCGCGCGCCGACTTGTACCGCTTCGCCTTCTCCGGGTCCTCGACGATCGCCGCCCAGGCCGCCACCGGATCCTTCACCGCGGTCTTGGCCTCGCGGTACATCTCGAGCAGCGTGCCGCGCACATACGGATATCGCACGCGCGCAGGCGAATACGTGTACCAGGAGAACGAGGCGCCGCGCGGGCAGCCGCGCGGCTCGTACTCCGGCTTGTCGGAGCCGACGGAGGGATAGTCGGTCTGCTGGGACTCCCAGGTGATCACGCCGTCCTTGACGTAGATCTTCCACGAGCACGAGCCCGTGCAGTTCACGCCGTGCGTGGAGCGCACCACCTTGTCGTGGGCCCAGCGGTCGCGATAGAACTCGTCGGCGCCGCGCCCGCCCACCTTGTGCACGGTGCGCAGATCGCCGGAGACCTCACCGCGATTGAAGTATTTGCCCAGCCGAAGCAGCGCGTCCCCGGTCGATCCGCCGTCGAAATCGGAGGGGGTCGAACTCTTTGAATGCGAAATAACCACAACGCCCCTTCGAGCTGGAAATCGGGCTGCTGCACCGAGAGTAAGGACGCTCGGGGAGGGGGCAAAACGGTTCTCTCACAACGCTCCTGCGGCACCTGTGAGTTGTGAGGCCGGGGAAACGTGGCGGTCACTGCGCCGCCGTGGACCTGCCCTGCCTGGCCGGGGCCGACCTGCGGCGATGTCGGTTTCCGGCCCCGCGGGGGCTTCCGGGCGGCGTTCCGGTGATGCTTTGGAAACGGCCGGTTCTCGGGCGTTTTACATTTGTTAACACCGCACGGTAAATCGTTTGCCCGCCGATCGCGGCGGATATCCGACACTCGCGGCGGCGTCCGGAATAGCATGCGGTCATGCAGCGATTCGAGGCCACGATCGAGTCCGCCCGGGGCGGCGGCGCCTACGTGTCCGTGCCCGCCGAGGTGGTGGCGGCGCTCGGCGGCGGCGGGCGGATTCCCGTCCGGGCCACCTTCGACGGGGTCGATTACACGGGATCGATCGTGTCGATGGGCGACGGCCCGTGTATCGGCCTGCTGAAATCCATTCGCGCGGCGGTCGGCAAGGAGCCCGGCGAGACGGTCTCGGTCACGGTCGAGCGCGACACCGCCGAGCGGACCGTGGCGGTACCCGAGGATCTGGCCGCGGCGCTCGCCGAGGTCGGGCTGCGCGAGAAATTCGACGGGCTCTCCTATTCCCGCCGTCGCGAGCAGGTGCGGTCCGTGGCCGACGCGAAGCGGCCCGAGACGCGCGCCGGGCGTATCGGCAAGATCGTCGACGCGCTGCGCGGATAACGCTCACCGCCGCTCCTGGCACATCGGCGAGACCGTCGACGCATCGCGGCCCCGGTCACCAGCAGAACCGCACCGGGTGGGTGAACATCGCCGTGACCACGGCCAGGTCGACCACGACGGCCAGCCAGGCGGCCGGTACCACCCATCGGGACCGAAATATGAACGCGCACACCGCGAACGGCAGCGTCCAGACCGCGAGGGTGGCGATCACCCACCAGCCGCCCGCCATATCGACCCGCGGCGTGGTGCTGCCGCAGCGCGTGTCCGCCGCCTGGAACAGCCCGATTGCCACGCTCCATGCCGCCGCGGCCGTCCACGCGATCGCGGCGACCGCGGCTGCCACCCGGGGAATGTGCCGACGCAACCGCACGGTCCCATCCTGCAACGGGCTGTGCCGGAACGTGGCCTATTTCGGGGGTCGGTCATGGTTACTCGGCCAATACTTCGGCCTCCGCCTCGACGGCGCGCACGGTCTGTTCGGGAACGCGCAGCTGGCCCGGGGTGTAGGTGATCGCGCGCAGGTCTCCGGTGTAGCGGAACGGGCCGCGGCGTTCGCGCAGGCTCCATTCGACCGGTCCGCGCGCGTCCACGCCGACGGAGATGCCGGTCCACGGGGCCATGCCGACCAGTTGGACCTGGTCGAGCAGCTGCGCTACCGGCTCCCCGTCGATGCTGACGGTGAAATCCCAGCGCAGCCGGGGACGCACCAGGGCGGCGACCGTGACCCACCGCGCGCCCGCGGGAACCGGTGCGGTGGCGGTGGCGTAGCGGCCGTAACTGTTGAATCCGAATATCGCCTGCCCGTCCTCGAGGAAGAGCACGTAGCCGCCCTGCGGATCGCCGTGCGCCACCAGCACGCCCTCGTCGCCGGGGATGTACCCGCCCAGTTCGGCGGTGACGGTGAAGTCGCGATAGGCGATCAGCCGTTGCGAACGGTATCGCTCGAGCGTGGGGGTGCCGGGCAGCAGCCGCAGCGGCCGCGCCAGCCGCGCCTCCTCGGGTCGGCGGCGCGCCAGATCCGCGCGGGTGAGCAGCGGGAACACGGTGTTGTGCCAGGCGGCTTCGTCCCATGCGCGGGCGAGCTCGGCGACCTTCTCCGGGAACCGCGCCGCGACGTCGTGCAGTTCGGTCGGATCGGTGCGCACGTCGAACAGCTGCCAGCGCGGGTCGTCGATATCGGCGCCCGGTTCGTGCAGCGCGAGCAGCTTCCACCCGTCGCGGTAGAAGCCGCGGTGCCCGGTCATCTCCGAGTACTGCTCGATGTGTGCCGAGGTCGCCCGCGGATCGCGCAGTACGGACGCGGCCGAGACACCGTCGAAATCCTTGGCGGTCAGGCCGTTTCGCACGGTTGGCCGCCGCAGACCGGCCAGCTCCAGCAGTGTCGGCGCCAGGTCGGTGACGTAGACGTACTCGCGGCGAATCGCGTTGGCGGGCAGTCCCTTCGGCCACGACACCAGGAACGGCACCCGCACGCCCCCGGCGAAGGTCTGGCCCTTGTAGAACCGGAACGGCGTGTTCGACGCCTGCCCCCAGCCGCGCGGGTAGTGCACGCCGAGTCGTGCGGTGCCGATCAGCTCCTCGTCGTGCGGCACGTCCCCGACCCAGTCCGGATCGTCGACACGCGCGAATTCCGCCAGGTAGCTACGGGTTCCGACGGGGCCGCCCTCCGCCGTGCCGCCGTTGTCGGAGGTGAAGACGACGATGGTGTCGTCCAGCTCGCCCAGCCGCTCCACGACGTCCAGCAGGCGGCCCAGGTTCTGGTCGATATTGTCGACCATCGCCGCGTAGACCTCCATGTAGCGCGCGAAGCGGTGCTGTTCCCCGGCCGACAGCGAATCCCACTCCTGGGCCTCGTATCCCGGCTCGGTATTGCGCGGCTTCTGCCGCGTGCCCTCCGGAAACAGTCCCTGCGCCAGCTGCGCCGCGAAACGGCTGTGCCGCAGTCGATCCCAGCCCGTGGCGTAACGGCCGCGATACTTCTCCAGATCGACCGCCTTGGCCTGCAGCGGGCCGTGCATCGCGACATGGGCGAAGTAGAGGAAGAACGGCTTGTCCGCCTCGTGGGCCCGCAGGTCCTTCAGGTACGAGATCGCCCTGTCGGTGAGATCGTCGGTGACGTAGTAGTCGTCCGGGTAGCTCTCCACGTCGACGACCGAACCGTCGGATACGATCTGGTTCGGGTAGTAGTAGGAGTTGAAGCCCTCCAGCGATCCGTAGTAGCGGTCGAAGCCGCGCTGGGTAGGCCACGAATCCCGATGTGCCGCAGGGTTCATGGTGGCGTCTCGGACCAGGTGCCACTTGCCCACCGCGTAGGTGGCATAGCCGTTGGCGCGCAGGGTCTCCGGCAGCGTGAGCACGTCGTCGGCCAGTTCCAGCCGCAGGCCCGGGTAGCCGGGATCGGCATTGGCGACGAATCCGAAACCCGCTCGGTGCGGGTTGATCCCGGTGAGCAGGGCCGCCCGCGACGGTGAGCACAGCGGGGTGGTGTGATAGTTGGTGAGCCGGATACCCTGCGCGGCAAGGCGATCCAGGGTGGGTGTCTCGATCTCCGAACCGAACGGGCCGATGTCGCTGAAACCCATGTCGTCGACCAGCACCACGATGATGTTCGGGGCGCCCGCGGGCGCGGCCGGGGGATAGCTCCACTGCGGTTCGGCGTCGGCGGTGGTGCGGCCGATCGGTGCGGTGACGTTCTCGTAGCCGCGGGCATGGTCAGGCACAGACATCGGTCCAGCGAAACGGGGCAGCGGGGGTGTTCGCCAGGGTTTCGCGCAGGGTGCGCGCAACCGGTGCCGACCGGTTCGGGGCGCTCTACCGTCGGTTCGTGCGGCTCGTCGTGCTGCTGCTGTCGGCGCGCGTGAACGGTCGTCATGACAGCGGTCCGCCAGTACCTCGAGGATTTCCCAGATGAGTTCACCACCCGGCGCCTTATCGCGCCGCACCCTCCTGCGCGGGGCGAGCGTGTCCGCGCTCGCCCTCTTCGGCGGTGGCGCACTGGCGGCCTGCGCCTCGGCGGTGCACGAACTCGACGCCGCCGGTGACGACGCGACCCCCGTTCGGGGCGGCACCCTGAAGGTGGGCACGCCGTACGACATCGTCCCCGCCAATATCCTCACCAATACCGCGACGACACCGGCGGTGATCGGCCTGGTCTACGAGACCCTGATCCGCTACCCGAACGACAGACTGGAACCGCGACCGCTGCTGGCGAGGTCGTGGCGGCTGGCCCCGGACGGGCTGTCGCTCGCGCTGGAGTTGCGCGACGACGTCCTCTTCCACAGCGGGCGGCCCTTCACCTCCGCCGATGTCGAATTCGCGCTGCGCACCTACGCCGACCCGAAATGGTCGGCGCAGCTGAAGAGCACCGCCGCCGCGATCACCGAGTACGACACCAGCGCACCGCACCGCATCGTGCTGCGCTTCGCGCACCCGCTGGGCAATATCTTCGATCTGCTCGACACCGCGCCGATCCTGGACCGCGAGACCATGGGTGAGCTGTCGGCCGGTGAGAAGTTCATCGGCACCGGGCCTTTCCGCTTCACGGAGCGAATTCCCAACAGCCGCATGGTGTTCGAGCGCAACGAGCGGTACTGGATCCCCGACCGGCCCTATCTGGACCGGGTGCAGCTGTCGGTGATTCCCGACAGCCAAGCCCAGCTCAACGCGCTGCGATCGGGCCAGATCGCGCTCGCGCACGGCCTGAACTCCCGCGATATCGAGAACCTGTCCCGGCGCGCCGGGTTCCGGACGATCACCTACGACGGCGCCGAACTGCAGATGTATGTCGGTGTGAACCTGCGGAACCCGGCGCTCGCGGATGTCCGGCTGCGGCAGGCGGTCGCGTACGCCATCGACCGGGAGCGCATCGTCGAGGAGGTCTTCCGCGGCGCGGGTTATCCGCTGAACCTACCGTGGCCCAAGACCTCTCCGGCCTACGACGAGGCGCGCAACACGAGGTACGCCCGCGATATCGATCGCGCCCGCGAACTGGTCGCGCAGCTTCCGGCGCCACCGGCGATCCCGCTGTCGTACAACACCGGCCTGCCCGCCTACGGCGCGACCGCCCAGATCGTGCAGGCCAACCTGGCCGAGGCGGGCATCGAGGTGACCCTCGACCCGAACGACGACGCGACCGCGGTGAAGAAGCTGATCGGGGGCCAGTTCCCGGGCCTGTGGGTGACCGACCACTCGTGGGCGCAGTTCGTGCCGTCCACGCTCAATGTCAGCGCCTACCCGTTCAACGCGCGAAAGAACGCCTCCCACTACGAATCTCCGGCCTATGTCGCGGCCGCCGACGCCGCTTGGCGGCGTACCGACGCCACCGGTCCCGCCGCGGTGGCCGCCTACCAAGACGTCAGTGATCGGCTGCTGGAGGGATTGTTCCTCATCGAAATCGGCGCGCGACTCAACCAGGTCGCGGCATCCAAGCGGCTGCACGCGGTGGCATGGACCAAGCGCCGCGAGACCGTCCTCACGGAAGCGTTCCTGTCGTGACCCGATATCTGTTGCGCCGCTTGCCCTCCGCGATGCTCGTGCTGTTCGCGGCCTCGGTGTTGATCTTCCTGCTGATGCGGCTGGTGCCCGGCGACCCGGCGAGCACGCTCGCCGGGCCGGACGCGACGCCGCAGTCGATCGCGGCGATCCGGCATCAGCTGGGACTGGACCGGTCGATCCCGGCGCAGTATCTGAGCTGGCTCGGCGGCCTGGTCACCTTCGACCTCGGCCGGTCCTACATCCTCGGCGGCCAGATCTCCGAGCTGGTCGGCCAGGGGCTGACCAACACCCTGGTGCTGACCGGCGCCGCCCTGCTGCTGGCGATCGTGGCGAGCCTGGGCATCGGTGTGGCGTCGGTGGTCCGGCCGCGCCGCTGGCTGAATACGATTGTGGCGGCGGCGAATACGGCGGCCGTGGCGCTGCCGACCTTCGTGACCAGTGTGCTGCTGGTGCTGGTGTTCGCGATCGCGATTCCGGTGCTGCCCGCGGGCGGGGCGCCGCCGGACGGCTTCATCGCCCGGCCCGATATCGCCGCGCAGTACCTGCTGCTGCCCGCCACGTGCCTGGCGCTGCCCGTGGGCGCCGCGCTCACCCGCTTCCTCACCGAGGCGCTGCACACCGAGCTCGGCAAACCCTATGTGCTGACCGCGCGTTCGCAAGGCATCTCGCAGTGGCAGATCGTCACCCGGGGCGCGCTGCGCAATGCCTTGCCCGCGGTACTGACCGCGCTGGGGATTCAGACCGGCCACCTGCTCGGCGGCGCCGTCCTGGTCGAGGCCGTCTTCGCCTGGCCCGGAATCGGGCAGCTCATCGAACAGGGCATCAACCGGCGCGACTATCCGGTCGTGCAGGTGTTGCTGCTGCTGTCGGTGACGGTGTTCGTGGCGATTCAGCTGCTCACCGACGTCGTGCACGCGTGGCTGGACCCGCGTATCCGGATCGGAGCGGGGACGTGACGGGCGCCATCGTGATCGGAGGGCTGTGGTGAGGACGGTTGTCGAAGGAATGCCTTCGGCCGCAACAGGTTCCGGCGTCGGGCGACCGGTACGGCTACGCGGACAGACAGCGGCGGGATCGGTGCTCGTCGCGCTGATCGTGCTGGCCGGGCTGTTCGCGGGAGCGCTGAGCCGCTACGACCCGACAGCGCAGATCACCGGCGCGAACCTGCTGGGGCCCAGCGGGGCGCATTGGCTCGGCACCGACGAGCTGAATCGTGACGTTTTCGCGCGGGTGCTGTACGGATTGCGGGTCGACCTGCTCATCGTCTTCATCGCGGTACCGGCCGCGGCGGTGCTGGGGTCGGCCATCGGGCTGCTGGCGAGTGTGCACGCCGTAGCGGATACCGTGGCGCAGCGGGTGTTCGACGTTGTCCTCGCCTTTCCGGCGCTCATTCTCGCCATCGCGCTGGCCGCCATCACCGGTCCGGGCGCGCATGCGGTGATCATCGTCATCGTCGCGGCGGAGGTGCCGGTCTTCGGCCGCCAGATCCGCACCGCGATCCTGCGCGTGCGCGAGCAGGCTTTCGTGGAGGCTGCCGAGGTCATCGGCGCGGGCACCTGGTGGACGATGCGGAAACATCTGCTGCCCAACGTCTTCGAGCCGCTGGCGGTGCAGCTGGCGCTGTCGATGTCGATCGCGGTGGCGGTCGACGGCGCGATGAGTTTCATCGGGCTGGGGGTGCGGCAGCCGGAGCCGTCGCTGGGGTCGGTGGTCGCGGAGTCTGTGTCGAATATGGATGCCAACCCGGCCATGGCGGTGGGGCCGCTGGTGATCATCGCCGGGCTGACCCTGGGGTTCCTGTTGATCGCGCAGGGCCTGGGACGAGCGAGGAGGATCGGATGAGTACCGTGCCAGCGACTTCCGGAGCCGACCCGGTCCTCGACATCGCGGGTCTGTCGGTGTATTTCGGCGAACGGGCAGTCGTCGACGGTGTCGCCCTGACGGTCGGCCGCGGCGAGGTCGTCGCCGTGGTGGGCGAATCGGGCTCAGGCAAGTCCATGACGGCCCGATCGGCGCTGGGACTACTGCCGCCCGATGCGCGCGCCGAGGGTTCGATCCGCCTGGGCGGGCACGAAATCGTCGGCGCGAGTGAGCGACAGCTGCGTGTGATCCGTGGCACCCGGGCGGCCATGGTCTTCCAGGAGCCGCAGACGGCGCTGAATCCGGTGCAGAAGATCGGCACCCAGCTCGTCCAGGCGCTGCGCGCGCACGGCCCGATCGCGAAGACCGAGGCCCGGGCTCGCGCCGCCGAACTACTTGCGCTGGTGGGCATTCCGGAACCCGAGCGCCGCCTGCACTGGTATCCGCACCAGCTGTCCGGCGGGCAGAAGCAGCGGGTCGTGATCGCGCTGGCGCTGTCCGGCGATCCGGATCTGCTGATCGCCGACGAGCCCACCACCGCGTTGGATGTGACGGTGCAGGCCGAGATCCTGGAACTGCTGCGGGAGCTGCAGCGGCGCAACGGGACCGCGATCCTGTTCATCACCCATAACCTGGGCGTGGTCGCCGAGATCGCCGATCGGGTGGTGGTCATGCGCGGCGGTCGCGTCGTGGAGGAGCGGCCGGTGCGCGAGCTGTTCGCCGCGCCCCGCGAGGGGTACACCCGAACGCTGCTGGCGGCCGTGCCCCGGCTGCCCGACGCCGCGCCCGTCACCGTGAACGACGCTGCCGCAGCGATCTATCCGGATGGCCGACTCGAATCCGGCGATGGGGGACGAGACGCCGACGGACAGGAATCGGTACTGCGGCTCACCGACCTCACCGTCGTATATCGCTCGCGCGGCAGGCGATTCCGGGCATTGCGGGACGTCTCGCTGTCGGTGGCGCCGCGCGAGGTGATCGGTCTGGTCGGCGAATCCGGCTCCGGCAAGAGCACGTTGGGACGGGCCGCGCTCGGTTTGGTCCCGGCGGAGACCGGCGAGGTCAGCCTGCACGGCACCGCGCTGCGCGGGCTGAAACCGCGGGAACTGCGGGCGCTCCGCAAGAACGTGGCGCTGGTGCACCAGGATGTCGCCGCCTCGCTGGACCCGCGCCGCACGATCGCCGATTCCATCGGCGAACCGCTGCTGGTACACCGCGCGGCGAGCGGTTCGCTGCTGCGGGCCAGGGTTGGCGAACTGCTCGAATCGGTCCGCCTGCCACGCGATTACGCCGTTCGCCGCCCCGCCGAACTCTCCGGCGGCCAGCGCCAGCGCGTGGCCCTCGCGCGCGCACTGGCGCTGGCGCCGCGCCTGCTGGTCGCCGACGAACCCACCAGTGCTCTGGACGTCTCGGTACAGGCCCAGGTCCTGGACCTGTTCGCCGACCTGCGTGCCGAATTCGGCTTCGCCTGCCTGTTCATCAGCCACGACCTGGCCGTCGTACACCAGGTCGCGGACCGGGTCGTGGTGCTGCGGCACGGATCCGTGGTCGAGGCAGGACCACCCGCCGTGGTATTCGGCGAGCCACGGGAGGACTACACCCGCCGACTGTTGGCGGCGGTCCCGGTCCCCGAACCCGCTCGAATCGAGACCGAGCCGCTGGCCCTCGGCGCGTGATGAGGTCTGCCGCTGCGTCGTTCGGTTCAGCTCGGAAGCGGCAGGAATTCGACGTGGGCGCCGTCGACCGCGTCCGGTGGCACGATCACGAGGCCGTCGCGGTTCAGCAGGCCTGCCAGGTGTGCGGTGCGGACGTTGGCGTCGCCCAGCCAGCCGCCCTCCGGAACCGCGCGGGCGGGGACGATACGCGGTGCGGGGCCGGTTGTCTCGGCAGCGTTGCGCAGGGGGCCGATGATCGGACGCGCCGGGGTGCGGCCCGTGCGGCCCTCGACGATCGCGGGCAGCAGCGCGAGCAGCGTGGCCACCGCGGCGAACGGGTTGCCGGGCAAGCCCAGAACCGTTGTGCCGGAATCGGTTTCGGCGGCCACCGTGGAGCCGCCGGGGCGCATGCGCAAGCGGTGCACCAGGATTCGCGCCGCGGTGCGATCCAGAGCGCCGCGGAGTTGGTCGGCCGCGCCGCCGCCGGTGGCGCCGACGATCACCAGCAGTTCGCAGTCGGCCGCGGCGGCCAGCACCTCGTCGAAGCCGTCGGCGGTGTCGCGCAGGTGGACCCGGTCCAGCGCCTGCACGCCGCACCACGCCAGGAGGTCGGGCAGGACGGGGCCGATCGAGTCGCGGGTCTGACCCGAATGCAGCGGCCCCTCGCTGCGGATCTCGTCTCCGGTCATGACGATGCGCGCCCGCACCGGACCGCGCACGCGCGCCGCGGTGATCTCGGCGGAGGCGGCGACCGAGAGCAGCGCCGCCGACACCGGTGTGCCCTCCGTCGCGACGGTGTCGCCGGGTTGCCAGTCCTCGCCACGGTGGCGGACGTCGTCGCGAATCGGGGTGTCGGACAGTCGATCCAGCACTCCGGCCGCGTCGAGCCGGACGAATTCGTCGCGGATCACCGCGACGGTGCCGTCGGGCACGTGCGCGCCGGTCGCGATGCGGACCGCCTCGCCGGGCAGCAGCCCCACCGGACGCTCGCCGCCCGCGAATCCGATATCGCGGCGCAGCCGCCACGGGCCGTCTCCGGACACCGCGTAGCCGTCCATCGCCGACACGTCGAACCGCGGCAGCGCCTCGGCCGCGGCCAGTGGCGCCGCGAGCGCCGCGCCGCGGGCCGACCGCAGCAGTGTGTGGCGCTCGGGTAGCCGAGACAAGGTGCGGCGCAATGTGGTTCGTGCGTCGTCCAGCGTCAGCGGCGCCGCGTGAGCGCGGGCCCGGCGGACCTCGTCGGCGGTATCGCAGTCGGCGACCCCGGACAGCGGCACCATGGCGGTGTCCGCCGGGACGAGCGCCTTCATCGGCTGGTTCATCAGCGAATCGAATCGGTCGAGCCCCGCCAGCAGCGCGCGTCGCCGCCACACTCCGACCAGATACTGCGGCCGCCCGGACTCATCGGCCGCGAACACCGCATCGGCGCCGGATTCCGCTGCAGCCGTGAGTAATTCGTCGATCGCCGCGGGAGTGAGGAACGGCATGTCGGCGGCCAGCACGACCACGAGGCGGGCCGGGAAGTCGCATTCCTCCAGCGCCCGCAGCCCGGTCGCGATCGCGGCCACCGGCCCGGCCCCGGCCGGAACCTCCTGCACCTGCCGAATCTCGGGGGCAAGCTCGGGGCGGTGCGGGCCGACCACGATCGTGCGCGCGCCCGCGGCGACCGCGGTGAGCGCCGCATCCAGCATCGACCGCCCGCCGACCACGAGGGCGGGCTTGTCCACCCCGCCCATCCGGGTGGCGCGACCCCCGGCCAGCACGATGGCGTCGAAGTCGGTCACGAGCGCCCGCCCGATAGCTTGCCCATGGTGCCGATCGTAGTTCGTGGCGGCGGCGGCACCTCGCGGCGCGCGATCCCGGCGCACGTCCGGCCCGGAAACTCAGTCACCGTGGGGCCGCAGCAGGCAGAACTCGTAGGTGTCCGGATCGGCCAGCACGACGGGCGGCTCCTCGGCGTGAGAATCGTTGGGCCGCACCGCTGTCGCACCGGCCGCGCGTAGTCGGGCGACTTCCTCGGCGGGATCGTCGGTGGGAAACGACACCAGGTCCAGGTGCAGCCGTCCGGGCTCCGGGCGCCCCGGGCAGAGCAGGAATTCGAGCCAGGGCCCCTGCTCGCTGACCGCGCGGATACCCGCCGACCGCCGCTCGTCGTGGGTGACCGGCCAACCGGAGGCCGCCGACCAGAACTGCGCTTGGCGGCCCGGATCCTCGGTGTCCACCACGATCGCGGCGACCGCCCCGGTATCGACGTACTGCTCCCGCGGCTCCAGTACGCGGAATTCGTTACCCTCCGGGTCGGCCAGCACCGCCCACGGCGCCGGCCCCTGCCCGATATCGATGCGCCGCGCACCGAGTGACAACGCCCGATCCACCTGCACGCGTTGATGATCCAGCGATCGGCTGGCCAGGTCGAGGTGAATGCGGTTGCGGCCGGACCCGCCCGGCCGCGCCGCCAGGAACGTGAGTGCCACATCGGGTGCGTCCGGATCCGGTGCGGCCACGTCGACCTCGCCGGGCCGGTCGACGGTCACCTCCCAGCTCAGCAACTCGGCCCAGAAACGGGCCGTGCTCCGCGGCCGTACCGCATCGAACACCACGCACGCGAGACGGGTGGACATGACACCACGGTAACCGGCCGACCATGCCGTGCGGGGCGGTTCGGCGGCGCGTTCTCGACGGCGGGGGTTGTGCCGCCGGCTATTCGAAGCGGTGCCGGGCCGCGGCCAGATCCACGCGGTCGCCGCGGATCGGACAGCCCTCCTCCGTGAGCCGCCGCAACTGGCGGTGCGCCAGATGCGGTGCCGGGGTGCCGTTCGCGCGCAGCACCCGATGCCAGGGCAGATCGGCGGAATCCGTGCGCATGATCCAGCCGACCGTGCGCGGTGTCGACAGGCCCGCGGCCGCGGCGATATCGCCGTAGGTGGCGACCCGGCCGGGCGGGATGGCCGCGACCAACTCCCGGACCCGCTCGACCTCCGCGTCGGTGGTGGCCATCAGAGCATCCCGCGCAGGACGGCGGCGGTCTCGGCGGGGCGCGCCTGGGCCACCATGTGGTCGCAGTCGAATTCGTGCACCGTCAGGGCGGCGCCCATGTGCTCGGTGAGCGCGGCCCGCCATCGCAGGGTGACGAACGGCGACTTCATCGCCTGCACCAGCGCCGTCGGCAGGCCCGCGGGCGGCAGCACGAAATCACGGGCGAGTTGGCCCCAGTAGGCCGTGACGGCGGGCAGGCTCATGCGCCACGCCATCCGGCCCGAAGGGGTGGGTACCAGATGCTCGTCGAGTTCGGCGTCCAGCAGCCGCGGCGTCACATCGGCCCAGGCCGTCTCCAGCTTGTCCAGGCGGGCGGTCTCGATATCCGGATAGTCGGGCGCGGCGAGCAGGCTCTCGGCGATGTGCAGCATCAGCTCCGGGTCCAGGCCGACCGCCGGATCCAGCAGCACGAGCCCGCGCACCAGCTCCGGATGTCGACGGGAAAGGTGGATCCCCGCCGCGCCGCCGAACGAGTGCCCGAGCACCACGGCGGGTTCACCGTCCAGGAGCCGTGCGATATCGTCCACCACCGTCTCGAACGTCCACGGCGGCAGCGCGGAGGATCTGCCGTGCCCGCGCAGGTCGGGGGCGACGACACGGATGTCCGGCAGGTGTTCGCCGGCCAGCGCCTCCCAGCGTCGGCCGTGCCCGGTGAGGCCGTGCAGGGCGAGCACCAAGGGGCCGTCGGACGGGCCGAATCGATGGATGTGGAGATCGGGCACGCGACCATTGTGCCGAGGGGCCCCGACAAATGCGGGAAATCGAAAGAATGTTCGAGTATTAGTAATGTCGATGCGGTGTGCCGGATTCCGTATCGCGCCGCGAAAATCGCCTGATGTCCGATAACGGCGGCGGGCGGGGCCTATCACGGACCGGATACGACGGCCGCGGTGGACGCCGTTTGCTGCCGCCACGGCAATTTCTGTCGGAGGCGTCTGTTGAAATAGCGGCCGTGATGCGATCGGATAGCTCGGTGCGATTGGTGCGCCGCGGCGAGACGGCCCCCCGAACGCGGGAATGGGGCGCCGACGTCCGGACGCTGTTCGCGAGCGGCGCCCCGGCGGCCGGTTGGCGGCCGTGGCAGGTGCTGGGCGGGCCGGGCACGGGCAAGACGGCGCTGCTCACCGATCTCGCGGTGGACCGGATCGCGGGCGGTGCCGATCCGGAATCGGTGCTGGTTCTCACCCATTCCAAACAGGCGGCGCTGCGGCTGCGTAACGCCGTCACCCGGCAGCTCGCCGAGGTCTCCGGCGGGGTGCCCGGCGCGACCCGGGAGCCGCTGGTCCGCACGGTGCATTCGTACGCCTTCGCGATCGTCCGGCGGCACGCCGCCGCGCACGGCAATCCGCCGCCGCGGCTGCTGACCGGCGCCGAGCAGGACGTGGTGCTGCGGGAGATGCTGCGCGGCGAACTGGCGGATATCCAGGAGGGCTTCGCGCGGAGCGGATTCGGGGACTCGGAGGCCGAATGGTGGCCGCAGCGCCTGCAACCGGCGCTCGGGACCACCGGGTTCGCCGAGCAATTGCGCGATCTGATGCTGCGCGCCACCGAGCGCGGGCTCGGCCCCGAGGATCTCATTGAGCTGGGCCGCCTGCACGACCGGCCGGAATGGGAGGCCGCGGGCCGCTTCGCCGAACGCTACGAGCAGGCGATGCTGTTGCGCTGGTCGGTGGGTGTCGAGGCGCCGGAGGCGAGCGCGCCCGCGCTGGACGCCGCGGAGCTGGTCGGCGCCGCGCTGGACACGCTGGCCCTGGACCCGGACCTGCTGGCCGCCGAGCGCCAGCGGCTGGGTTGCCTGCTCGTCGACGATGCGCAGCACCTGGATCCGCTTGCGGCACAGTTGGTTCGGGCCATCGGGTCGGGGCCCGCGGCGACGGTCGTGGCCGGTGACCCGGACCAGGCCGTATTCACCTTCCGCGGCGCCGACGTGCGCTTCGCCGCCGATCCGGACGCGCCCGCGGAGCGGCGCATCGTGCTGCGGGACGACCACCGCGCGGCGCGTGCGATCCACGACTGCGTGGTGCGGATCGCGGCACGCATGCCGGGGCGGGCGGCGCATCGCTTCGACGGGAGCGAAACCGTCACGGGCGCAGTGCTGTCCGGGGACAATGGCGCGGCGGACCCTCTCGATGAACTCGATCCGGTCGCTGAGCCGGGCACCGGCGACGGCGATGTGCGGGTGCGGGTGCTCACCACGCCCGCGAAGGAAGCGGCCCTGATCGCCGATCATCTGCGTCGCGCCCATTTGACCGACGGCGTGCCGTGGTCGCGGATGGCCGTGATCGTGCGGTCCGTGCCGCTGTCGCTGGCCCCGCTGCGCCGCGCCCTGCTCTCCGCGGGAGTTCCTGTCCTGCAACCGAAACCGGACGTTCCGCTGGCCCGCCGCCGCGGCGGCGCCTGGATGCTGCTGTCGCTGCGCGCCCTGCTGGCCGGTGAGCAGCCCCGGCCCGACCTCTACACCGAGGACGACGCCCTGGACCTGCTGTCCGGCCCGCTCGGCGGCGCGGACCAGATCAGTCTGCGTCGCCTGCGCCGCGGTATCCGCCGCACGCTGCTGGAGCGGGGAGCACACCGCGCCGCGGACGACCCGTGGGCCGCGGATGCGGTTTCCGATCCCGAGGGACTGTCCGACACGGAACACGTTGGTGCGGAGCTGGATCAAGATGCCGCGGGCGAGGAAGTCTCGGAAAGCGCCGATACCGATCGCGCGATGTCGGACCGCCGACGCGTGGCCACCAGTGCCGCCGCCGACGATTTCGCCTGGGAGGCGGTCGATTCCGTGCAATCGGCGGATCTGGACCGGTCGTCCGCCGAGGTGCTGCGGGATCTGATCACCGGGGTGGGTGACTTCACGATCCTGGATCGGCTCACCGATGTCGAGGCGGCGCCGCTGCGGCGGGTGCTGAAGGCGGTGGGCCGGGCGCGCAAGGCGGTGCGGCGCGGCGCCGGACTCGAGGATGTGCTCTGGGCGCTGTGGACCGGATCGAATCTGGAGCGGCGCTGGGTCGGGCAGTCCGAGCGGGGCGGCGCGGTCGGGATGCAGGCCGACCGCGACCTGGACGCGGCCGTCGGGTTGTTCGACGCGGCGGCCGCCTATGTCGACCGACTGCCGCGCGCGACCGTCGGCGGATTCGTCGAATACCTGGAACAGCAGGAGATTCCGCAGGATTCGGCGCCGCTCACCGACTCCGGCGACGCGGTCGCCATCGTGAGCGCGCACGCGGCCGCGGGCCGGGAATGGGATGTCGTCGCGGTGGCTGGTGTGCAGGAGGGCATCTGGCCGAATCTGCGGCCGCGCGGCACCCTGCTGGGGGTCGAGGATCTGGTGGATCTGGTTGCGGGCGTGGCCGATTCCGGGGAACGGGTGAGCCGCGCCGCCCCGATCCTGGCCGAGGAGCGGCGCCTGCTGCTGCTCGCCTGCAGCCGAGCCCGGCGCTCGCTGCTGGTCACGGCCGTCGAATCGGTCAGCGGCGACCGGGATCTGGTGCCGTCCCGGTTCCTCGGCGAACTGGACGAGACATCCGAGACGGGCGAACCCGGCCGCATTCCGCCGCCCATCGATCCCGGCCGCGCCCTGGTGATGCAGGCGCTGATCGCCGAATTGCGCGGTGTGGTCTGCGATCCCGAGGACGATCCGGTGCGGCGGCAGCGGGCGGCGGGACAGCTGGCCCGGCTCGCTCGCGCGGGCGTGCCCGGCGCCCACCCCGACAGTTGGTACGGCACCGCCGATCTCAGCTCGCAGCTGCCGCTGTGGGGCGCGGACTCGGGCCCGGTCGCGCTCTCCCCGTCCACGGTCGAACTGCTGCAGACCTGCCCGCTGCGCTGGGCGCTGGAGCGGCACGGCGGCAGCGACGGCGACAATCCGCACGCGATCAAGGGCAACCTGGTGCACACCCTGGTGCAGGCACTGGCCGGGCAGGTCTCGCAGGCGCAGGTGAAGGCCGCGCTGGTGCGGGCCTGGAAGGCGATCGACCCGGGCGCCACCGAGACCGGTCCGCACAGCTGGCATTCGCGGCAGGAACTGCGGCGCACCGAGACCATGCTGGACACGTTCCTGTCCTGGCTGCGCAACACCCGTGACGAGCTGACGCAGCTGGGCGTCGAGGTGCCGGTCGACTGCGTACTCCCGGCGCGCACGCCGGACGAGTACACCGTGCGGATCCGCGGCCGGGTCGACCGCGTGGAGCGAGACGCGTTGGGCCGCTTCGTGATCGTGGACGTGAAGACCGGCAAGACCCCGGTCTCCAAGAAGGCCGCGCAGGATCACGCCCAGCTGGCGACGTATCAGGTGGCCGCGGCCGCCGGGGCGCTCGACGACGGTTCGCCCGATGCCGAACCCGGCGGCGCCCGCCTCGTCTACGTCGCCAAGCCGAGTACCAAGGAGGGCGCCACCCAGCGGCTGCAGGGGGCACTGGACGCCGAGGGCGTCGAGCAGTGGCGCGGCGCGATCCACGACGCGGCCGCCGCCACCCGCGGCCCGAGCTACCTCGCCATGCGCAACGACGGCTGCCGCCACTGCGCGGTCTCGGGCAGCTGTCCGGTCCAGGACACCGGACGGCAGGTGACCGAGGAATGAGGATCACCCCGGAGGAACTGGCCGAGGCGCTCGGCCTGCCGCCGCCGACCGACGAGCAGGCCGCCGTGATCGCGGCGCCGCCCGGCCCCATGCTGGTGGTCGCGGGCGCCGGTGCGGGTAAGACCGAGACGATGGCCTCGCGGGTGGTGTGGATGGTCGCCAACGGGCTGGTCGTTCCCGATGCCGTGCTGGGCCTGACGTTCACACGGAAAGCCGCCCAGCAGTTGACGACTCGCATCCGCACCCGGCTCGCCCGGCTGGCCGGTGCGCCGCTGCTGCGCGAGATCGATCCCGACGGTCGGCTACGCGCCCGCCTGACCGGCTCCGAGCCCGAGATCAGCACCTACCACTCCTACGCCGGACGTCTGCTCGGCGAGCACGGCCTGCTGCTGCCGGTGGAACCGAACGCGACCCTGCTCACCGAGACGCAGCTGTGGCAGCTGGCCCACCGCGTGGTGACCGCCTGGGACGGCGAACTGGACACCGACCGCACCCCGGTCTCGGTGACGGAGGCGGTGCTCGCCCTGTCCGGCCAGCTCGCCGAGCACCTGGTGGAGCCCGAACAACTGGCCGAGGCCCACACCGAGCTGGAGAAGCTGATCCTGACCCTGCCCCGCGGCCCCCGCCAGCGCGGCGGCCCGAGCCAGGAACTGCTGGGCATTCTCGAGACCCAGCACGAGCGCGTGGCGCTGCTGCCGCTGGTGCGCCGCCTGGGCGACGAACTCCGCCGCCGCGGCGCCCTGGACTTCGGCGCCCAGATGTCGCTGGCCGCCCGCCTGGCCGCCGAACATCCGGAGGTCGGCGCCGCCGAGCGCGACCGCTTCCGCCTGGTCCTGCTGGACGAGTACCAGGACACCGGCCACGCCCAGCGCATCCTGCTGGCGGCCCTGTTCGGCGACCTGGACAGCGCCCACGGCCATGCCGATCCGCTCGCTGTCACATCGGAACCCGTTGGGGTGGAGGAGGATTCCGAACGGGCGGCGGATGCCGGTGCGCGGCTGGCCGTGACGGCGGTGGGTGATCCCATGCAGTCGATCTACGGATGGCGGGGTGCGTCGGCGGCGAATCTGCCACGCTTCGCGACCGACTTCCCCAGTGCGCCAGGGGTTCCCGCGCCGATTCTGCCGCTGTTGACCAGTTGGCGGAACCCGCCGGAGGCGCTGGAGCTGGCGAATCTGGTGGCGGAACCGTTGCGGCACAACGAAGGTGGGGTGAGCGTGGACGCGCTGCGGCCGCGCCCGGATGCCACACCGGGCACGGTGGCGCTGGCGCTCACCGAAACCGTTGCCGACGAACGGGACTGGGTCGCCGAGCGGATTGCGGCCGAATGGGAGGCGCGGGCCGACGCCGGAGTGCCACCGCCCACCTCCGCGGTGTTGGTGCGCCGCAACGCCGATGCCGCCCCCCTGGCGGAGGCCCTGCGCGAGCGCGGATTACCGGTCGAGATCGTCGGTTTGGGCGGTCTGCTCGCCACCCCGGAGGTCGCCGATGTCGTGGCCACCCTGCGCCTGATCGCCGACCCCGGGGCGGGCAGCGCCGCCATGCGCATCCTCACCGGGGCCCGCTGGCGCCTCGGCGTCACCGATCTGGCCGCGCTCTCGCGCCGCGCGCGCGACCTGTCGATCGGCAAACCACCCGAGCAGGCCGCCGCGATCGCCGACCCGGCGGCGCTGGCCGATGCGTTGCGGGCCGTCGCGCCGGAACCGGCCGAGCGGGCCGGGCTCACCGACGCCATCGCCGATCCGGGTGCGGCGGAACAGTATTCGGACAACGGATATCAACGCATCACCGACCTCGGCCGGGAGCTGGCCGGGCTGCGCGAACGGGGCGGTCAGTCGCTGCCGGAGCTGGTCGCCGACGTCGAGCGGACCATCGGCGTGGGCGTGGAGACCCAGGCCCGGCGGGCCGCGGCCGGTGGCGGCGCGGGCCGCGAGCACCTGGACGCCTTCGCCGAGGTGGTCGCCGGGTACGCCACCGATCACCGCGCCTCCCTCCCCGGCCTGCTCGCATTCTTGGCCGCCGCAGAGGAGGTCGAGAACGGCCTCGAGCCCGGCGAGGTCGAGGTGGCCCGCGACCGCGTGCAGGTGTTGACCGTGCACGCCGCCAAGGGCCTGGAATGGGAGGTGGTGGCGGTCCCGCACGTCGTTCGCGGCGTGTTCCCCTCCGGCGCCGCCGCGGGCACCTGGCTGGGCGCCCTCGCCGAACTGCCCACCTCCCTCCGCGGCGACCGGCAGCGCGACGCGGCGCCCCCGGACCGTGAGGCGGCGCCCCAGGCCACCACCCACAACCCCGCGGACCGTTCCGCGGCAACGCCAGCCACGGCCCCCGACATGCCCGATGCGTCGGCATATCACTCTTCGGCGTCGCGGCCCACCACTTCCGATGGCGTCCCCGTGCTGGATCTCTCCGATCTCTATGACCGCAGCGATCTCGACCGTGCCATCAAGCAGCACAAGGAGGCGCTCAACCGGCGGCGGCTCGATGAGGAGCGCCGCCTGTTCTACGTGGCGCTCACCAGAACCGAACGCGCCCTGTTCGTTTCGGCGCACCACTGGGCGGAGACCGGCTCGACCCCTAAAGGACCGTCGGACTTCCTGCTGGATGTGAAGGGCCCCGCCGAACGTCCCGACTCGCCCCTCGCCGCGACGGTCCGCATCGACCACTGGGCCGATCCGCCCGACGCCGACGCGGTCAACCCGTTCACCGACAACCCGGCGTCGGCCGACTGGCCCCGCGACCCGCTGGGCAAGCGCCGCACCGCGGTTCAGGAGGGAGCGGCACTCGTCCGCACCGCGATGACGGAGGACCCGGCCGCATCCGGCGGCGCGGCCGAACCGACCGGGCAACTGTCACTGTTCGACGAAACAGACAGCGCCGCAGCCGATTCGGAAACCGATCCGGAGGGCTGGGCAGCCGATGTCGACGCTCTCCTCGTCGAGCACTTCGCCGCCGACGACCGCGTCCGCGAGGTGGAGCTGCCCGGCCAGCTCCCCGCCACCGCCCTGGTCGAGCTGCGGGCCGATCCGGCGAAGCTGGCCGCCCGGCTGCGCCGCCCACTGCCGTATCCGCCGAGCCCGTTCGCCCGGCGCGGCACCGCATTCCACGCCTGGATCCAGCAGTGGTTCGGCGCGACCCGGCTGCTCGGACTGGACGAGCTGCCCGGCGCCGCCGACAGCGGCGCCGCCGACGCCGACCTCATCCGCCTGCAGGAGGCGTTCCTGTCCTCGCCGTGGGCCGATCGCAACCCGGTCGAGGTGGAGGTGGCGTTCGAGACCTCCCTGGCAGGCACCCTGATCCGCGGCCGGATGGATGCCGTATTCGCCGAGCCCGGCGGCCGCTGGCTGGTGGTGGACTGGAAGACCGGTGCCGCACCCACCCGCACCGAGGAACCGGCGGTGGAGATGCAGTTGGCCGTCTACCGCCTGGCCTGGGCCCGCCTGTTGGCCGCCCGCACCGGCGCCGACGAGCACGAGATCCTCGAAAAGGTCGGCGCCGCATTCCATTACGTGCGCACCGGCCGCACCATCGCCCCGCCGGAACTGCCGGACCCGGAGGAACTAGCCGCCCTGATCGAAGCCACCGCCCCGGCGTGGTCCGCCCCGCCCGCCGACGAATCCGACTGAGCGACAAGGTCCGGCGCCTCAGCTCGCAGCCGCCGCGTCGGCGCGGGCGGCGCGTACGAGCGAGCGCGCGGCCCAGCTCATCGCCTCGGTGGCCTCGGTGGCCGCGAGCCCGCAGGTATCGCGGGCGGTGATCATCGCCTCGACGCCGAAGACCATGGCAACCGCGTGGCACAGCCGTTCGTAGCGCTCGAGTCCCACTTCGTCCCGCAGCGGCGCCAAGGCGATCTCGGCCATGTCCAGACGGTTGGTGGCGCGGGTCGGCGTCCGTTCGGACTCGGGCGTGTCCAGCTGTGCGAACCAGCGGTCGGCCGCGGCCCGGACGACCTCGCGCCACACCACCTCGTCGGCGAACTGCATGTCGGCGACGGTGCGCACGACCACGTCGACGCGATCCTCGGGATCCTCCGGCAGGTGGTCGAGGAACTCCGCACGCGTCGCCCACAGCTGTCGCCAGGCCAGGTCCGCCCACAGCGACTGCCGGTTCGGAAAATGCCGGTGCGCGGTGGCCAGCGACACCTTGGCCGCCACGGCGATCTGCGCGATCGACGGGGACACGCCGTCGCGGGCCAGTGCTACGACCCGCAGGGGGTCCTCCGAGACCCCCGACGCCATCAATGTGCGGCGCTACTGCGGCGAGGATTTCTTCGTCTCACTGTCGCATTAGCGCGCCACCGCGTCGAGTCCGCGCCGGACCGGTACGCTGCGGTTCCGTGGTGCACGACAGGATCGGTGGTTCCCGTGTTCGATGAGGCGTCGCGCGGCCTACGTCGTCTGACGGACCGCCCCGACTATGCCCTGGTCGGAATTCTGCGCATCCCGGAAATCCAAACCAGCCCTTGGGTTTCGCTGACCCGTCGCGTGGCATTCGCGGTCACGTTGCTGGTCTCCGCGACGCTGGTGGTGTATTTCGGCCGCGAGGGATATCACGACAATCAGGGCAGCGACCTGTCACTACTGGATGCGGCGTACTACTCGACGGTGTCGCTGTCGACCACCGGATACGGCGACATCACGCCAGCCACCCCGCAGGCCCGACTCGTCAATATCCTCATCATCACGCCGCTGCGGGTGCTCTTCCTGATCGTGCTGGTCGGCACCACGTTGCAGGTGCTGACCGAGCGGTCCCGGCAGGCGTTCAAGATTCAGCGATGGAGGCACAGGGTGCGCAATCACACCGTGGTGGTCGGATACGGGACGAAGGGCCGCACCGCCGTCGACGCGATGCTGGGCGACGGCGTGCAGCCCGGCGACATCGTCGTCGTCGATACCGACCAGGTGGCCCTGGAGCGGGCCGCCACCGCGGGCCTGGTGACCGTGCACGGCTCGGCCACCCAGTCGGACGTGCTGAAGCTGGCCGGTCTGCAGCACGCGTCCTCGGTGGTGATCGCCGCCAACCGCGACGACACCGCGGTGCTGGTGACCCTCACCGCCCGCGAGCTGAATCCCAAGGCCAAGATCGTCGCCTCGATCCGGGAGGCAGAGAACATCCATCTGCTGCGCCAGTCCGGCGCCGACTCGGTAGTGGTGTCGTCGGAGACGGCCGGTCGGTTGCTCGGCATCGCCACCACCACGCCGAAGGTGGTCGACATGGTCGAGGATCTGCTCACCCCCGAGGCGGGATTCGCCATCGCCGAGCGCGAGGTGGAGCCCGACGAGGTGGGCGGATCGCCCCGCCATCTGCGCGACATAGTGCTGGGGGTGGTGCGCGGCGGCGATCTGATCCGGGTAGACGAGCCCGAGGTGGACGCGCTCGATGCCGGTGACCGGCTGCTCTACGTGCGCCGCGCGAACAAGTAAGTCGTCCGCCCGATACGCTCGAGCCGTGTCAGGTTTTCAGCTCAAAGACGTTCCGCTGCTGTCGCGTTCCGTGCTCGATCGCGCCGAGGAACTGCGCTCGGACGAACAGGCGCTGAAGGAGGGCTGGCCGCAGGCGCGGTTGCTGCGGATGAACCGGCGCGGCCAGGTCCGCATCGACGGCGAATCGGTACTGCTGGAACCGGCGACGACGCTCGCGGCCGAGCCGATTCCGGAGGCCGTGTTCCTCGGTATCGACGGCGGCCGCCACCTGTGGGCGGTGCGGGACAATGAGCTCGACGGCAAGCTGATGGACCTGCGGGTGGTCGGCAGCGTGCTGCACCTCGACGACATCACCCTCGGCATCCTGTCCACCGCGCTGGCGCTGTTGAACTGGCACGACCGGGCGCGCTTCAGCGCCGCCGACGGCACCGCGACCGCGCCGGCCAGCGCCGGCTGGACCCGGGTCAGCGAGGCCGGGCACGAGGAGTTCCCGCGCATCGATCCGGCGGTGATCTGCCTGGTGCACGACGGCGGCGACCGCGTGCTGCTGGCCCGCCAGCACAGCTGGCCGGAGAAGATGTTCTCGCTGCTGGCCGGTTTCGTGGAGGCGGGGGAGTCGCTCGAGCGGTGCGTGCAGCGCGAGATCCTCGAGGAGGTCGGCGTCGACGTGCACGACATCCGCTATCTGGGCAGCCAGCCATGGCCGCTGCCGCGGTCGCTGATGCTCGGCTTCGCCGCGGTCGCCGATCCGGAGCAGCCCCTCGTCTTCGCCGACGGCGAGATCGCCGAGGGCTACTGGTTCACCCGCGACGAGGTGCGGCAGGCGCTGGACGCGGGCGCCTGGGGTGCGCCGACGGGAGCCGCCGCGGACGCCTCCGATCAGCGGTTGTTCCTGCCGGGGTCGATCTCCATCGCCCGCACCATCGTCGAGTCCTGGGCGGCGGGAGCCTGATTCGCGCTCAGGCGATGGCCGCCAGCGCCTGCTTCACCTGAGCCAGGCTCGGGTTGGTGGCGGTGGAGCCGTCCGAGTACTTCACGGTCGGCACCACGTGGTTGCCGCCGTTGACGCTGCCGACGAATTCGGCGGAAGCGGGGTCCAACTCGATGTCGATCTCGGTGTAGGTGATGCCTGCCTCGTCGAGTTGCTTCTTGAGTCGGCGGCAGTAACCGCACCAGGTCGTCGAGTACATGGTCAGGTCGGTAGCTGTCACGCCTGCATTCAACATCGTGAGACCCGAACGTGTTCCCGGGGGCGGCGCCGGGCGAAATCGCTGGCCCCGACCGAAGCCGGAGTTCACGACCCGGGCTGCGCCGCCTGCGCCGGAATCAGCGGGCGATCACCGTTTCACCAGATCCAGGATCAGCGCGGCGATATCCTCCGGCGCCTCCTCCGCCATGAAATGGCCCGCCTGGGTCGTGAAGTGCTGCACATCGGTCGCCCAGGGCCGCCAGATCTCGCCCGCGTCGAATCCCAGCTGCTTGCCCCAGTCCTGCTGGACGGTCATCAGCGGCATGGTGAGCTGGTTGCCCGCGTCGAGGTCGGCCTGGTCGTGGTCGATGTCGATGGTCGCGGTGGCCCGATAGTCGGCGACGATCGACACCACGGCCTCCCGGGATGCGCGCAGGTATTCCGCGCGTACGTCCGCCGGGATCGCGTCGGGGTTCTTCGACCAGATGTCGAGGAAGTGGCCGAAGAACGCGTCGGCGCTGTTGGCGATCATCTGCTCGGGCAGGCCGGGAGGCTGGGCCATCAGGTAGAGGTGGAAGGCCACCGCCGCGTCGACCCCGCGGAGCACGTTCCAGCTGTCCAGCGTGGGAACGATATCCAAGGTCCCCAGGTGGCTGACCCGATTCGGGTGGTCCAGTCCCGCCCGGAAGGCGACGTGCCCACCGCGGTCGTGCCCGATCAGGGCGAACCGGTCGATCCCCAGCGCGTCGGCAAGTCCGACGATGTCCGCGGCCATGGTCCGCTTCGAGTAGGTGTTCTCCTCGACCGCCTCCGGCTTGGCGCTGGCGCCGTAGCCGCGGAGATCGGGGCAGACCACGGTGTGCTGCTCGGCGAGCACGGGGGCGACGTGCCGCCAGATCAGGTGGGTCTGGGGAAAGCCGTGGAGCAGCACGATCGCCGGTCCGCTCCCGCCGACCGCCGCGCTCAGCTCGATGCCGCCACCCACATCGATCGTGGTGACGTCGAAATCCGGAATGCTGATACCCATCGTATGTTCTCCTCTTATCGCGTGAACCAGCCAAGGATCGCGGAGCCCGGTCAGCAGTGGATCAGCGGCGACCTGGACCGACGATAACGAGCACCTACGACAATGAGCGCGTGGAAATCTTCCTCGAGGTGCTCGGTCCGATACGGGCCAGCGACGGCGAAGGCCATCCGATCCCGGTGGGCAGCCAACGCCGCCGCGAACTGCTGGGGCGTCTGGTCGCGGCGGGCGGCCGGGCCGTCCCGCTGTCGATGCTCATCGATGACCTCTGGGCGGATCCCCCGCCCGGGGCCGCCGGGGCGGTCCGCACCTTCGTCGCCGAACTGCGCCGCGCGCTCGAGCCGGAGCGCCCCCCGCGGGCCCGATCCCAAGTCCTCGAGACCGTCGGCGACGGATACGCCCTGCGGGTGCCGCGGTCACATGTCGACGCCCATCGCTTCGAGGACACCCTGCGGGCCGTGTGGGACGAACCCGCCGACCAGGTCGCGGCGGCGTTGAGTGCGGCGCTCGGATGGTGGACCGGCGAGCCGTACGCGGGGCTCGACGACTCGCCCTGGCTGACGCGGGAGCGCGCCCGCCTGACCGAACTGCGGAGCCGGGCGATCGAGTTGCGCGCCGGGGCGATGCTCGACCTGGGGAGCGGCGCGTCCCTGGTTCCCGAACTGGAGGCGTTCGCCGCCGCGCATCCGTGGCGGGAGCGGGCGTGGGTGCTGCTGTCGCACGCTCTCTACCAGGCCGACCGCCAGGTCGATGCCCTGGACTCGCTGCGCGGCGCGCGGGCCCGGCTGCTCGATCGGTTCGGGCTGCAGTCGGCGGACAGCCTCGACCATCTCGAGCGGGACATCCTTCGGCACGCACCGCATCTGCTGCCCTCGCCCCGGGCCGAGGACCGGCTGCGCCTGCTCACCCGCACGGAGGCGACGGGGACCTATACCCGGCTGCGCTCGATGAGCACCGTGGCCCGGGCCGCGGCGGTCACCGGCGGCACCAACCTGGTCCTTGCCCAGCAGCAACGCGCGGCGGCGGTCGCCGAGGCGGAGCTGACCGGCGATCCCGACCTCACCGCCCGCGTGATCACGGCCTACGACGTCCCGGCCGTCTGGACCCGCGCCGACGATCCCGCCCGGTCCGAGGCCCTGGTCGCGACGACTCGCCGCACGCTCGACCGGCTCGGTCCGGCGGCGTCGCCCGTGCTGCGGGCGCGGTTGCTCGCGACCGTCGGGCTCGAGCATCGCGGCAGCCGGGACCGCTGGGCGGCCGCGGCGGCCCTCGAGGCCGAACGCCTCGCCCGCGAACTGGCCGATCCCAGTGTGCTGGTACTCGCGCTGAACGCCCGATTCGTCCAGTCCTTCCAACGTCCAGGAAGCACCGGCGAACGCGACGCCATCGCGGGGGAACTCGTCGATCTCGCCGCGCGACACGATCTCCCGACGTTCGAGATCCTCGGCCATCTCGTCTCGATCCAGGTGGGCGCGGCCCGCGGCGCCGCCGAGGCCGCGCAACACCACGTCGCGGCCGCCGAGAAGCTCGCCGCTAGCCACGAGACCCCGCTCGTGCACCTGTTCACCTCCGCCTATCGGGCGATGCGACTGGCCGCGGAATCGAACGAACCCGCCGAGGCCGCGCGCGCCTATCGCGCCGTGGCCGCCGACCTCGCCGGTGCGGGCATGCCGGGAGTCGAGGCAGGGATGTTCCCGCTCGCCCTGCTCTCGCTCCGCATCCGTCACGACCGTCCCGCGCCGACCCACGCCGACCTCGACTGGGGGCCCAACCGCCCCTGGGTCCGGCCGCTCCTGGAACTCGCCCGCGGTGACCGCGCGGCCGCCCGCCGGGCCGCGGCCGGGCTGCCCACACCCCCTGCCGATCACCTGTACGACTCGCTCTGGGCCGTCAACGCGCACACCGCGATTCAGCTGCGCGACGAATCGCTCGCCGCACAGGCGCGTGATGCCCTCGAGCCCTTGCGCGGCGAGATCGCGGGCGGCGCGACCGGAATGATCACCTTCGGTCCTGTCGACCACATCCTGGCGACGCTCGATCGGCACTTCGGTCGACCGTAACGGCCTGTCCCCGGCCACTTTTCCCGTGGTCGGGTCCGGTGCGTCAGTCGGGCCGGGGGTCGGCCGTGCACATCTTCCAGGGCGTGCTGGCCTGCGCCTCGGGCCTCGTCGCGGTGTTCGGCGTGCTGGCCCTCGGAGGTCCTCGTGATCGTCGGCGTGGCAACGATCTTCTAGACGGGGTCTCCGCCGCCTGTCGGTGCGCACTGTCATGATGGAGCCCGTGCCCGCGCCGACCACCTCGCCCCCGCTCCGGCTCGACGGCCTCGACCCCGAACA
The DNA here is from genome assembly GCF_054782435.1 of Nocardia thraciensis. Lineage (NCBI taxonomy): Bacteria > Bacillati > Actinomycetota > Actinomycetes > Mycobacteriales > Nocardiaceae > Nocardia > Nocardia thraciensis. The sequence goes on from NZ_BAAGSM010000043.1 coordinate 363,914, forward strand.
GACGGCCGCCGTGACCGCGCCGCGCGGGCCCGTATGCGTGCTGGCGGGCGCGGGCACCGGCAAGACCCGCACCATCACCCACCGCATCGCCCATCTGGTGTCGGCCGGGCACGTGCGCGCGGACCAGGTGCTGGCGGTCACGTTCACGGCGCGGGCGGCGGGGGAACTGCGCAGCCGCCTGCGCGCGCTGGGGCTCGGCGGCGATGCGAACACGGTGCAGGCGCGCACCTTTCACGCCGCGGCGCTGCGGCAGCTGAAGTATTTCTGGCCGCAGATCGTCGGCGATGTGCCATGGCGGCTGATCGACAGCAAGTTCCCGATCGTCGCGCAGGCGGCCGGGCGCGTCGGCCTGCCGACCAGCACCGAGAGCCTGCGCGATCTCGCGGGGGAGATCGAATGGGCCAAGGCGTCGCTGGTCGCGCCGGAGGACTACGCCGCCACCGCGGCCCGCCTGCGGCGCGAGATCCCGTACGACGCGGCCAGGGTCGCCGCCGTCTACACCGGCTATGAGCAGCTGAAGAGCACGGGCGCCGGGGCGGAGGGGCGGGAGGGTCCCTGCCTGCTGCTGGATTTCGACGATCTGCTGCTGCACACCGCCGCCGCCCTGGAGGACTACGCCTCGGTCGCCGAGGAGTTCCGCGGCCGGTACCGCTGTTTCGTCGTCGACGAGTACCAGGACGTCACGCCGCTGCAGCAACGCGTGCTCGACGCCTGGCTCGGCGACCGCGACGACCTCACGGTCGTCGGCGACGCCAACCAGACCATCTACTCCTTCACCGGCGCCTCCCCGGGCCATCTGCTGGACTTCTCGCGCCGCTTCCCCGATGCGACGGTGGTCCGGCTGGAACGCGACTACCGCTCCACGCCGCAGGTGGTGTCGCTGGCCAATCGGGTGATCGGCGCCGCCCGGGGCCGCATCGCGGGCACCCGGCTGCAGCTGATCGGCGAGCGCGCGGACGGTCCGGAGCCGTCTTTCGCCGAGTATGACGACGAACCCGCCGAGGCGCTCGCCGTCGCCAAGGCCATCGCCCGCCTCATCGGCAGGGGAGTCCCCGCGGGCGAGATCGCGGTGCTGTACCGGATCAACGCGCAATCCGAGGCCTACGAGCAGGCGCTCACCGAGGCCGAGATTCCGTACCAGGTGCGCGGGGGCGAGGGTTTCTTCCAGCGCACCGAGGTGCGCCAGGCGGTGCAGGCGCTGCGGCAGACCGCCGCCCGCGACGACCTGCCCGATGCCCGCGGGGCCGAACTGGTCAGCCTGGTCCGGGCCGCGCTGGGCCGCGTCGGCCTCACCGCCACCGAGCCCAGCGGCGCCCAGGCCCGCGAGCGCTGGGCCTCCCTCATGGCGCTGGTACAGCTCGCCGAGGAGGCGTCCACCCACGACCCGAACCTCGACCTGGGCGGCCTGCTGCGCGAACTCGCCACCCGCGCCGAGGCGCGCCATCCACCCACCGTGCAGGGCGTCACACTGGCCTCGCTGCACGCCGCGAAGGGTCTGGAGTGGGATGCGGTATTCCTGGTCGGCCTCGCCGACGGCACGTTGCCCATCGCCCATGTCCTCGGCGACGGCGGCAGCGTCGCCGACGAGGCGGCCCTCGAGGAGGAACGACGGTTGCTGTACGTGGGCGTCACCCGCGCCCGCGAACATCTGCAGCTGTCGTGGGCGCTGTCGCGCAGCGCGGGCGGGCGCCGCACCCGCCGCCGCAGCCGATTCCTCAACGACCTGGTGCCCGAGGACTCGCCCGCCTCGCGCATCGCTCAACCCGCCGGTGACCCGCGCAAGCGCCGCCATCCGACCTGCCGCGTCTGCGGCCGTCCGCTACTGGGCACCAGGTCCACCATGCTGGGTCGGTGCTCCCGCTGCCCCGCCGAGATCGACTCCGGCCTGCTGACCGCCCTGCGGGAGTGGCGGCAGGAGAAGGCCGACGAGCTGTCGGTCCCGCACTTCGTGGTCTTCAGCGACACCACGCTGACCGCGATCGCCGAACAGCGGCCCGCCGACGATCGCGCGCTGGTCGCGATCCCCGGCATCGGGGCCAAGAAGCTCGGGCAGTTCGGCGCCGACGTACTAGCGATAGTCCGGTCGCGCGCGGGTGTGCAAGACCATAAAACCGCAGGTGAAAAATAGGTTGTGCGGTTGTGTAACGCACCCGTAGGGTGGGGATCACACACCGGGAGGTCATCCCAGTGTGCACAGTGAGCATTCGGATACCGAGAAGGAAGGAGGCAGACCAGTGAACGCAATCGCAACCATCGCGTCGACCGGCGTTGCGGCGACGGCGATTCCGCGCGTGCCTGCCTCCCGGGGGGTCCTCGCTTCGCAGGGGACCGGTTTGCCCGTCGTAAGCATTCTCGGAGTGGAAGCCGTCCTCGGAGCCGCAGCACCGGCGCCGACGCATGCCATCGCTCCGATCATGACGGACAAGCACGAGTGGGGCCGGCATCTGGCCTTTGCTGACGCATCCGCGAACGCATTCGCCAATGCCTATGCGGCCGACGACAAGCCGGTCGATATGGCAGTCCGCCTCCGCCGCACCGACCCAGCGACCGTGTTCAGGGATCGACACCGAAGTCGACATAGGTAGGGATCACCTCCCCTAAGCCTCCTGGCCACGGATCGCCCGAAGCGAAACCGTGGCCATAGTTTTACCGGCTCTCCAGCCACCGGCACCGGTTTCGCGGAAGACAACGAAACGACCGCTGCACGAGCTGAAGGAGAGACGACGTGTCTACCGCGACCGTTCCTCGCGTGACATGCCGCGCTACCGTGGCCCCGACTTCCCGCACCCGGGGAGTCACGCTCAACCTGCCCTGCCGGGCCGGCAACCCCGACCTGTGGTTCGCCGAGAACCCGGCGCAGTTGGAGGAGGCGAAGGCCCTGTGCGCCAGCTGCCCGATCCGCAAGGGCTGCCTGGCCGCGGCGCTGGATCGCGGTGAGCCCTGGGGAGTTTGGGGTGGTGAGATCTTCGACCAGGGTGTCGTGATCGCCCGCAAGCGGCCCCGTGGCCGCCCGCGCAAGGTGGCCGTGGCATGAGTGCCGGTCACCCCCGCGAATATGAGCAAGCCCCGCATCTCTGTACGAGATGCGGGGCTCGCCCTTTGTCGGGGCACGTGCGAGGTGCGTTCGGCCGGAATCCTCAGCGGGGGCGATGTGGCGGGTGGCGCACCACGTAGATCAATTCATCGTTGTCGTGGGCGAATTCGCGCTCGCCGCGGGCGGTGCCGCCGGTGAACTCCAGGGCGCGCAGGTCCCGGCGTCCGTGGACGAGTGATCGCACCGAACCGCCCTCGCCCGGATCGCCCTGTGCCAGTATCGGTTCCGCGCCCGCCCGGACTACCGCGGTGCGCGGCTCCGGATCGGCCTCGGCCAACAGTTCGGTGGCGGTGGTGCCGAGCGCGTCCGCGATCCGCTGGTCTTCGACAACGGCACCTTCCGTACCGGCGAATCGGTCACCTACAGCAGGGTCATCGAAATCGACGCCGAGACAGGCGAACTCGGCTGGACCTATCAGGATTCCCCGCGCGAGGCATTCTTCACGCCGTTCATGGGCGGGGCGCAGCGGCTGCCCAACGGCAACACCCTGATCACCGAGGCGGCGTTCGGGCGCATCTTCGAGGTGACCACGGACGGGCGCATCTGCTGGGAGTACGTGGTGCCGTCCTTCACCACCTACCCGGACTCGGACACGGCAGAGATCTTCCCGGGCCTGTCCAACGCCATCTTCCGCGCGTATCGCTATGCCGCCGAGGATATTCCATGGTTGGTCTCCCGATGAGCGCGCTTGTCTACCACCCTGGTCCCCACATGCGGACCCACCCTGGATTCCGGCCGAGAGCGCGCCGGAATGACCGCCCTGCCCGCCGTACGGACGGCGGCTACGGATACGAGGTTGTGTCGTGGCATCGGTAGCCCCGGTGGACGAGGGCGGAAAGCTCAACTGGCGGTACGGTATTCGGCGTAACCGGGAACCCAGTCGTGCATCAGCTTCATGAACGGGACCTCGGCGTCGAGCTGCGCGCAGATGCCGATGGAACCCATCAGCACCCGGAAGATCATGATGTCCTCCGGTGGAAGTTGCAGGGCCATACCGGTTTTCAGCTCCGGCCGGCTGACGTCGGTGGCCTTGCCCGCGACCCGCTGCATCCACTTGCGGGTGAAGTGGAACGACTCGCTCTGGATGGGGTCGGTGAACGGCCGCAGGTAGTCGGCGATCTCCTGGTGGGTGACCCTGCGGCCCGGGATGACGAAGCCGTTGGTGTACATCATGTCGACCAGCTCCTCGAACCGATCCTCGACGGCCAGCGCCACCATCTGCCCGAGGATGGGCGGGAAGCCGCCCGGCAGCGGTGCGCACGCCCCGAAGTCGATGACCGCCAGGCGGCCGTCGGGCAGCATCATGAAATTGCCCGGGTGCGGGTCGGCGTGCAGCTTGCCGACTATCGAAGGGGAGGAGAAATGGAACTCGCCCATCAGCTCGGCGACCTGATTGCGTAGCGCGGCGGTGCCCGCCGGATCCTGCTCGCCGCGCTGGATGATCGCGGAAACCGGGGTGCCGTCCAGCCATTCGGTGACGATCACCTTCGGCGCACCGGCCACCACCTTCGGCACCAGGAAGCGCGGATGACCGTCGAAACTCTTGGCGAACGCGCGCTGATTGGCGGCCTCGGTGCGGTAGTCGAGCTCCTCCTCCGTGCGCTCGGTGATCTCGGCGAGGATCGGTTTCACGTCCGCGCCCGGGATCACCGCGCCGATCATCCCGGCCATCCGGTTCAGCGTCTTGAGATCCGCGCGCAACGCCTCGTCGGCGCCCGGGTACTGCACCTTCACCGCGACGACGCGGCCGTCGGACCACACGGCCTTGTGCACCTGGCCGATGCTGGCCGAGGCGGTCGGCTCGTCGTCGAAGGATTCGAAGCGTTTGCGCCAGCTCGTCCCCAGCTGCTGGTCCAGCACCCGATGCACGGCGGGGGCCGGCAGCGGCGGGGCGGCGGCCTGCAGTTTCGTCAGCGCCTCGCGGTAGTGCTCGCCGAACTCCTCCGGGACCGCGGCCTCCATCACCGACAGCGCCTGCCCGAACTTCATGGCGCCGCCCTTGAGCTCGCCCAGCACGGCGAACAGTTGCTCGGCGGCCTTCTGATTCAGCTCGGCGTTGATCTCGCCCCTGTCGCCCCCGGCCAGCTTGCGACCGAAGCCCACTGCCGCGCGGCCGGCGATCCCGAGCGGGATCTTGGCCAGCTTGGCATTGCGGGACGAGCGACGGCGCACAATCTCAGACACCTACCTATCATGGCGGACGGACCATGCGGTGTGCCATGGGAATTGGGTGATCTCATGGCCCCCCCGGAATGGTGGTATCGGTCACATCCAGGAGAGTGGACGTATCACTCGGGGTGGCCGCGACCGGCCTCCGCTGTACTCCGGCGCCCTTCGCGACCTTCACGATCTCGCCGACAACCTCGCCTGTGGCCTCGGCGCTGCCCCGGGTAATCGGGGGCTGTGGCGGATGTCGATACTGCCCACACCGCCGAGGCCACCCCGCCCGCCGCCCAGCCGATCGACTCGATCCCCCGGCGGCGACGGGCACGGCCTCCTGCACAGCTGGGGCAAGGTCCCGCTGTTCCTCCAATCGGGCAACCTCGGCTGCGCCCTCTCCCTCACCGGTTCGGCGTACACCCGCGGCGCCTGATCCCGCACCCCATGCGCGCTCTCGCACCCCGCGCAAGCGCCGCAGGGGGTGCGTGGATCAATGCGGGGTGCGCGCGTCAGCGGGGTGGGGCGGTGAGGATGGCGCGGCAGCCGCAGGCGGCGTGGGCGGGCCAGGGGCGGCGGTGGACCTGGTGGGTGTCGGGGTCGAGTTCGAGTGTGGTGTCGAGGGTTCGGGGCGGGGGATCGGGTTTGCCGGAGATGACGATTTCGAGGTCGCGCAGGGCCAGTGCCGCGGTGGCGGCGATCATCGCGGGGGAGCCGTAGCCGATCCGGCCGAGCAGCTGGGCCGCGAGATGTGGCCAGTCGGCGTCGCGTTCGCGGCGGGTGAGGTCGGCGCAGCGCAGGCAGCTGGTCCCGCCGGGCAGCACCAGCGGCCCGACCACGCCGCGACCGTCGCGAATACGGACCTGCAGATGCGGAATCCGTTGCAGCACCAGATCGTTGACCAGATGCGGTTCGGGCACCAGCGCATCGGCGAGCACCACCACATCCGCGGCCCGGCAGGTATCGGACAGGTCGGCCGCGGCATCGCGGGAACGACTGGGCCGCAGTCCCAGTCGGCGCACCCCGGCGGCAACCGCCTCCGAGAGCGGCCCCCGCCCGTGCACATGCACGGAGCGGACCCGCCCGCCGCTCGACTGCGGCAGGATCAGGAATCCGGCCCGGTCGATCTCGGCCAGCAGGTGCAGGGCGTCGCCGGTGGCCAGGCCCAAACGGCTTGCCTGCCAGATGATCTGCGGGTGGCTGCGCAGACCGTCCAGTAGCTTCAGGAATTCGGCGACGAGGTCGGCGCCGATTCCGGGCGGATCGACCACCGCCGCGTGTTCGGGATCCCACCCCAACTGCACCGCGCCCGAGGGCCGCCGGAGCACCGCCACCCGCGGATGCAACATCGGCCCGCGCGTCCGAAATATGGTCATGGCCGAAGTATCGCGATCGCGCTTCCCGCCCGGCCCTCGAAAACCGCTGGTTATCCACAGAATTCGCGGCCCATCCACAGGTCATCACACCAGGACATCCGGCTGTCCCCGCCCCGCTCGCCGGTGTCCTCCCCAGCGCCCGCCCTCCAATTGATCCCCAGCCGGGACGAATAATCCGAGCCGTCGCGAACCGGCCACCCGAAACCGGCCGTGCCCCACCGAAATCCGTCTTACCGGGCAAATCGACCCCCCGGCGCTCCCGCACCCCCGCGCCAGTCCTTGCACCCGGTGCAGCCGCGGAAACCGGTGCGGGAAACAGCGCGGGGTGCGGGGCGCTGTGGGCGTGGGGTTCACAACAGGTGGGTCGCGAATGCCGTGATTTCTCCAGATCATCGGCTCCGCCGGGTGAGTCCGGGGTCGGCTGGGAAAACAATGGTTATCCCCGAGGAAGAAGCCGGGCCCGGCCGGATTCGCTGCAAAGGAGCACCATGGGAGGCGCATCCGTCGATGTCCCGCACGTGGCATCGAACGAACGACTGCGGTCGCGCAACGACTTCGCCGTGGATGCCGAGCGCATCCGCGAGTACGCGCGCGCCGTCGGCAATCTCGATCCCATCCATCTGGACGCGGATGCCTCGGCCGCCCGCGGATTCGGGGCGCTGGTGGCGCCGCCGACCTTCCCCACCATGGTGTGGATGCGGGCCGAGGAGGAGACCCTCGCGACCATGGTCCCGGGCTTCCACAGCGGCCGGATCCTGCACGCCGACCGCACCCTCGACATCGTCCGCCCGCTGCGGGCCGGGGACCGGGTGAGCTGCGACGTGCATTTCGAATCGTTTCGCCACTACCGCGACTACGACATCGTCTCGATGGCGACGACCCTGCGCGATCGGCACGATCGGGTCGTCACCGTCGGCTCCTCCACGCTGCTCGTGCACACCCAGCGAACCGCCCGCGCCGGCGGCCCGGTCGGCCGCGAGCGCGGGCTCGAGCTCGTTCCGGCGCGGCGGCGCCCCCGGGTTTCCGGACTCGGCGACCACCTGCCGATCCGGCATCTGAGCCCCGCGACGACCCATTCCCCGCAACCGGCGCTCGATTTCGCCGAACTGGTGGTCGGCGCCGAACTTCCGATCCGGCGGCACCCGCTCGCGCCCGCGGATGTGATGAACCACGCGAGCGTTGTCGGCGCGCCCAGCCGCCTCGGCACGGGCGACCGGCCGTCGTCCGGCGTCGTGACACCGGGGATGTTCAGCCTCGGCCTGGCCGCCGGATATCTGTCGTCGTGGGTGGGCGATCCGACCGCCGTGACGAGGTACCGGGTCCAGTACGCGCCCAAGATGCACTATCTGCCGATCGGCTCCGGGGATCGGGTCCCGATCGAGTTCCGGGGGCGCGTCACCTGGTTGAATCCGCTGCGCCGCACCGCCACGGTCGTCATCGATGCCACGGCCAAGGGGCGCAAGCTGTTCGGCTACGCCACGGCCGAGGTGCGTTTCGCCTGAACCCGGCGACCGCACCCGGGCCGCCGGGGGCCGATGGCTCAGCCGAGCAGTCCGGCCAGCGCCCGGGTGCTGGCGGGCTTGCGAAGTTTGGCCATGCTCTTCGCCTCGATCTGCCGGATGCGTTCACGTGAGACGCCCAGCATGCGCCCGACCTGCTCCAGCGTCCGCGGCTCGGTCCCGTCGAGGCCGTATCGCAGCACGAGGACCTGCGCCTCGCGTTCGGCCAGGGTGGCCAGCACGGCGCCGAGCTGAGTACGGATGGAGGCGTCGGCGACCGTCGTCGACGGGTCCGGCCCCTGGTCCGCGATGAGGGCGCCGAGTTCGGTGTCGTCGTCACCGATCTGCAGGTGCAGTGAGATCGGGTCGCGCGCATGGCCGAGCACGTCGCGCACCTTCTCCACCGCCAGCTCCAGCTCCGCCGCCAGCTCCTCCGGGGTGGCCTCGCGCCCGAGCCGCTGGCCGAGGGTGCGCTGCGCCCGGGTGATCCGGTGCAGGATCTCGGCCACGTGTGCCGGGATGCGGATGGCGCGGCTCTTGTCGTCGATCGCCCGGCCGACGGCCTGCTTGATCCACCAGGTGGCGTAGGTGGAGAACTTCAGCCCGCGCTGGTGATCGAACTTCTCCACCGCGCGGATCAGGCCGAGCGTGCCCTCCTGAACCAGGTCCAACAGCGACATGCCGCTCGGTGCCGGGTACCGCTTGGCGATCGACACCACCAGCCGCAGGTTGGCCTCGATCATGTGGTCCTTGGCGGCCCGGCCCGCTCGTGCGGCGCGGGTGAGTTCCCGTCGCTCCGCCGCGTCGAGTTTCGTTGCGCCGTCGCCGATTTCGGACAGCCGCTGTTCGGCGCGCAGGCCCGCGGCCATGCGCTCACCCAGCTCGTACTCCTGTTCGGCGGTGAGCAGGGCGGTGCGGCCGATGCGGTGCAGATAGTCCCGGATCGGGTCGACGCTGACGGTGGCCGGTCGGGCGGCGGTAGGAAGGGTCACGAAGGCCTCCGATTTCGAGTGCGCGGCGGGCGAATGCACGGGCTGGACCGAATGCAAAAGCTGGATGTGTCAACGTTGCGGGCGGACCTGTGATTCCTCCGTCCTCCCGGCGTATGGCCGGGGCCCGTCGGTGGATTCCGGCCACCCGGGCTGTGGGTGTGGCGGAGGACGTGCGATCGACGGGCGCCCGGGTTCCGTCAGCGGCGGCCGGGGATGCGCAGCGGGCGGTGAATCGGCGTGCGATCGATTCTACCTGCGTGGATCCCTTTGTGCCGGGCCGTGTTCCGGACCGGTCGGCCGTGCGATGTGCGCGGTGGTGCGGCGTGGGGGGTGAACTCGGCCATCGGGGCTGCTCCCGTTCGGTTGATGCCAGGGCTGTGGGGTGCGGCGGTCCGGCCGTGGGTGTTGCGCAGAGTCGGCTCCTCGTGGGTTGTCGTCACCGTACTCGTTGACGAACTTAAATTTAGAATGAACCCAAAAATATGTCAAGTACTTTTTTGGAACAGACCTATGTATGGTGAGGGTATGAGCGCACAGACCGTCCAGCAGCCGGGCCTGCGAGCCCGGAAGAAGCAGCAGACCAGGGAGAACATCTCGCATCAGGCCACCCGCTTGTTCCTGGAACGTGGGTTCGACGCCGTGACGATCGCCGAAGTGGCCGCCGCCGCCGACGTCGCGAAGATGACGGTCACCAACTACTTTCCCCGCAAGGAGGATCTCGCCCTCGATATGCACGAGGAGTACGTGCAGGGTCTGGCCCGCACCGTGCGCGACCGTGCCGCGGGCGATTCGGCGTTGGCCGCGCTGCATCGCGCCTTTCGTGCCGGGGTCGCCGAGCGGGATCCACTGATCGGATTCTCCGGACCCGAGTTCGCCCGGATCATCCAGGGGAGTCAGGCGCTGCTCGCCCGGCTGCGGGAATTTCACGACGAGCGGGAGCGAGCGCTGGCGGAAGCGCTGGCCGAGGCCACCGGCGCGTCGGCCGCCGATCTCACCGCGCGGGTGGCAGCCGCCCAGCTGGCGGGAGTGCATCGGGTGCTGTTCGAAGAGACATTCGCCCGCACGGTGGCGGGGGAGCCCAACGACGCTATCGCCGAAGTGATTGCCGCCCAGCTGGATACGGCGTTCGAGCAACTCGCGCCGTCACTGGGGGACTACGCGGTGCGCCCGGCATGACCTGACACCACTCATCATTTCCGACACACACCACCGTCATCCCCAGCGCGCACCGCCGTGATTCCGCACGCACCATCGCAATTCCGGCACGTACCATCGTAATTCGTCGTGTACCAACGTAATTCGGCATACACCACCGTAATCCGGCACACCGCTGTGATTCCGGCGCACATAACTGTAATTCGGGCGCGCACCACCGTAATTCGGGCGCGCGCCATCGTCATTTCCGGCGCGTACCACCATAATTTCCGGCACGCTTTTGGCCGGAAACTACCTGTCCACTGTGGATCCCGGCCAAGAGCATGCCGGGAATAAGGGAAAGCGTGCCGGGAATGGGGGAGCGTGTCGGGAATAGGGGAGCGTGCTGGGAATGGGGAGCGTGCCGGGAATGAGGGGAGCGTGCCGGGAATGAGGGGAGCATGCTGGGAATGAGGGGCGTATGGCCGGACTAGGGTAGACATGCTGGAATACGGGAAGCATGACCGGAATGCGGGTGAGTGCCGGAAGTGCCGGGGCGAGTTCAGAATTCGTGCATGCGCAGCCAGTCCAGGAATCGGTCCAGCCAGCTGTCGCAGGGCAGCCCGCGCGCACCCTCCGCGAAACCGTGCCCGCCGCGCTCGTAGACGTGCATCTCGATCGGACGGCGCGCGGCCAGCCAGTTCCGATGCAGCGCAAGGTTTCCCTCGAGCACACCGTCGCCCTCGTCGTCGGCGGCGAAACAGAGGAACAGCGGGGGAGCGTCGCCCGGAACTCGGTACTCGTGCCAGGTCGCGGGATAGATCGGGGCCGCGAAGTCGGGACGGCTCCCGGCGTCGTAGCCGGTGGCGGCGGCGAGGGTGACCAGGCCGCCCGCGGAGGTGCCGAGTATGCCGATCCGCTCCGGGTCGAGCCGCCATCGCGCCGCCTGCTCGCGCACGAAGCGCACCGCCCGCGGACCGTCGGCGACGGCGACGCGCGACTGGGCCTCGATCTCGGCCATGGTGGCGACCGTGGCCCACTGTCGCAGGAAGTCCTCATCACGAATCGGCGTGGGCAGCACCCGATATCGCAGCACGAAAGCGGTGATGCCCTGTGCGGCCAGCTGTTTCGCAATGGCCGTGCCCGTATCGGTGAGCGTCGCGAAACTCCCGCCGGGGCAGACGATCACGCCGGTTCCGGTGGCTCGGGCGGGCTCGGGTCGGTGCGCGACGAGCGCCGCCCGGGTCACGTTGCGGATCATGCCCAGATTGCCGCGGCCCTGAATCTCCGGCACGACCGTGTGCTGCCCGTAGGGCGTCGGATCCTGGTGGGGCGCGGGGTCATCGGGGGACAGCGGGAAGATCTCGCTGTCGCGGATGGGGTTCACGGCGGGCCTCCTGCCGCGGTCAGTGCTCGTGCGCGGTGACGACACCGGCGTCGCCGTCGACGGTGACCTGCTGTCCGGTTCGTAGTCGCGCGGTCGCCGCGCCGGTGCCGAGGACGGCCGGAATGTGGTACTCGCGGGCCACGATCGAGCTGTGGCTGAGCGCCCCGCCGACATCGGTGACGATGGCCGAGGCGAGCGCGAACAGCGGCGTCCACGCGGGCGTGGTCATCTTGGCCACCAGCACGTCACCCGGGCGCATGCTGTCGAATTCCCCGGGGCCATTGATGATTCGCGCCGGTCCGGTGGTTCGGCCGGGGCTGCCCGGCGTGCCCGCGAGGCTCTCGGCATCGGAATGGCCGCCGCCCTGGGTGAACTCGATGCCCAGAATCTTGTTGCCGCCCTTGACCGGAAGGGTGTGCGGCGCCGCCGTGGCGCGCTGCGCCTTCCAGACGGCGTGCCGCTCGGCGACGGTATCCCGCCAATCGGCCGGTGTCAGACCGGCATCCAACGCCGATGCGGCCGCGGACAACTCGTCGAACCGCAGCCAGTACACATCGGCGGCGTCGGCGATCGCCTCGGCGGCGGCTAGTCTCCGGCCGATCTCGGCGAGCAGCCGCCGCGCGGCGGGCCAGCCCAGACCGATATCGGCGAGGGCGTTCTCGCGCAGCGGCGCCGCCGACTGCGCCCAGCCCAGCAGCCGCAGCGCCAGCGACCGCCGCATCCCCGGCCGCTTGTGCTCGAGGGTGCGCACGGCCTCCGCCCGGGCCTTGCTCGCGGTGCGTTGGCGCGCATGGGGATCCGGGGCGTCCTCGGACAGGAAGTAGATCAGTGTCTGCAACTGGGTAGCCGGATCGTCGGAGGGCAGCGCCTTGGCGAAGTCGAGGTCGTAGACCATATCCCCGTACTCGGCCAGATGCGCGCGGAAGCGCTCGCGAAAGCGTTGCCAGACGGCGTCGCTCGGTCGGTCGTCCGCGAGCAGACGCGGTCGCTCGGCGGGGGACAGGTTCGTGATCCGCTCGGCCAGGCCCGGCTGTGTGCGGGCCCAGCGGGCGAGGTCGTACAGCGACTTCTCCGCCCGGATCGGTGTGCTGTCGAAGCCCAGCAGGAACGCCGTCGCGGGCGGATCGCCGGACCGCCGGAGCGTGTTGTAGGCCTTGGTGAACATCGACTCGCTCATATAGGCCGCGGGCAGCGCCCCGCCCTGGATGGTCAGGTAGTACCGCGCCGCCTGATCCACGATCTCGCGCACCCCGGCCAGCAGCCGCTCGGCCGGTTCGGCATCGAGATCGACCGCCCGCCACCGAGCGGCGGTGTCGTCGTAGGCAGTTCGCGCCCGCCGCCATCGCCGCGGAGCCGTGCGCAGGTACCGCGGCAGCGTGGTCGCCAGAAACCTGGGCTGCGCCAAGGTCATTCGCAGCAGCAGCGCGCCGGTGTAGTTGACGTTGTAATAGCCGTAGCCGTTGATGACGGCCAGCGGTTCGTCGAAATACGGCAAACCGATCTCGCGATAGTGCTCCAGGGTGGCCCGCTCCCAGGCCGGGATGCCGAGGGTGGCGAACAGCGGCGACAGCGGATCGGGGAGCAGTTCCATCACGCTGCCGCGGACGTACTTTCCGTGCGGGTCCGGCAGGTCCCAGCTCAGGTCGGGTGCGGGGTCGGGCAGCGCCGTGATCGGGCGTGCCTGCACGATGTACAGCCGCCCGTCGTGCAGCGCCCATTCGATATCCATCGGCCCGCCGTAGAACTCCTCGATGCGCACGGCGATTCGAGCCAACTCGGCCGCGTCCGCCGGGGACAGCGCCGGTCGCTCCCGCCGGTCGGCGGGCACGGGTTCCTCGCGGGTCCCCGCCGCCGTGCGTACCGTCATGACCTGTTTGTCGCTGACGTCCTGCCGCCGGATCTCGTTGTCCGCCTTGGCGACCACGATCGTGTCGGGGGTGACCTGGCCGCCGACGATCGCCTCGCCCAGCCCCCACGCGGCATTGATCAGGACCTCGTCCCGCGCGCCGGTGAGTGGATTCGCGGTGAACGCGATCCCGGCCGCGTCGGCGGGCACCAGTTCCTGCACCACCACCGCCAGCGCCACGTCGTCGGAGTCGATGCCCTGGCGCGCGCGGTAGCCGATCGCGCGATCGGTCCACAGTGAGGCCCAGCACCGCGCGACCGCCGCCAGCACCGCGTCGGCGCCGCGGATGTTGAGGTAGGTCTCCTGCTGCCCGGCGAACGACATATCGGGCAGGTCCTCGGCGGTGGCCGAGGACCGCACCGCCACCGCCGCCTTGCCCAGCCGCTGATAGGCGGTGTCGATCTCCTGCGCGACTTCGTCCGGAATTGTCTGTGCGGCAAAGAGTTCGGCGATCCGCGTGGCGGCCCGCTCCCAGGTTTCGGGTTGGTCGGGCAGCGCCTGCGCGGCGATCTCGAGAATCCGCTCGCGCAGGCCGTCGGTGGCGACGAAGCGCCGGTACGCGGCGGTGGTCACGTGAAATCCCGGCGGTACCGGCAGCCGCGCGCCCGCCATCCTGGCCAGCGAACTGCCCTTGCCGCCCGCGCGTTCCAGGGTGGCGGTGGGATCGGCCAGGTCCAGTGTGTACGAGTCATGCTGTGCCACACGATTGTTCATGGTGTCCTCGGTTCAGGAATGTCCGTGTCAGGCGGAGAGGATGCTGCGAGCCTTCGAAAGGCTCTCCAGCAGAATGGTTTTCCCGGCGTCGAGATCGGCGCCGGTGGGTGGGGTGAGGCCCAGTTCGAGCAGCTCGGCCAGGGCATCGACCATGTCGCCCGTCGTCGGCAGCTCCGCAGCGGCCGACAGGCCGCGCTGCTGCGGGAAGGTGCGCCGCAGAGCGGGTGTCAGGGAGTCCAGGATGTAGGCGACCGCGCCGGCGTCGATATCGCGCCGAACCGCTCCGGCCGCCTGCATGGTCATCAGGAAATCCCGGGTGCCGAGATGTTCGACGCGGTCGAAGAAGCTGCCCGGCTTGCGGAGGTACTTGCCGAAGGTGGCCTCGTCCCGGGCGACGATGGCCGCCGCCAGCGGCAGCTGCCCGAGCGCGCCCGCCATGGCGCGGTAGACGCTGGCCACGCTGCCGCCCTGCGGGTCGGCGAGCAGCCGCTCGCTCCAGCGCTCGGCGTAGCGGTTCAGCTCGCGGCGCGCCACCGCCTCCACCAACTCGTCCTTGGACTTGAAGCAGAGGTACACCAGTCCGCGGTGCAGCGCCACCGCCTCGGCCACATCACCCATCGTCAGCTTGCTGTAACCCAGGCGCAGGAGCAGGTCCGCGGCCGCGTCGAGGATGGCTTGTTCGCGTTCTGACTCGTTGACGACCATGCTTGACCTTTTGACGAATTTGAACAATGTGTCAAGTATGAACGTACGCCCGATGGTGCATGACGTCAAGGCGTGTTGAATGTGCGTGCTGCGTGGGAGCTTTCGGTATCAGTGCGCTACCGCAGAGGGTATTGTCTAAATCATATTGTATGAAACTCGAATTAGATTGTATGGTTCTCGTATGACCGCGGTTGGCAAGGAGCCGCGGTGCGGAAAGGATCGCCATGCGTATCGTCGTATTCGGGGCCAACGGGCCCACCGGCCGCCTGCTCGTCGCCCAGGCGCTGGCGGCCGGACACCAGGTCGCCGCCGTCACCCGCAAGCCGGAAGTATTTCCGCTGCAGCATGATTCGCTGGAGGTGGTGGGCGCCGACGCGCTCGATCCGGCCGCGGTCGATGCCGCGGTAGCGGGTCGGGACGCGGTGCTGTCGGTGCTCGGCGTGCCCTTCGGCAAACGGCCGATCACGACCTACTCCGCAGGTGTCGGCCATATCGCGGTCGCGATGGGGCGGCACGACGTGCGGCGGCTGGCGGTGGTCAGCTCCAGTGCGGTCGATCCGCATCCGTACGCCGACGCCGGATTCGTGTTCAACCGGGTGCTGCAGCCGTATGTCACGCGGGTGCTGGGCAAGACGCTCTACGACGACATGCGGCGGATGGAGGATCTGGTGCGCGCCAGCGGTCTGGACTGGACGATCGTGCGCCCGAGCGGGTTGTACGACCTGCCCGAGGTGACCGACTACACGATCGTGGAGGGGCGGGCCGAGGGGCGCTACACCTCCCGCGCCGATCTGGCGGCGTGCCTGCTGGCCGTGCTCGAGGGCGGCCGGTATATCGGCGGCACGATCGGCGTGATCACCACCGTCGACAACCCGACCATCCTGCAGGTCATCCGCCGGGAGGCGTTCGCCGGGAATTGACCGAAGCCCACCATGTTCGGCGCTCCCCGGACCTTCAACGCCTACCGGCAGGCGCTGTCGATAGGCATCCCGTTCGCTCGGTCTACCCGCGACATCGCCGCCGCCAGCCATTCGGACGTACCGAACGCCGATGTGCGCAAACCAGCGAAGCCCTGCTCGCCTCAAATGTTCCGGACCCGCCCGCTGTTCGGATAGAGGCGGCTTCGCAACATCGTCTCCTGGTTGTCGAGACCTGCCGCGATCGCATGCCATAGCGGCGATGCGAGCCGAAACATCCAAGCCGGCGACAGATTACGCCGGGCACTCCCGATGATCCACCACATCGCTATCGGGGTCCCCACCATCGTCACCCAAAACGTCATCAGGTTCGCAGCTCGTGGGCCCGTGGAAGTCAACGTGGCGAACATGATCGCGGTGGTCGTCGCCAGAACGTATGTGTGCGCTTGGACCTAGATGTGCCCGATCCCCGATTGCCATGGCCCCGGTTCCTTCCAGCTCGATCATGATGTGAGTTCAGCGGTACACCGACTCCCCCTGCGCTATCGTCGTGTCGTGCTGACCTGACATGCGCTATCAGGGAGGAATCGTGGACATTACCCAGCTGATCCTTGATGACCACCATGAACAGCGGCGACTGTTCGCCATCCTGGAGCAGATCGACCGGGGGGAGACGGGCGCGCTGTCCGCGATCTGGGACAGGTTGGCGGCCTTTCTCGAGCTGCACGCGCAGGCCGAGGAGGAGATCTTCTACCCCGCGCTGCTGCAGGAGGGTGCCGCGGCCCGGCGCGTCGCCGGGGTGGAGGACGAGACGCTCGACGCTATCCACGACCACAACGAGATCCGGGACGCGGTCGCCGAGGTGGCGCGGCACCGGGTCGGCACCGACGACTGGTACGCGGCCGTGGCGGCGGCGAACACGGCCAACAGCGACCACATGGCCGAGGAGGAGCGCGAGGGCCTCACCGACTTCCGTCGCCTGGCCGGGCTGCCGCGCCGCCATCAACTCGCCGTCGCATTCGCCGCCTACGAGGCGCGCAACTACGCCGGGGTCCGGTCGGTCGACAAGGATCCCGCCGATTACGTCCGCGAGGCCGAGCAGCGCCAGCCGTCCGCCCCGAGCGGATCGCTGAGCGTCGGCACGCTCAAGCGCGGCTGACTACGAGGTCCCGCCCGCGGTCATCGGGGTAGCCGAACTCATATCGACGTCCTTCGAAATGTCGGTAGCGAGTCGGTATCCTGGCGTCATGGCGGACACTGTCGCCGCGCCCGATCCCGATCTGGTGCGCGCGTTGCGGGCATTGGCGAATCCGATTCGGCTGCAACTGCTCTCGTGGTTGCGGGAACCGGAGCGGCACTTCCCGATGGAGCGGGCGATCGCCGACCCGAGCGAGGTGGGCATCTGTGTGAGCCATATCCAGGAGAAGGTCGGCCTCGCGCAATCCACCGTCTCGGCGTACATGGCCGAGCTCGAGCGCGCGGGCCTGGTGCGGTCGACGCGGGTGGGCAAGTGGACCCACTACAAGCGCGACGAGCAGCGCATCGCCGAGCTGATCGGCGAGCTCGGACACACCGTCTGAGCACTGTTCGCCCGGAACGCGGGCCGGTGCGCATACCTACAAAGTGAACGTCGCGCACACCGCGCAGGCGCGAGATATCTTGGGCTCCAATGCGTTCCTGGGTGTCGAACATGCCGCGCTGTTCGAGACCGATCCGGACCGGCCCCGCGAGATCGCGCGCACCCACCGGCTGGGCCACTCGGAGGCCGAGACCTCCGGCGGCGGCAGCGACCGCCTCATCGCACGCTCGCCGAAGCGCTTCTCCCGCAAGGGATCAGCGCCTGAGGCCAGCGGTTGTCGGAAGTGCTTGTCCCCCTGGCGATTATGTCGCTCAGGACGGGTTGCTGCCCGAATCGTCCTCGGGCTTCTCGGGATCCGCGCCGCCGCCCTTCCCCTTGCCCTTTTCTCGTTCGCGGGCCTCGAACTCGGCGAGCTGGGCGATCGGATCGTCGAAAGCACCGGTGCCGCCGCCGATTACGCCGTCGATGAAGCCCGCCGGGTTGTCCAGGTCCTCGGAGTTGGGCAGCAGGTCCGGATGGGCCCAGACGGCGTCGCGGGCGTCGATACCCGCGTCGGCGGTCAGACGCTGCCAGAGGGCCGCGGCCTCGCGCAGCTTGCGGGGCCGCAGCTCCAGGCCGACCAGGGTCGCGAAGGTCTGCTCGGCGGGGCCGCCGGTGGCGCGGCGGCGGCGCAGGGTCTCGGCCAGGGCACCGGCGCCGGGCAGCCGGTCGCCGACGGCCTCGGCCACCACGACCTGCACCCAGCCCTCGATCAGGGCCAGCAGGGTCTCCAGGCGCTCCAGCGCGGCCTTCTGCTCGGGCGTGGTCTGCGGCTCGAAGGTGCCCTGGGAGAGCAGCTCCTCCAGCTTCGACGGATCGGTCAGCGACATCGGATCGATGTTCTGCGCGGCCTGCTCGATCGCCGAGAAGTCCATCCGGATGCCGCGCGCGTAATCCTCCACCGCGCCCAGCACCTGCTGGCGCAGCCACGGCACGTGCCCGAACAGCCGCTGGTGGGCGGCCTCGCGGGCGGCCAGGTAGACCAGGATCTCGCTCTCCGGACGCTCCAGCCCCTCACTGAATTCGGTGACGGCCGCGGGCAGCAGCGCCGCGGTGCCCTGCGGGCCCAGCGGCAGCCCGATATCGGTGGAGGTCAGCACCTCCTTCGCCAGCTGGCCCAGGGCCTGGCCCAGCTGCGAACCGAATGCCATGCCGCCCATCTGGCCCAGCATGCCGATCATCGGCGCGGCGAACTCCTTGGCCTCCTCGGGCAGCGTCGAGGTCCACATGCCCGACACCTGCTGGGCCACCGGATCGCACAGGCGGCGCCACGTCGGCAGCGTCTCTTCGATCCAGTCGTTGGGGGTCCACGCCACCGTCTTGGTCGCGCCGGCGGGCAGCGTGGTGGCGGCGTCGAGCCACAGCTCGGCCAGGTGCGCCGCGTCGGCGACCGCGCGCTGGGTGCTCGCCGTCACGGGCTCCACGCTCGAACCGAGCTGCTGGCGGGCCAGTCGCTTGGCGATGTCGTAGTTCACCGGACCGGACTGCGAACCCGGCTGGCCGATGTTGGAGAACATCTGCCCCAGCGAGGTCAGCATCTGCCCGAGCTGCGACGGGTCGAAGCCGCCCGCACCCGAACCACCCATCGGGAACCCGAAGGGGTTGTTCGCGCCGGAACCGGACTCGCCCTCCCGCTTATCGCGGTCGGGATCGTCATCGCGGTTCGAAAATCCGAATGGCACGTCGCTCATATCCCTAACGTTACGCGGGTGGCTACCGGCGAGCCGCTACTGTGGGCCGCGTGAATCGTCGGATCCTCACGCTGCTGGCCGCCCTCATCCCCGTCCTCGTACTCGGTGTCGTAGGCAGTGCCGTCACGGTGCCGTTCGTGGCGCTCGGCCCCGGTCCCACCTTCAATACGCTGGGCGATGTCGAGGGCAAACAGGTCGTCGACGTGGAGGGCGCACCGGTGGATCCGACGTCGGGCAACCTCAATATGACGACGGTGTCCGTTCGCGACGGGCTGAATATTTTCGAGGCGTTCGTGCTGTGGGCCGACGGCCGCTACGGCCTGGTGCCGCGCGCGGAGGTGTACCCGCCCGGCATCCCGCGCGATCAGATCGACAAGTCCAACGAGCAGGATTTCAAGGACTCCGAGGACAGCGCGGAGCTGGCGGCGCTGCACTATCTGAAGTATCCGACGCAGGTGCGGGTGCGCACGGTCGCCGAGGACGGCCCGGCCAACGGCGTGCTGCACAAGGGCGACGTGCTGGTGAGCGTGGACGGCAAGCCCGCTGCCACCTCCAAGGACGTGGTGGAGACGGTGCGGGGCATCAAGCCCGATACGGTCGTGCCGATCGTGGTGCGCCGCGAGGGCGGCGAGCAGACCGTCGAGGTGAAGGTCGGTGCGCGACCGGACGACAAGGCCAAGGGCTACCTCGGCGTGACGCCGGAGGAGGTGCCGCAGGGCCCGCTCGACGTCACCTTCAATCTGGCCGATATCGGCGGGCCGTCGGCGGGCCTGATGTTCAGCCTGGCGATGATCGACAAGATGACGCCCGGTCAGCTGAACGGCGGCAAGTTCATCGCGGGCACCGGCACGATCGACCCGGATGGCAAGGTCGGCCCGATCGGCGGCATCCAGTACAAGATGATCGCGGCCCGCGAGGCGGGCGCGGAAACGTTTCTCGTCCCCGCCGACAACTGCAACGAGGCCCGCCAGCGCATCCCCGACGGCCTCGAACTGGTGAAGGTCGACACGCTGGACACGGCAGTGAAGTCCCTGGGCGACATCACCGCAGGGCGGGACGCCCCCACCTGCGGGTGACGACCCCGGCCAAAAGCATGCCGGGGATGACTAAGGCGCGGTGGCCGGGGATGACTAAGGCGCGGTGACCGGGGACGGCGAAGCGCGATGGCTGGGGACGACGGAGCGCGGTGGCTGGGGACGACGGAGCGCGGTGGCTGGGGGATGACGAAGGCGTAGGCGCGGCTGATTCGCCTGCCAGTCGCAACTCCCTTGTCTTCCGGCGCGACCCCTTCTTGTTTCCGGCATGCTTTTGGCCGGAATCCACGCCTCGACGGCGCTCTTTCGCGCGTGCAGTGGCCGCGGGCGCCCGACGACGTCACGCTGTTCAGCGGCTGGAAGGGGTGCGGGAACGTGCGCGGGGTGCGGCGTTGCTCGGTGCACACCTGGCGTGGCGCTCAGTCGGGTTCGTTCTCGAGCGTGTGGCGCAGAGCCTCGACGAGATTGGGGGCGAGGTTGGGGGCGGTGCGGAGGTCGAGGTCGCCGAAGGGGTCGTCCTCGTCGTCCTCCGGGCGAACCTGCAGCAGGCACAGCGACACTCCGTCGCGGAGCACGCCCGCGAACAGTCGCGCGTCGCGCCGGCCGGGATGGGTGACGGCGGCATCGCGCGCGGCCCGGTCGGCGGCGTCGCGGTCGGCGAGCAGCGGGGCGATGGCGTCGTCGAGGGTCTGCTCGGCCTCGGGCGGCAGCACCACGATCTGCTGCACCAGCACGCAACCGGCCACCGACGGCGGCCAGCTGGTGGTGGCGAGGAATTCGTCGAGGGCCATCGCGTCGCCGCGCACGTCGTCGGGAAGCGGTTCCTGCGCAATGGGAGTCAGCTCCGCGCCGTCGGCGAGCTGATCCTCGAGGGTCGGTTCGGCCGCCACCAGATCCACCGTCGGCACCAGTGCGAACAGCTGCGGCGGCCGATCCCACCCCTCGCCGTCGGCGTACTCGGCCACCTCACGGATGCAGCGATACAGGGCGGTGGAGGGGTTCGCGAGGGTCACGCGCGCAGAGTCTAGGTGTTCGCCCAGGACGAGATGCGACCCGCACCGGAGCCATCGCGATCCATTCCGATCCGTTTTACGTAGAGTGGGGCGCGAGAGACGGTCCCGCAGGGACCTCTGCATCATCGGACTGCGGTGCGCGGGCGGCTGAGTCGTGCGCCGCCGGACCTGGGAGAGTGGCTCGTGGGCATGCGCCCCCCGACAGGCTTACCTTCGCTGTCCCGACGCAGCCGGGTGCTGCTGGTGACGGCCCTAGTGCTGGCTGCGCTGCTGCTGGTCGGGCCGCGCCTGGTCGACGCCTATACCAATTGGCTGTGGTTCGGCGAACTCGGATTCAAGCGCGTGTACACCACCGTGCTGGTGACCCGAGTTCTGCTGTTCCTCGTCGTCGCGGTGGCGGTCGGCCTGCTGATCTGGCTGGCACTGCTGGCGGCCTACCGCACCCGGCCGGTGTTCGTGCCGGTCGCGGGACCCAACGATCCGATCGCGCGCTATCGCACCACGGTGATGGGGCGGCTACGGCTGTTCGGCGTGGGCATCCCGGTCCTGGTGGGCCTGCTGTCGGGCCTGGTGGCGCAGTCCAGCTGGGTCACCGTGCAGATGTTCCTGCACGGCGGCGCGTTCAACATCAAGGATCCGCAGTTCGGCCTGGACGTCGGCTTCTACGCCTTCGATCTGCCGTTCTACAAGATGCTGCTGAACTGGCTGTTCGTCGCCACGGTGATCGCCTTCTTCGCGAATCTGGTGACGCACTACGTGTTCGGCGGCCTGCGGCTGTCTGGCCGGGAGGGTGCGCTGACACGCCCGGCCCGCATCCAGCTGGCGGTGATCGCCGGAACCTTCGTGCTGCTCAAGGCGATCGCCTACTGGTTCGACCGGTACTCGATGCTGTCGAGCACCCGCAAGGAGCCCACCTTCACCGGCGGTTCCTACACCGATATCAACGCCGTGCTGCCCGCCAAGCTGATCCTGATGTCGATCGCGATCATCTGCGCGATCGCCTTCTTCACCGGAATCGTGTTGAAGGACTTGCGCGTTCCGGCGATGGCGGCCGCGCTGCTGGTCCTGTCGTCGATCCTGATCGGCGCCGTGTGGCCGCTGATCGTGGAGCAGTTCGAGGTGCGGCCGAACGCCGCCACCAAGGAATCGGCGTACATCGAGCGCAATATCGCCGCCACCCGGCAGGCCTACGGGATCACCGACGACAAGGTCCAATACGTCGACTACAAGGGCACCCAGACCAAGGACCCGGTCACCGTGCCCGCCGATCAGCAGACCATCAAGAACATCCGGCTGCTGGACCCGAACCTGTTGACGCAGACCTTCGTTCAGCGTCAGCAGCTGCAGAACTTCTACGGTTTCCCGGATCCGCTGGATATCGACCGCTACACCGTCAACGGCGAGGTCCAGGACTACATCGTCGGCGCGCGCGAACTGGTGCCGCAGAACCTGTCCGGCAACCAGACCGACTGGATCAACAAGCACACCGTCTACACCCACGGCAACGGATTCGTCGCCTCCCCGGCAAACCGGGTCAACGTCGCCCCGCCGAAGGAGACCCAGCAGGCCGCGTCCGGGACCGCCGCCGGATCCAATACCGGCGGCTACGGCTACCCGGTGTTCAACGTCGGGGACCAGTCGACCGTCAGTGATCTGTTCACGCCCCCGAACAAGGAAGCGATCCCGGTCGAGCAGCCGCGCATCTACTACGGGGAGCTGATCTCCAAGTCCGATGCCGACTACGCCATCGTCGGCGGCAACGGCCAGCCCCCGCGCGAATACGACACCGGCACACAGCAGTACACCTACACCGGTTCGGGCGGCGTCCCGATCGGCAACTGGTTCAACCGGCTCGCCTTCGCCGCCAAGTACGCCGAGCGCAACATCCTGTTCTCCGGTGCGATCGGCGACGATTCGAAGATCATCTACAACCGCAACCCGCGCGACCGGGTGCAGCAGGTGGCGCCGTGGCTGACCGCCGACGGCGACGTCTACCCCGCGGTCGTCAACGGCCGCATCCAGTGGATCGTCGACGCCTACACCACGCTGGACAACTTCCCCTACTCCCAGCGCACCTCGCTGGACGGGGTGGTCGAGGATTCCATCGACCAGAACACCGGGCGGATGCTGCCGCGCAAGGAGGTCAGCTACATCCGCAACTCGGTGAAGGCGACGGTCGACGCCTACGACGGCACGGTGAACCTGTACGAGTCGGACCCGAACGATCCCGTGCTGAAGGCGTGGGAGGGCGTGTTCCCGAACGTGGTCAAGCCGCAGAGCGCGATCACCCCGGAGCTGCAGGCCCACTTCCGCTACCCGGAGGACCTGTTCAAGGTGCAGCGGGAGATGCTGTCTCGCTACCACGTGAACGACCCGCGGGAGTTCTTCACCACCAACGCCTTCTGGTCGGTGCCCAGCGACCCGACCTCCGACACGCCGACCAACGCGCACCAGCCGCCGTACTACGTGCTCCTGGGCGATCCGGTTACGGGCAAGCCGACGTTCAATCTGACCAGTGCGATGGTCGGCTACAAACGGCAGTTCCTGGCCGCCTATATCCAGGTGAACTCCGATCCGGAGAATTACGGCAAGTTCACGGTGCGGAAGTTGCCGACGGACTCGCAGACACCCGGACCACAACAGGTGCAGACGTCGATGACGACCGATGCGCAGGTGTCGAGTGATCGCACGGTGCTGACCGGTGGCAACACCAACAAGATCAAATATGGGAATCTGCTGACGCTGCCGATCGGCGACGGCGGAATCCTGTACGTGGAGCCGTGGTATCTGGAACGCGCCGCAGGCCCGAACGCCGCATCGTTCCCCCAGCTGGTCAAGGTGCTCGCCAGTTCCGGCGACAAGATCGGCTACGAGGCCACGCTGGGCGATGCCCTGAACGACCTCCAGGGTGGGCTGGGCTCGGCGGCGACCCAGCAGCCGGGCCAGGCGGCGATCAACCCGCCACCGAACAACGGCACGGCCCCGCCGGCGAACCAGGGCATCCAGCCGCCCGCCCCGCCCTCGACCGGTTCGGCGGGCAAGGATGCCGCGGTCCGCGAGATCAACAACGCCCTGCAGGGCGTGGAGAACGCGCAGAAGTCCGGTGACCTCGGTCAGCTGGGGCAGGCGCTGGAGACTCTGCAGAAGGCGATCGACGGCTACAACAAGGCCGGCGGCTGACGCGCGGCAGGAACGCGAACGGCGCCGCCATCGGTAACGATGGCGGCGCCGTCCGCGTCTCCCGGTATGGAGGAGTCTTCTCGGGTCAGCGGCCGAGCGAGTCGAGCAGACCGCTGTTCTGCTGCAGCAGCTGCTGGTACTGCTCGTCGACGCCGAACTGGCCCGCCAGCTGGTCGCCGGTGGTCTTGGCCTGTTCGATCAGGGCCTGGCGCTCGGAGGGAACCGCGGCCGGGGCGGCCAGCGGCTCGGGCTCGGGCTGCGCGGGCTCCGCGTCGGTCCCCGCGCCCCAGCGCAGGTACTGGCCGCACACGGGCCAGGCGCCCACGCCCTGGGTTTCGAGGACATTCTCCGCGACGCGGATCTGCTCCTCCTTCGAGGCGTTGGCGGGGCTACCGCTGCCACCGTTGGCATTCCAGGTGCTCTGCGAGAACTGCAGGCCCCCGTAGTAGCCGTTGCCGGTGTTGATGCCCCAGTTGCCGCCGCTCTCGCACTGGGCGACGCCGTCCCAGTCGTGCGCCGCGGCCGAGGCCGTGCTGGACATGGCGAACGGGACGGCAACAAGGGCGCCGGTGACGGCGACGAGGCCGAGGGCGCGACTGCTGATCTTCCGGTTCTGATTCATGGTGGATTCCCTCCCTGCGCCCACCAGCACGACGGTCGCCCGCCGGTCCCTGCCCCCAGGAGGTCGGGGATCCCTCGAACCGCGGGGCAGGGTCGCCGGTGTGCAGCGGTTCGGGTCGGTGCCCATCACGGGGTCGATCCGGGCCGAACACGACGATAACGAACCGATCTCAACAGATCACGTCTTGATAACAGCGAGAATTGCATGAAGCGTATAACCGCTCATCGGCCGTCGATGCAGGTTGGCTATGCTGTATTTCTAAATTCTGGACGGTCTGTTATGCATTCGTGATGTGTCGCAGATCACCCCGAAATAGTGTCGTGGATCACGTTTTGCTGGGGTTGCGTGGGTCCACGCGCGCGTGCGCCAGGGTTGAAACGGACATTTCGCACCGCCGCGCCGACCACTCCATGCGCCTTGTGGTCGGCCCTGCCCCCACCCTCCCGGCGCGCGGTCCTGCTTTGTCATCCCGACGCGTGGTCTGCTTTGTCGCCCCGACGCGCGGTCTGCTTTGTCGCCCGACGCGCGGTCCCACTTTGTCGCCCCGCGCGCTCCAACTTTGTCGCCCCGGCGCGGTCCTGCTTTGTCCCCCGGCGCGGTCCTGCTTTGTTGCCCCGGTGTGGTCCTGCTTTGTTGCCCCGGCGCGTGGTCCTGCTTTGTCGCCCGGGGCATGGTCCCGCTTTGTCATCCCGGCCCGCTTTTGGCTGGGATCAGCACGTCGGGGTGAATGGATGCGCGAGAGGGTGTGCCCCGACTGGGTGGCCTCGATCACAAAGCTCGTGGTGGGGGAGGTTCAGAGGGCGCTCCATGATCATCTCCGAAAGGCCCGAAATCCCACGTGGCCAGGCGATTTGTGTATGCGCAGCACGTGTGTGTAATGTTGTGTTCACCGACGCGGGGTGGAGCAGCTCGGTAGCTCGCTGGGCTCATAACCCAGAGGTCGCAGGTTCAAATCCTGTCCCCGCTACTAGCGGCCCAGGTCAGAAGGTGATTCACCAACTGGCCTGGGTCTTCTTTTTTGGGTCGAGTCTCCACTTTGTCTCCGCTATTGATGACTCGGTCCGGCACGTCCGCGACCTCGAACCGGACCGTCCCGCGCTTCATGTAGACGTCCTCCGTCATGGGTGCCTATGACGTGTTGTCTTCGTGACCGCACCGCGCAGAAAGCGTCGCCGGCGGTACATTGCATCACGTGATCGGCGCTTCTTCCGAGCTCCTACCTGGTCGGCGAGGCAAGCACCGATGACGTGCGGCGAGACCTGGAAGTCATCGCCCGGGATCTGCACTGCACCACGGTGATGCTCATCGGGGACGGCACCCGGTTGATCAATGCCGCCCGTACCGCCCTCGAGGTCGGGCTCAGCGTTCGACGTTTCCGAGCTGCCTCAGCCGACGCTGCTGACGCACCTGGACGCTGTCGCCGAGGCGGCCGAAGAACTTCGCCAGGAACACCCGGACCGGGTGACGCTTCTGGTCGGCAGCGAGTTCTCCCACACCGTGCCCGGCATCGTCCCCGGACTCCGGTCGTTCCTGCGCTTGAAGCTCATCGTGCGTTTCCACCGCGTGCTGCGGCGAAGAATCGACAGGCGGCTCCATCGGCTGCTCACCACCGCCGTGAGCACCGCGCGGCGTCGCTTCGGCGGGCCGGTCACCTACTCCGCGGCCGGGTGGGAACAGGTTGACTGGTCGCTGTTCGACCTGGTCGGCGTCAGCCTCTACCGCTCCGGCCGCAACCACGCCACCTACGCGGACCGCCTGCGTGCCCTGGTTCGCGACCACGACAAGCCCGTCGTCATCACCGAGTTCGGATGCGGCGCCTTCACCGGAGCCGACCGGCGAGGAGCCGGTTCCTTCTGGATCGTCAACTGGTTCACCGCACCCCCACGCATCCGCGGCGACCACCCCCGCGACGAGGAAGTTCAGGCCCGCTACCTCGGTGAACTCATCGACCAGTACGACAAGGGGGCGTGCACGGCTGCTTCGTGTTCACCTTCGCCATGCCCGACTTCCCGCACCACGACGATCCCCATCTCGACCTCGACAAGGCCGGCTTCGGGATCGTGGCGGTGACCGGCGACGGTGCGCGCAATCCCAAGAAGGCCTACCACGAGGTCGCGCGCCGCTACGGCGACATCGCCGCGGAGTAATGACCGAGCGGGAACCCCTGAATCAGCCACGCAAACAGCTCGCCCTCGATCTCGTCGAGCCGTGGCAGCTTTTTCGGGTTATGGCGAGCTCAGCTGTCTCCCTGGCGTCGAATTCTTCTGCGATGCAACGGGTCGGACGGACACCGAGCGACAGATCTCGAGAAGGACCTCCCCGTAGAAGGCGAGTTCGGTCAAGAATGGCCACGAGGTTGCGATCGTGGGACGCTCGGCATCGGTCGTTCGGTGGTGCCGATTCCGGAAGCCGTCGGAGCCTAATGCGTACTGGTTCGGTTGGCGGGCTGATCGTCGCCGATGGTTTGGAAGGGGGCGTGGTGCGGGAACTGCGCGTGGTAGGTATTACTGTTGAACATCGTCAGGATGACGGTGAGGAACCACGGCGGCAGGCTGTCCTCTGGTTGCGTGCGACCGATGGTGACCGTCGCTTCCTGCCGATCGATGTCGGGGACGGGGAGGCCACTGCGGTTGTCTTGGAGCAAGAGGGCGTCGAGCCGGTCGAACCGCTGACCCACGACTTGATCGGGAACATTCTCGCGGCGCTCGGGCGTCCTCTCCTCGAAGTGCGGATCGTGGATTTCCGGGAGGGGAGGTTCAAATCCGAGCTGCTTTTCCACGGCAACGTGCGGGTGCCGGCACGCACGTCGGATTCGGTCAACGTCGCGATGCGTGTGGGCTCCCCGATCTACGTCGAGGAAGGAGTGTTGGGCCAGTACGGGGTCGATCCGTCCCCCGACGAGCAGAACGAGAGCGACGACGTCTCCGTATCGGCGCCTGCCGACTCCGCTGAGAGTGCGTGACGGATTACGAATGGTGGCAGGATTTCTGGATCCGAATCGCGAACAACGCCATCGCGGGGCAGATCAGCCCGGGGTTGACTTCGACCCGACCTGAACCAGCAGTCTGGGGTACGACATTCACGGTCAGGAAGGATGCGCGATGCACCCGCCGCCCACACCCGCGGTCAATCACCACGCCGGACATCCCGGCTTCGCCGGGCCGATCGGATCGGCGATGGGGCTGTACATGTTCTTCGCCGGTCTGCGGCGCGCCCGGGCGGTGGTCGACCTGGCGGCGGTGACATCGTCCGACAGTGTCGTGGACATCGGATGTGGCCCGGGTGGCGCGGTCGCGGCGGCGTCGCGTCGCGGCTGTCGGGTCACCGGCGTGGATCCGTCCCCGGCGATGTTGCGGCTGGCCCGAATCCTCGTGCGTGACAAGACGATCGGATGGGTGCGCGGGTCGGCCGAGGCACTGCCGCTGGAGGATGGCGCGGCCACCGTCGCCTGGGCGGTCGCCACCGTCCACCACTGGCCTGACGTCACGGGCGGGCTCGCCGAGATCCGGCGCGTGCTGACGCCCGGCGGCCGGTTGCTGGCGATCGAGCGGTGTGTCCGCGCCGACGCCACCGGGCTGGCGAGTCACGGGTGGACCGAATCCCAGGCCCGGGCCTTCGCCGACCTGTGCCGCGCCGCCGAATTCACGGACCTGCGGGTCGAGAGTCGTGCGATGGGGCGATACGAGGCCTGGGCGGTGCATGCCGTCCGTCCGTGAACGGCTAGTTCCGCTTCGGCGGGCGCGAGCGGCCCCAGGTCCGGCGGAGTTCGGCGAGAACGACTTCCAGTGCCGGGCCGGGATGGCGGCGGGGGTGGATGGCCATGTGGATGTCGCAGGCGGGCAGGTCGGGGCCGGGGATGACGCGCAATTCGCCGGAGCGGATCTCGGATTCGGCGCTGATCGCGGGAAGCGCCGTCCACCCGAGCCCGACGGCGACGCAGCGCTTGATGGCCTCGATACTGCCGAAACGGGATCGGCGCCCGGCGTCCGCGCCGGTCGCGGCGAGGTGCTTGGCGACGTCGTCGCTGTAGCCGCAGCCCTCCTCGATGAGCAGGGCGTCGCGCCCGGCCAGTTCGGCCCACGTCGTCGAATCACCGGTTCGCGCACTGTGATCGAGCAGGATCAGCGGCTCCGACCCGATCCTCTCCAGGGCCAGATCGGTCACCGGCGCCCGGGGTTCCATCGTGAGCGCCAGATCGGCGGCGCCGCGACGCACCGCGTCCAGCGCGTCGCCGATGCCGCCGGGGCTGATCCATACCCGCACATCGGGTTCCGCCGCCCGGACCGCTCCTATGACGGCGGGCAGGCGGTAAGTGCACAGTGATTCCGGGGCGATCACGCGCACGGTGCCGTGGGGGCGGGAATTGCTCGGCCCGGTGAGCGCCCGCAGCCGGTCCTCGGCGGCGAGCATCTCTTCCGCATGCGCGATCAAGCGGGCGCCGAGATCGGTGACGACGACGCCGGAGGAGAGCCGGTCCAGTAGGCGGCCACCGAGCCGGCGCTCGAGCTTCTGCACGTGACCGGTCACGGTCGACTGGGTGTAGCCGAGTTCGGCGGCCGCGTCGGTGAAGCTGCCCGACCGCGCGACGGCCAGGAAGCTGCGGAGGAGCCTGGTATCCACCGTGCTATCGAGGTTCGTGATGGCTGGGATCGCGGTTCATCGTTGGACAGAATACGCGGTCGGGCGTGATGGTGGAGTCGTGCCCAGCGACAGTCCCACCGGACCGGCCGGTGGCGGCGGAGAGCGAGGTCGACACGATGACTCCGGAGACCGGCCGCGCCGGAGCGGCATGCCAGCCGCGTACGACAGACAATGTCCACTCGGACAAGGGGTTTCGGCTACGACCGCCAAGTGGTTTCCAGGTGCTCCTGGCGGTGACGTTCCTCGCCTTCGTCAACTACGCGGCGCTGCTGTCGGTCGTCCCGCTGTGGTCCGCGACGGGCGGGGCCGCCAGCGTGGCCGTGGGGTCGACGACGGGAGTCATGATGGCGGCCACCGTGGCCACGCAGTTGGCTGTGCCGTGGCTGTTCCGGGTCATCGCACTGCGGACGATGATCATCATCGGCGCGGTGCTGCTCGGGGCGCCGACACCGCTGTACGTGCTGTCCGCCGACCTCACCCCGATCATGGTGATCACCGTGGTCCGGGGTATCGGGTTCGCGCTGGTGGTCACGGCCGGGGCCACGCTCGTCGCGGACCTGGCGGCTGTCGGCAAGCTGTCGTCCGCGGCCTCGCTGTACGGCACGGCCGCCGCCCTGCCCAATCTCGCCGCGCTCGCCGGGGGCGTCTGGATCGCTCGGTCATGGGGATTCCCGGTGGTGTTCTGGGGCGCCGCGGCCGCGTGCCTCGGCGGCGCGCTGCTGGCGTGGCTGTTGCCGCGCGGGCGTCGCGGCGCATTCCGGCTGGGATCGATGGCCGATGTGCGCGCGATCGCGGTGCCGATCGCGTTGTTCTTGACGACGGCCGGATCCTTCGGCGCCGCGACAACCTTTCTGCCCGTGGCATTTCCGGAGGCCGGGACCGCCTCGTGGGCGCTGCTCGCGGCGTCCGTCGCCCTGGTCTCGGCGCGGTTGGCCGCCGGGGTGATCGGTGACCGCTTCGGCGCGGGCCGCCTGCTGTTGACGTCGGTGCTGTGTTGCGCGGCCGGGCTGGCGCTCACCGCCGCCGCCCTGGCGGGAACGCATGTCCTGCTGATCATCGGGGCCACGCTGCTGGGCGCGGGTTTCGGTGCCTGCCAGAACGATTCGTTCGTGCTGACCATCCAGTCGCTCGGCGGCGGTCGCAGCGGCACGGCCAGCACAATATGGAATATCGCCTACGACGGCGGCCTGGGACTCGGCGCCGTCATCCTCGGCTGGGTCATCGGCGCCGCAGGATACGCCGGGGCATTCCTCTGCGCGGCAGTCGGTATCGGCGCGCTCGCGCTCGCCCGGATACCGGTGCGGCCGCGATTAGGGACCGGAGGGCAGGGCCGTGTAGGGTGATGACTACGACGCGGGGTAGAGCAGCTCGGTAGCTCGTTGGGCTCATAACCCAGAGGTCGCAGGTTCAAATCCTGTCCCCGCTACTAGGGGAAACGGCCCGGAACCACTTGGTTCCGGGCCGATTTCACGTTGTTTGGCAGCACTAGACAAATTCAGTTTCATGGGTGCGGCGTCTTCGTCACCATCCTGATCCCTCGACCCGAGCGGGTCCGGCTTCGACCGCGCGGTAGATCACTGAAATCGCTTCAGCTTCAGGAAGACTGGCGCGCGGGTTCACGCATCCGATGCGTTCAACCGCGCCTCACCGGTTGCGGACATATCAGCCGTTGTGGAATGCGGGGTGTGAGTGGCGGGCTGCAGCATGGGCGGCGAGGGTGGCCATGATGAGGGTGGTGGTCATTATTGCGGCCATGGGCGTTGGGTTATCGGTGCCGACCAGGCCCACGGCGGGGGAAGCGACGGCACCGAGAAGGAATTGTCCGCCGCCGAGTAGGGCGGAGGTGGCACCTGGTGCGTTGCGTCCGCGTTGCTGGGCTATGGTGACCGCGGCGGGGAAGAACACGCCGAATGCGGTGAGCGACAACAGAAG
The DNA here is from genome assembly GCF_054782435.1 of Nocardia thraciensis. Classification (NCBI taxonomy): domain Bacteria; kingdom Bacillati; phylum Actinomycetota; class Actinomycetes; order Mycobacteriales; family Nocardiaceae; genus Nocardia; species Nocardia thraciensis. The sequence continues at coordinate 395,526 of NZ_BAAGSM010000043.1, forward strand.
ACATACCCAGGTGACGAGCATGGGGCTGCCGGTGGTGGCGGAGACGAGCAGGAGCATGGCCGTCCCGGTCGATGCGAAAGCGGCGCTGGCGGTCAGCAGAGTCTCCGGCGAGGTGTGCCGGGCCAGGCGTCCGTAGGCGAGACTTCCGGCCATGTTGCCGACGGCGTTGACGCCGTAGATCAGGCTGGCGGCCGCGGGCGTGAGGTGGTAGACGTCCTGGAAGACGAATGTGGTCCCGGCGATGTAGGTGAAAACCGCTGCGCCACCGAACGACAACGCCAGCACGGGCGCCCGGACGGGGCCGTGGGTAGCGAGTGCGACGATCGCGCGTAGTCCGGCGGCCACACCGCCGGACGGGCGGGCGTGGCGCGGATATGATTCCGGGATCCATCGCCAGACCCCTGCCGCGAGTAGCAGGCCGAAGGCCGCGAGGACCCCGAACACGCCGCGCCACGGTAGGAACAGCAGCAGCGCCCCGCCTGCCATCGGGGCGAGAACCGGTGCGGCGGCGGTGATCGCGCCGAGCCGGGAGTACACGGCCGCGATGTCGTGGTCGTCGAATAGATCGGCGACCACGGCGCGGGCCACGACGATGCCCGCGGCGCCGCTGACGCCCTGGCCGAACCGTGCGACATCGAGGACGGCGATGGTAGGCGCCAGTGCGCAGATCGTGGAGAGCAGCGCGAACCCGGCGGTACCCGACAGCAGGACGGGGCGTCGCCCGACGATGTCGCTGAGCGGCCCGAGGACCAGTTGGCCAACGATGATGCCGACCAGGAACCCCGTCAGCGACACCTGCGCGCCGGAGGCGTCGGTACCGAGTGACTCGGCCAGCTCCGGCAGGCCGGGCACATACATGTCGGTAGCCAGTGGTGCGGCGCCGCTGAGCCCGGCGAGCACCAGGAGCAGTCGAACCCGCTTGGGCTGCACCGTGTTCGGCGCCGGACTTTGCGCACGAGGGGCCGTCATAGTGCGGGGGCCGCGCCGTCGCCGCGCGACGGTTCGGGAGGGTCGGCGGCGAGGGTGATGTCGGCTTCGGCGACCTGGCGCAACAGCCCGGCCGCGATGCCGAGGACATTGCGCTCGGCATCGGTCAGGGTGTGCCGCAGCGCGGCGGCCAGCCAGGTATTACCGTCGCGCACGTGCTCTCGCAGCGCCTCGCGGCCCGCCTCGGTGATCGCGATGTCTTGCTGTCGTGCGTCGATATCGCTGCGGGAGCGGCGAATTCGACCCAGTTCGTCGAGTTCGTTGAGGATGCGGGTCAGTGATTGCACCTGCAGCCCTTCGATCGCTGCCAGCTTGGACGCCGTCAGCGGACCGCTGTGCGCGAGGTTCGCCAGTACCGACGCCGCGAGCCGGGTCAGCGGTCTACCGGCGCCGGGTTGTTCCGCGCGTAGCCGCGACGACAGCCGCGACACCGCCCACCGCACCGATTCCGCCAGCCGCAGAGCATCATCGGCCTGTCCGTTCTCCGTAGCCATAAATACTAAGCTAACGCTTGCTAATATTACAGTCAACCCAGAGAAAGCTGATAGTTATAGAAGCGCCAGCTTACTAATCTGTGTTGGATGGGCGGCGTCCGAGGCTTTGCTGGACAGGCCTGGGTCGCCGCGGCTACCGATCCGTCCACGATTCAGGAGTCGGTGGCGTGGAAGATTCGGTCGAGTTGATCGTGTTGCACCGAGCGGCGTAGTCGACGGTGCGCTGCCCGGCGAGCACGCTGGTCCCGAGGCCGTTGACCAGCATGACCAGTCGTGTCGCCTCGAGTCGCGGATCGGCGGGGGCCTCGGCTTGGCCGCCGCTGGTCACCTGGCGGTCCCCGCCAGCGCCGCGAGCGGTCGGCCGCTTTTCTATTGGGTCGGCGGTGGCGGTGTGGCATGCTCCGATTCATGCCGTCTGCCAACGATGCCGTCGGGAGTTCGATGTCGCTCTCTGTCACCTGCACGAACGTGGTTCGGGAATATCGGGTCGGTGGGCAGACGGTTCGGGCGCTCGACGGTGTCGACGTGACGCTGACCGGTGGTCACTTCGTCTCGGTCGTCGGCCCGTCCGGGTCGGGTAAGAGCACGCTCCTGCACTTGCTGGGCGCCCTGGACAAGCCGGATTCGGGCTCGATCCGGTTCGGTGAGACCGAGATCGGTGTGCTGAACGACGAGCAGCAGTCCGAATTCCGGCGCCGCCGAGTGGGTTTCGTATTTCAGTTCTTCAACCTCCTGCCGACGATGTCCGCTTGGGAGAACGTCGCCGTCCCGAAACTGGTCGACGGCGTGGCGCTACGCAGGGCGAAGCCCGCCGCGCTCGCGTTGCTGGACAGGGTGGGGCTGAGGTCGCGCGCCGAGCACCGGCCGGCGGAGTTGTCCGGCGGTGAAATGCAGCGGGTCGCTGTCGCGCGGGCATTGCTGATGGACCCGCCGTTGATTCTGGCCGACGAGCCGACCGGCAATCTGGATTCGAAGACGGGCCTCTCGATTCTCGAGTTGCTCGCCGAGGTCGCCGGTGAGGCCGGGACCGGACGGGCGGTGGTCATGGTGACACACAATCCGGACGCGGCCCGGCTCACCGATCGCGTCCTGACCTTGCAGGACGGGCATATCACGTCCGACGAAACGACCGGATGCGGTGTGATGTGAGAAGGACCAGGGCGATCTGGGATCGGTTCCGGCTGTTCAATATCGGTGAGCTGGTGGCTCATCCCGGCCGGACGCTGATGTCCCTGACAGTGCTCGGGGTATCGGCATCGCTGATGGTGGCCGTGTTCAGTATCTCCGGATCGCTCACCGGTTCCATGCACAGGCTCGTCGACGAATTGGGCGGCGACTCGGCGGTCGAGGTCAGCGGGATCACCGATGCCGGTTTTCGACAGGACCTGGTGGGCGAGATCGAATCCGTACCCGGCGTGCGCACGGCGGTACCGATGATGCGCACTCAGGTCGGTTCGAACGAGAATCGCGCCCTACTGGTGGGGGCGGATGCCCGGATCGCGCAGCTGGGCAGTTCGCTCACCGGCGCGTTCGCCGATGACGCCGGGAAACTCCTGTCCACACCCAACGGGGTTCTCGTCGGCGCGTCCATGGGCTACCGGGAAGGCGACACGATACCGTTCGCCGCCGGAAAGGCCACTGTCGCGGGCCTTGTGACGGACGCCGAGGCCGGTGCGCTGAACAGCGGGCACGTTGTCGTGACCACGCTGGCGACCGCGCAACGCCTCACCGGGCGCACCGGGCAGGTGGATTCGGTGCAGATCATCGCGGCGCCCGGCACCGACGTAGGGCGGTTGCGCACGGCCCTGACCGATGTGGTGAACGGTCGGGCCGTGGTCGCCGATCCCGGCTTCCGTGCCGCCCAGACCGGTGGCGTCGTGGTGCTCATCCGGTATTCCAGCTTGATGGCCGCCGCGGCGGCCCTGGTGGTGTCGGCCTTCCTCACTTACAACGCGATGGCGATGGCGATCGCTCAGCGGCGTCCGACATTGGCGGTCCTGCGGGCGGTCGGGGCCGTGCGGGGTCCGATGGTCCGGGATTTGTTCCTGGAGGCCGTCCTGGTCGGCCTGTGCGGTGGTCTCGTGGGCGCCGGTATCGGCGTTGTGGCGGGACGTATCACGATCGGTCAGCTACCGGCGGCGATCGTGCAATCGATGGAGGCGCGCACCGAGTACCTCGTACCCGGCTATGCGGTTCCCGTCGCGGTGGGATTGTGCGTCCTGGCCAGCGTCGTGGCGGCGGCCTTCGCGGCCCGGGCGGTATACCGGGTGCAGCCGATCGAGGCGCTGACTCCGGTGGCGGCGGCTACCTCCGACGCAATCCGGCCCGCGTGGCGCCGGGCCGCGGCGGTGCTGGGGCTGCTGCTGGTGACGGCGGTGATCTACGTGGCGGCGAACGCCCCGGGAGCGTGGTCGCTGGCATCGGTATCGCTGGCGTTCGGGGCGCTGATCGTGTGGTGGTTCGCGGCGAGCGCACACGTCGTGCGGGCGGCCGCGGGCATCGCTCGCCGGTTCGGTGGTCCCGGGGCGCTGGGCGCCACCAACCTCGAACGTGCGCCCCGCCGGGTGTGGGCGACGGCGATGACCGTGTTGATCGGGGTCGCGGCGGTTGTTTCCACCGGCAGTGCGACCCGGATCGTGGTCGATTCCGCGGGACAGAGTTTCGAACATCTGGCGGCCGCGGACTTCTGGGTGACGCCCGGGTCGATGAATCAGTTCCCGACCGGTCCGTTGCTGCCGACGGGGCTGGCCGAGCGGATTGCGGCGCTGCCCGGGGTCGCGGCCGTGGGTCCGGTGCAGCTGGCATTCGCGAACGTGGGATCCGAGCGTGTGATGCTGCAGGGAGTTCCGGCTCCACCGGCGGGAGCAGGCGCCGATTTCGGTCGACTCAATACGGCGGTCACCCCGCAAGCGGGTGCGGCGGTGGTATCGGGAAAGGGGGTGGTGATCTCTCGCGATGTTGCCAGGAGCCTGGGGCTGTCCGAGGGGGACACGCTCACCCTGCCTACCCCGACAGGTCGGCATGAGGTCCGGATCGTGCAGGTGATCCCATACTTCGCCGCGATCTCCGGAACCATCATGATGGATCTGCCACGCATGCGGAATTGGTACAACCGGCCCGGCGAGACCATGCTCGCGGTGGATCTGGCGTCCGGAGCCGACCCGGATGCCGTCCGCGCCGAGTTGCGTCGGGTGGTGCCGCAGGACCTGTCGATCGATTCCGGTGCGGAGGCCGTCGCCGGTACGTCGAGCAGTTTGCGGCAGGGCACCGCGCTGGCTACGAATACGTCGTGGATCGTCATGGCGGTGGCCGCCGTCGCGCTGCTCAACACCTTGATGCTGTCGGTGCTGGATCGGCGCCGAGAGATCGGCGTGCTCCGCGCGATGGGCACCAGTCGCCGCTTCCTGCTCCGCTCGGTGGTGGCCGAGGCACTCGGGATCGGTGTGCTCGGCGCCGTCGGCGGATTGGTGGGCGGCGCAGCGATCCAATACCTGGGCGCCGTGGCGATCGGCCGAGCCATGTCGATAGACATCGACTATCACGTAGGTCCGTTGCTCGGGGTTTACGGCGCGGTAGCTCTGCTGCTGGCCCTGCTCGGGGCGATTCCCCCGGCAGTGCGGGCAACACGCATGCCGGTGGTAGAGGCGCTGGCCGTCGACTGAATGGCGAGACCGCTAATTCAGCCGATAGTCCTTTTCCCATTATTGGGACCACAGGCTCGGAGTTGTCGATACGATAGCTGGACGTTGCGTTGTACAGTGAAAAACGGAAGGTTCGGTTATGTTCCGCACGAGTTCGGCTACTGTTTCCGCGCCGGTCACGTGTGCCGGGTGTGGAATTCCGGGTGGGTTCGAGAGTCGGTCCGGGATGGTTGCCCATGGGTGTCGGGCAGTCAAGGTCGTGTGTTCGCGTCGTGTGTTCGCGGGATCGGCGGTAGGTCGCGCAGCGTGGCGGGAGAAGACATCGCCGCGGCTCGCGTGTGCAGTTGTGTGACCGATCGGTGGATTGAGGATTGTCGAACGAGGAGAAGCTCAGAACCTACCTGCGTCGCACACTGGGTGAGGCGCGCGAGGCACACAGCGAGGTCCGACGGCTACGGGCACAACAGTCCGAACCGATCGCGGTGGTCGGTATGGCATGCCGGTTGCCGGGTGGTGTGACGACCCCGGACGAGTTGTGGGAGCTACTCGACGGCGAACGCGACGCTGTCGGCTCCTTTCCGACGGAGCGCGGCTGGGATACCGCCGCGCTCTACGACCCGGATCCGGATGCACCAGGGCGAACATATTCGTGCGCCGGTGGTTTTCTCGACGACGCCGCCGATTTCGATCCGGAATTCTTCGGAATTTCACCGCGCGAGGCCGTGTCGCTGGATCCCCAGCAGCGAATTCTGCTGGAAACCGCTTGGGAGGCCATCGAATACGCCGATATCGACCCGCTGTCGCTGCGGGGCAGCCGAACCGGGGTGTTCGCCGGAATAACAGCGAACGACTACGGCGCCCGGTTGCTCGGCAGTGCGCAGTGGCCGCGGGTCGAGGGGCACTGGGTAACCGGGAGCGCCCTCAGTGTCGCCTCCGGTCGGATCGCCTATCACCTGGGGCTGCACGGTCCCGCGCTGTCCATCGATACCGCCTGCTCGTCGTCGTTGGTGACGGTGCACGAGGCGAGTCGGTCGCTGCGATCGAGGGAATGTGATCTGGCATTGGCCGGCGGCGCGACGATCATCGCGACCCCCGCTGGGTTCCTGTCCTTCGCGCGCCAGCGTGGACTGGCCGCCGACGGTCGCTGCAAATCGTTCGCCGCCGCGGCCGACGGTGTCGGGTGGGCCGAGGGCGGGAGCATGCTGCTGCTGGAGCGATTGTCCGACGCGCAGCGCAACAACCGCACGATCTGGGCTGTGATACGCGGCAGCGCGATCAATCACGACGGTGCGAGCAACGGCCTGACCGCGCCGAACGGGATCGCACAGCAGCGGGTGATTCGGGAGGCCCTGGCGTCGGCGGGGCTGTCCGCCCGCGATATCGATGTGATCGAGGCGCACGGCACCGGCACCCGGCTCGGCGATCCGATCGAGGCACACGCGTTGCTGGCCACGTACGGGCAGGACCGTCACGGTCGCGAACCGGTGGTGGTGGGGTCGCTGAAGTCCAACATCGGACATACGCAGGCGGCGGCCGGGGCGGCGGGCGTGCTGAAGGTCGTCTTGGCCATGCGCCATGCCCGCGTGCCGCGTTCGCTGCATATCGACGAGCCGAGCCCCCATGTGGACTGGTCGTCCGGTGCGGTGGAGCCCGCGACGGCGGCACGGCCGTGGGACACCGACGGGCGGCCGCGCCGGGCGGGAGTGTCGTCGTTCGGAATCAGCGGTACCAACGCGCATGTCATCGTCGAGGAGGGCCCGCCCACGGAGCACTCGGACGGTGGTGGCGCCGGTTTGCCGGTTCTGCCATGGGTGGTGTCGGCCCGCGACGCGCCGGGCCCGGCGCGGCAGGCCGCCAGACTCGCGCATTGGGCGCGGGACAGGCCGGGTGTGTCGGCCGCGGACGTCGCGTGGTCGCTGGGTAATCGCGCGCGGTTCGAGCGCACCGCGGTCGTGCTGGGTGGCGATCGGGACGAGTTGCTGGCCGGACTGGATACGCTCGCGCGGGGCCGACCGTCATCATCGGTGGTCGAGGGTGTGGCCCGGACCGGGAAGACAGCCTTCGTCTTTCCGGGGCAGGGCGCCCAATTCACCGGTATGGGGCGGGAGCTGTACCGAAGGTTTCCGGTGTTCGCGCAGGCATTCGATGCCGTGGCCGGGGAACTGGAACGGGCTGGGTTGCCGTCGGTCGCGGCCATGTTGTGGGACGGCTCGGCAGCTTTGGAGCGCACCGATCAGGCGCAGCCGGCGCTGTTCGCGGTCGGGGTCGCGCTGTATCGGCTGTTCGAATCCTTTGGTGTGCGAGCGGATTTCGTGGTCGGACATTCGATCGGCGAGTTCGCTGCCGCCCACGTGGCCGGGGTGTTCGACCTCGCCGACGCCGCGATGCTGGTGGCCGCTCGCGCACGGCTGCTGGCGGCGCTGCCGCCCGGGGGCGCGATGGCGGCGGTAAGCGCGCCCGTGGCCGAGGTGCGGTCGGCGCTGGTCGCGGGCGTGGAGCTGGCGGCGATCAACGGTCCACGAGCGGTGGTGGTCTCCGGGGCCGCGGATCGAGTCGAGGATGTGACCGTCGCACTGCGGGACAGTGGTCACCGCGTCGACCCGCTACCGGTATCGCACGCCTTCCATTCGGCGCTCGTGGAGCCGATGCTCGAGGAGTTCGCCGCAGTCGCCGGACGGATCGAGTACCGGGCGCCCGCGATTGCGTTGTGCGGCACCGTCTCCGGTGCGATGATCGGGCCGGAGTCGACCGGTCCGGACTATTGGGTGCGCCAGATTCGGGAACCGGTCCGGTTCGCCGATGCGGTGCGGGCGCTGGTCACCGCCGGCGCTCTCCGGTTCGCCGTGCTGGGACCGGACGGCGGGCTGTCCGGGCTCGTGGCGGAGGCCGCGGGCGACACCGATGTGGTATCGGTGGCAGCGCTACGGAAGGGGCGGGACGAGGTCCGGGCGGTGGTCGAATCGCTGGCCGGGTTGTACACCGATGGCGCCGAGGTGGATTGGCGTGCGCTACTGGCAGCCGAATCCGCCGCCTACGTACCCGTGCCCACATATGCTTTCGCGCACCGGCGCTTCTGGGCCGAGGCGACCCCGGCGCCGAGCGGATCGGAGCGTGCGGCGTCTCGGCACCCGCTGACCAATGCGATTGTGGCGCTGCCGGATTCCGGTGGCGTGGTATTGCGGGGGCGATTGTCTGCGGCCGCGCAGCCATGGCTGGCCGATCATCGGATCGGGGAACAGGTCGTGCTCGCGGGGTCGGTCCTCGTCGAACTGGCCCTCCGCGCCGGTGCCGAGGTCGGATGCCCGAATATTCTCGAGCTGTCCATGGCCGCGCCAGTGCCTGTGCCCCGTGCGGGAGTCGACGTGGAGGTGATCGTCGGCGCGGCCGACGAGGCGGGCTGCCGACCGGTCTCGGTGTATTCGCGGGCATCGCCCGACGAGAACGAGTGGCGGCCGCACGCCGAAGGGACGTTGGCGGCGAATACCCTTGCCGAAGAGAATGTCTCGCTCGCTCGACCGGACGACGCGGTGGCGGTCGATCTGACCGACTGGTACGAGCGGCTGGATACGGCCGGATACCACTACGGGCCCGCGTTTCGGCGGATGACCGCACTGTGGCGGCGCGGTGACGAACTGTATGTCGAAGCGGCACTGCCGGATTCGCACGCCGCCGAGGGCTTCGGGCTACATCCGGTGCTGCTCGACGCGATCCTGCACGCGCATTTGCTCACCCGTTCGGTCGATGATCCGGTGATCGTGCCGTTCACCTGGCAGGACGTCGCCTTGCACGCTTCCGGGGCGACAGCGGTCCGCGCGCGCATCACGCCCGGCGCGGCCGAGGGCCTGGCGGTGGAGATCGCCGACCGGCAGGGCCGTCCGATTCTGTCGGTCGGGACGGTGCGGGCACGGGAGGTCCGGGACGTGCCCGCGGCGGCCGGGGTGCAGGTGCCTGTCCGGCAGCTGGACTGGGAACGGGTGCGGACATCCGGTGCCTCGGTGCAGTACGCGTTCTGGGACGACGCGGTCGTTGCCGCGCCGGGACCGGTGGTCCTGGATCTGCGGAGCGTGGGCGACGACGTCGATGTCGTCGGTCAGGCGCACTCGGCAGTGGGCAGGGCATTCGATGTGCTGCGACTGTTTCTGGGAGAGGAGACGTTCGCCGGGAGCACGCTCGTGGTGTGCACGCGCGGTGCGGTTTCGGTGGCCGATACCGACCGGGTGCGTCCCGCGGCGGCGGCTATCTGGGGCCTGGTGCGCTCGGTGCAGGCCGAGGAGCCCGACCGCGTGGTCGTGTGCGATGGCGACGAGAGCACGGATATCGCCGATCTGGTCGCCGCGGTGACCGGTGCGCGGGAACCACAGGTTGCCGTGCGGGGTGGCGCCGGATATGTCCCGCGGTTGGTCGGTGCTGGCTCCGCGGGCGCACCGGCGCCCGATCTGACCGCCGGTACCGTCCTGATCACCGGCGGCACCGGCGGACTGGGTGCGGTGCTGGCGCGACATCTGGTGCGGCAGTACGGTGTTCGCCACCTGTTGCTGACGAGCCGGCGAGGTCCGGCAGCGCCGGGGAGCGAAGAACTGCGTGCCGAACTGTCCGAACTCGGCGCCTCGGTGTCGATCGCGGCATGCGACGTATCCGATCGCGCGGCCGTCGCGGACCTGATAGCGGCGGTGCCGGGTGGTGCGCCGCTCGTCGGGGTGGTGCACGCGGCCGGAGTATTGGCGGACGGACTGGTGGGCGGGCTCACCCGGGACGAATTCGAACGCGTCCTGCGGCCCAAGGTCGACGGCGCCTGGTACCTGCACGAATCGACCGCGGATCTCGATCTTCGGATGTTCGTGCTGTTCTCCTCCGTGGCCGGGGCGATCGGCGCGGCGGCACAGGCCAATTACGCGGCGGCGAACGCTTTTCTGGATGGTCTGGCCCGGTCACGGCATGCGAGCGGCCTGCCCGCCGTGTCGATTGCCTGGGGACCCTGGGCCGCGGACCGCGGGATGACCGCAACGCTCGCCACGGACGATTTCGCCCGGTTGGGCCGCATCGGATTCGTACCGCTGTCGGCGGCCGCGGGCCTCGGACTCTTCGACGCCTCGTTGCGGACCGGTCGACCCGATATCGTTGCCGCGCAACTCGATCCGCGTGCGCTGCGGGAGCACCGTCGATCCGGGGCGGCGGCCCCGATCTGGAACTCCCTCGTCCCCGCGGCGCGGCCGGTCGCGCGCACGGGCAGTTCGGCGGTGGCCGCGGAAAGCCGGTTCGCCGACCTCGGCGCGGCCGAACGTCGTGCGGTGGTGGGTGAGCTGATCGCCGCGGAGATCGCGGCGGCCCTGGGATACGACGGGCCCGACGACATCGATGCCGATCGAAATTTCCGGGATCTCGGATTCGATTCTCTGACCGCGCTCGACGTTCGCAATCGCGTCCGACGAGCCACCGGCGTGTCCGTGCCGGTGACGGCGATCTTCGACTATCCGACGCCTGCCGCGCTGACCGAGCATGTGCTCGAAAAACTCGGCGGGACAACGCGGTCGCGACCTCGCCGGGCGATGCGCGAAAGCGCCGGGACCTCCGAGCCGATAGCCATCGTCGGTGTGGGCTGCCGCTATCCGGGCGGGGTCACGTCCCGTGCCGGATTGTGGAATCTGGTGGCCGAAGGCCGGGACGCGGTGCATGAATTCCCGGACGATCGCGGATGGGACCCGGAGATATTCGATCCGGACGCGGATGGCTCGGGAAAGTCCTACACCCGATGGGGCGGATTCCTGTACGACGCTGGCGATTTCGATGCCGAGTTCTTCGGAATCAGCCCGCGCGAGGCGCTGGAAACCGATCCACAGCAGCGCATTCTGCTCGAGGTGGCCTGGGAGGCATTGGAGGACGCCGGAATTGATCCGGTCACGTTGCGGGGAAGTGACACCGGCGTCTTCGCGGGCGTGATGTATCACGACTATGGGACACCGACGAGTGCTGGTTCGCTGGTCTCCGGCCGCGTTTCCTACGCCTTGGGTTTGGAGGGTCCGGCGGTGTCGGTGGATACCGCGTGTTCGTCGTCGCTGGTGGCGATTCATCAAGCGTGCCAGGCGTTGCGGGCCGGAGATTGCGGACTTGCGCTCGTCGGGGGTGTGACGGTCATGGCGACTCCGGCAGCGTTCGTGGAGTTTTCTCGGCAGCGTGGGTTGGCTCCGGATGGTCGGTGTAAGTCGTTTGCTGATGGGGCTGATGGTGTTTCGTGGGGTGAGGGTGCGGG